>NZ_JBOEQD010000005.1:0-198485 GCF_050689125.1 Rothia sp. L_38 | reverse complement strand
GGGGTTTTGGTAACACAGCCTACTTTTACAGGTCCTCTTTTTTAGACTAGGCCTGTACTATTTTTCGGAGCTGAACTCTTCGGTCATTTCATCGTTCCGAGCTAGGCAGGCCCGCATAGCGGTCTCCGTCAGTTCAAAAAGGCCACCATCAATATAGGCGGTAATCGCCTTATCTGTGGTTCCCTGGGGGCTGGTGACCGCCTGACGGAGATCCTGGGGGTTGGGGTCAGCGTCCAGCAGGTAGCCCGCCCCCGCCACCGTAGCAGCAGCCAACTCGGTCGCGGTCTTTTCGTCGAGACCCAGCTTAACGCCCGCAGCGGCCATAGTTTCTGCGAGCAAGAAGGCATAGGCAGGGCCCGAACCAGATACGGCGGTTACCGCACCCATCTGCTCTTCCTCAACCTCAATGACCCGGCCGGCAGCACCCAGAACCTGAGCGGCGGCGTCCTTCAACTCGTCGCTAACGGTCTGGCCCACCGAGATAGCCAGCACGCCCTTACCTACCCGTGAGGGGGTGTTGGGCATACAGCGGATTGCAGGCTGCCCCTCGGGCAGAGCCCGCTGTAGGGCTTCCAGGGTGATACCGGCAGCAACCGAGACCACCACGGTCTGCTCGCCCAGAGCCGGAGAGATTTCACGGGCCAGATCAAGAATGGCGTAGGGCTTGACGCCGAGAAGCACCACGTCGGCTCCCTCCACGGCTTTGAGGTTAGCCTGGGCGTCGTCCTCACCAGCCAGAATCGTGACTCCCTGGGCCCCCTCCCCCAGCTTCTCCCGCAGCTTCGCAATGCTGGCGTGCGACCCAACGGTTGCGCGCACAGTGGCGGGGTCAGTACCCGCAGCAAGCAGGCCCGAGGCGATAGCTCCGTTCATGGAGCCGGTTCCGATAAAAGCAACAGTGGTCACGATGTTCTCCTTCGAATATGACACATAGTTGAAAGCGCTGTCGGACTCGCAGCGAAGCTGCTGGCGCGGGGCTGGCGTGAATCACACGTGAGCGCTAGCGAACCCGTGAGAGGGTCGGCAGCGAGCGCGAGTCCGAAGCGCATTGTGGGGTGATGAATTTTCACCTAGCTAAGTGGGTGCGGGCGAATTGCAGGGTCTCGTAGAGCATGTCGTCGCGGGCGCCTGCGCCTTTGGCCTTGCGAGTTGACACTTCAGCGCAGACTACGCCGTCAAAGTCGCTGGCTGCGATGTATTGCAGGGTTTCGGCGACGGGCTGGGTACCGTGGCCGGGGACCAGGTGCTCGTCCATGACTTTGTCACCGGAGCCATCGGTCAGATGCACGTGCCCCAGGCGGGAGCCGATGCGTTTGATGGCTTCTAGGGAGTCGTCCCCGGCTGCGGCTGCGTGGGAGAAGTCCCAGGTCATCCAGTCGTAGTCGAAGCGGGAGGGGTCCCAGTGGGGGGCGTACATCTCTATCGCGTGGCCTTTGACTGACCAGGGGTACATGTTCTCTACCGCGATTTTGACGTTCTCAAGTTCAGATATTTCCCGCACGCCCGCCACAAAGTTCTTGGCGTAGAGCTTCTGCCAGCGGAAGGGCGGGTGGGCGACGATGACGTCCGCTCCTACGGCCTTGGTCATTTTGGCCGCCATCTGCATCTTGTTCCAGGCCCGGCCCCAGACCTGCTGGGTCAGGAGCAGGGTGGGGGCGTGAATGGCGGAGATAGGAATCTGGTACTTCTGGATCAAATCGAGCAGGTCGTGGGGCTCCTGGGAGAGAGCCGAGTGGGTAATCATGACCTCTACACTGTCGTAGCCCAGGTCGACCGCCGTTGAGAAGGTTTCGGGTACGCCCAGTGGGAAGAGGCAGGAGGTGGAGAGGGCCACCGGCACGGGTTTGCGGGCGGACGGGCGCTGCTGCTCTGCGTTGTTCATGGCTAGTCCTGTACGAAGGCGGCGAGGGAGCGGGGGTCGATGACGGCTTCGGGCCCTTGCTGGGAGAGGTAGTTCATGCGGCGCAGCACCAGGCCCTCGCGTAGGGCCCAGGGGGAGACGCGCATGCGGTCGACACCGAAGACATCCATAGCGGCTTCGGCGGCGATAGCGCCTGCCAGCATTTGTTCGGCGCGGACGTCTGAGACGCCGGGGAGGCCAGCGCGCTCTTCGGGGGGCATGGCTTCTAGGCGGCGGGTCCAGAGTTTGAGGTCTTCGAGTGAGATTTCTCGTTTGACGAAGGGGCCAGCTGAGTAGGGGGCAGCGCCACAGATGCGGGCGAGGGAGCGGAAGGTTTTGGAGGTGCCTACCACCATGTTGGGTTGCCCGTAGGCGAGCAGGGTTTCTGCAACGGGTTCGAGGGTTTCCCGCACATACTTGCGGAGTTTTTTGATTTCCTTGGGGGACGGCACGGGGGTGCTGAACCAGTCCCCGGTCAGGCGGGTGGCGCCCAGGGGCACGGAGATAGCGTCGTCGGGGTAGGCATCCATACCGGTGGAGAACTCGAAGGAGCCGCCGCCGATATCAAAGTTGAGAATACGGCCAGCGCCCCAGCCCTGCCAGTGGCGCACGGCGTGGTAGGTGATAGCGGCTTCCTGGTCTCCGGTGATTTCGGTGAGGTTGACGCCGGTTTCGTTCTGCACGTGTTGCAGGACTTCGGGGCCGTTTTTGGATTCTCGAATGGCGCTGGTAGCAAAGGCCAGCAGGTCTTCTGCCCCGTGCTCAATCGCGTAGAGCACCGCAGACTTCACAAAGGCGGTGAGGCGGTCGCGGCCCTCGTCGGTGATATTGCCGTCCGCGTCAATATAGCGCACCAGCTGCAGGGGTTCCTTGTGGGCTGCTGTGTAGGCTTCGGGGCGGGAGCCCAGCTGGCCCTCAATCAGGAGAAGGTGGCCGGTATTTGAGCCGATGTCGAGTACGCCTAGTCGCATGGGTCCCCCCAGGGTGTGATGGTGAAGTACTTTCCTGCCTTCTAGTCTAAAGGACGGCCCCCGCCCAGCTAGCTTTCTCAGGGTGAGCTAGCGGGGCGGGTGCCTGATCTTTTTCTAGGACTTTGAGGCGGTTTTCTTGGCCGCTGTCTTCTTGGCAGTAGTTTTCTTCGCGGTCGTTTTCTTAGCCGCCGGCTTCTTGGCTGCTGTCTTGCGCTTGACCGGGCCCTTAGCTCGCTTCTCAGCTAGAAGCTCTACCGCCCGGGTGTGGGTCAGGGACTCGATGGTTTCGCTACGAGGCACAGTAATGTTGGTGACGCCGTCAGTGATGTAGGGGCCGAAACGACCGTCCTTGACCACAATCTTCTTCTCAGAGACCGGGTCTACGCCCAGTTCAGCCAGCGGGGGCTTGGCGGCGCCGCGTCCGCGCTGCTTGGGCTGGGAATAAATTTCCAGGGCCTGGTCCAGGGTGATGGAGAAAATCTGGTCCTCGGTTTCCAGAGAGCGGGAGTCGGTGCCCTTCTTCAGGTAGGGGCCGAAACGACCGTTCTGGGCGGTAATTTCGGTACCCTCAGCGTCGGTACCGACCACACGAGGCAGAGCCATAATCTTGAGGGCGTCGTCCAGGGTGACGGTCGCCAGGTCCATGGACTTGAAGAGGGAGCCGGTGCGGGGCTTTTCAGCCTTGGGCTTCTTCTTGGGCTTGGGCTTGCCGTTCTTGTAGTACTCGGTGGGCTGGGCGTCCATCCAGGCGGCGATTTCTTCCTCGGTCATCTCGGGGATAACCTCGGTGACGTAGGGGCCGAAGCGGCCGTCACGGGCCACGATGGTGCGTCCGGTTTCTGGGTCTACACCGAGTTCACGGCCGTCATTCTTGCCCATCTCCAGCAGCTCAGCGACCTTTTGCTCGGTCAGCTCATCGGGAGCCAGGTCAGCCGGTACGTTGGCACGTACCGGGTCCTTGATTTCACCGGTTTCGGTGTCGATCTCACCGCCGGTTTCCAGGTAGGGGCCAAACTTACCCACGCGCAGGTTGACCCCTGGGGCGACCTCAACCGAGTTGATGGCGCGGGCGTCAATGTCACCCAGGTTATCGACGATAGGCTTGAGCCCCCGCTTATCTCCCCCACCGAAGTAGAAGTGGGAGAGCCACTCGGGGCGGGCTTCTTCGCCGCGGGCGATGCGGTCCAGGTCCTCTTCCATTTCCGCGGTGAACTCGTAGTCCACGTACTTGGCAAAGTGCTCTTCGAGCAGGCGGACGACGGAGAAGGCGGTCCAGGAGGGCACCAGGGAGCCGGAGCGGTTATTGACGTAGCCGCGGTCCATGATGGTCGAGATGACGGCTGCGTAGGTTGAGGGACGGCCAATGCCGAGCTCGTCCATAGCCTTGACCAGGGATGCCTCGGTGTAGCGGGGCGGGGGTGAGGTTTCGTGGCGGGCAGCTTCGATATCGCTACCGCGCAGGGCGTCGCCTTCTGCCAGGTTGGGTAGGCGCTTGTCGTCCTTGCCGTCCTTGGCCTCGCCCTTGCCCTCTTCGCCGCGCAGGGCGTCCTTGCCTTCTTCGTAGGCGGCGAGGAAGCCGCGGAAGGTAATGACGGTGCCGGACGCTGCGAACTCGGCATCCCGGCCGTCGGCGGCGGTTGCCCCCAGGCGGACGGAGGCGGTGGAGCCCTTGGCGTCAGCCATCTGGGAGGCGACGGTGCGCTTCCAAATCAGCTCGTAGAGGCGGAATTCGTCGATGCTCAGCGCATTCTTGACCTCGGCGGGGGTACGGAAGGAATCCCCCGCAGGGCGGATTGCCTCGTGGGCTTCCTGGGCGTTCTTGGACTTGGAGGTGTAGACGCGCGGGGAGGCGGGTACGAAGTCAGCACCGTACAGTTCAGCTGCCTGCTTGCGGGCAGCCTGGGTGGCCTGGTCAGACAGGGCAACCGAGTCGGTTCGCATGTAGGTGATGTAACCGTTCTCGTAGAGGCGCTGGGCCACCTGCATGGTGGAGCGGGACGAGAAGCGGAGCTTACGGGCGGCCTCCTGCTGCAGGGTTGAGGTGGTGAAGGGGGCAGCGGGGCGGCGGGTATAGGGCTTAGTTTCGACCGAGCGGACGGCGAAAGCGGCGGATGCCAGCGCGGTAGCCAGGGAGCTGGCGGCGGCTTCATCCAGGTGGGCAACCTTACCTGCCGAGGCAGGCTTGAGGGTGCCGTTATCGGCAAAATCCTTGCCGGTAGCCACGCGGGCACCATCAACAGCGGAGAGCTTGGCGGTGAAAGATTCGGAGGCGGAGGTGGTGAAGGTACCGGTGAGGTCCCAGTAGGTGGCTGAGCGGAAGGCCATGCGTTCGCGCTCACGCTCTACGACCAGGCGGGTTGCCACAGACTGCACGCGCCCGGCTGAAAGGCCGCGGGAGACCTTGCGCCAGAGCACCGGTGAGAGCTCGTAACCGTAGATACGGTCGAGCACACGGCGGGTTTCCTGGGCGTCCACCAGGTTGTTATCAATGTCGCGCAGTTCGTTGAAGCCACGCTGAATCGCTTCTTTGGTGATTTCGGGGAAGGTCAGACGGTAGACGGGCACCTTGGGCTTGAGCACCTGCAGCAGGTGCCAGGCAATGGCTTCACCTTCGCGGTCACCATCGGTTGCCAGATAGAGGGCATCGGACTCTTTGAGCAGGCGCTTGAGCTCGGTGACCTTCTTTTTCTTATCGGGGTTGACCACATAGTAGGGCTCGAAGCCTTCTTCTACGTTGACCGCAAACTTGCCGACGGGGCTCTTTTTGAGCTCATCGGGCAACTCAGAGGGCTGGGGAAGGTCGCGAATATGCCCCATGGAGGATTCAACGATGAAGGCATCGCCCAGGTACCCGCTGATGGTTTTCACCTTCGAGGGGGATTCCACGATCAGCAGTGACTTGCCGTGCTCGGTGGTTGCCTTAGTGGGCACTGAGGGCTCCTTGGGGTCGGTTTTTCGCGTGTATGCACAACAATAGCCGACTTACGGGGCTTCGTGTCTACTTAGACCGATGTGACCTTAGAGCACGGGCGTGCGGGGGCCAGTACCGGTGCTGGCCCCCTTAGCCCCTTAAAGCTCATCAGCAGGTTCTGCCCCGATTTCGAACTCGCGCCCGCTGACGCTCACCGGCTCTACCTCAACCCAGTTGGTCTTGTAGGTCGGTGAGTAGGTGCACAGGCCCAAGGCTTCGACCGCGTCGAGGTCGGCTTCGCTGGTGAGCCAGTGGGCGTTGCCGTGCACGACAACGGAGCGGGCTGTACCGTCGATGACCTCGTCAATTTCGAAGGCGGCCTTGCGGCTGATGACGACTTCTGAGAGCTTCTGGCCGGCTGCGGTGCGGAAGTAGATTTTCTTCTCGTGCACCACGAAGTTGACGGGGTAGATATCTACCTCCCCGCCAACAGCCAGGGCCAGGCGGCCGAACTCGTGGGCAGCTAGCAGCTCCCAGCAGCGGTCTTCGGTCAGGGTTTTAATAGGATTCTCTACCATGGCCCCAGTCTAGTCGCCCTGGTCAATCCGCAAAAAGCCCTTTTCGAGCAGTTCGCGCATGTTACTGATTAATACTTGTCTGGGTTCTTCGGTCTCCCAGCCCAGCAGGGCAGCTAGGGCACCGACGATTTGGCCGGCGGTCAGTTCCCCGTCGCAGGCGGAGACGAAGCCGGAGGTCTCTGTGGTTTCTAGGATGGTGCGGCGCAGTCCGGCACCTGCGCGCAGCAGAATCACGGAGGGGTGCTCAGAGCCGGGGGTGGCATGGCGTTCTTCGGTCACGTCCCCGGCAACGACCAGGTGCTTCTCTAGCAGCTCGGCATCGCTCAAGGCGGTGACCTGATCAAAGTGCTCCACCGCCTCGGTGATGAAGGGGGCGATGGGTTGCTGGATGGGGTAGGTAATTTCTTCGAAGCGGTGCAGGCGTTCCCCTGCGGACGCCGGGTTCGGCTTACGTAGCCAAATCATGCCAAAGCCAATGGAGCCAACGCCGCGGGAGGCGAAGTCGCGCAGGTAGGCAGTGTAGGCTGCCTCAAAGTGGGCGGGGTCGCGGTTTTCGCTGGCATCGCGCAGCCAGGTTTCGGCGTACTGTTCGGGCTCAAGCACCTCGCGCTGAATAAACCAGGCCTCGGTCTGCTCCCCTACCCAAGCGCGGGGGCGGTCAGCCCAGTCAACTGGGCCTTCCTGGCCGTCCACCGGGATTTCCCAGTTACCCAACATTTGGGCGCGTCCGCCGGGGGCAAGCACGGTGGGCAGCTGCTGCACCAGGGTTGAGATGATGCCGTCCCCCGCCATACCGCCGTCGCGGTAGGTGAACTGGTCTTCGGGGGTTTCCTGGTCGCTGCGCGGGGTAATAACAAAGGGCGGGTTAGAGACCACCAGGTCAAAGGTTTCACCGGCGACCGGCTCCAGGAGGGAGCCTAAGCGCAGGCTGACGCGCTCCTCCAGGTTGGCGGGGTTCAGCTTCAGGGCAGACGCATTCAGCAGCAGATTAAAGCGGGTGAAGGCCAGAGCCCGCTCGGAAATGTCAGTGGCGGTTACGTGGCGGGTATGAGCCAGCAGGTGGAAGACCTGGATGCCGCAGCCGGTGCCCAGGTCAAGGGCCCGCTCTACGGGGGTACGTTCGGTCAGCTGGGCCAGGGTCAGGGAGGCATGGCCAATACCCAGCACATGGTCCTTACGCAGGACGCCGGGGCGCTGGTGGGCTCCTAAGTCACTGGCCACAAAGAGTTCGGTTCCATCGTCCGCAGCGTGGGGGCGCAAATCTACGGCGGCCTGCACCAGGCCGTCCTCGGTAGGCTCCGCCAACCCCAAATCCAGCAGCAGATCCAGACTACCTGCTCCCAGGGCGTCCTCAAGGTCCCCACCGGGCAGCGCGGTGCCAAAGAGGAAGAAGCGCACCAGCTGGGCTAGGTTCCGCTGGCTCGCGGTGAAAGTCTCTGATGTCGCCTCCTGCCCCAGAATCTGGCTCACCCGGTAGAGGCCGGGCACCACTTGGTCGCGGGTCATGGCCTCAAAAGCGCGGGGCCCCAGCAACTCTTCGATACCGTCGTAAGTGTAGTTGAGACCGGTCAGGGCGGTGTACAGGCGGGTGAGGGCGGCAGTATCGGCGCTGACGGGGGAACCGGGAACACGAGAAAAATCAGAAGTTATCACGCTCTCTATTTAACCGTATGAGCGGTACGGTAGAGACATGTTATTTGCTTTCTCAGTAGCTCCCACCGGCGGTGGCGACCCCTCCGGGTCCGTCCACGAGGCCGTTGCAGAAGCCGTCCAGATTGTCCGCGACTCAGGTCTACCCCACCGCACCGACGCCATGTTCACCACCATCGAAGGTGACTGGGACGAGTGCATGGCCGTCATCAAAGCCGCCACTGAAGCTGTTGGCAAGTACGGCAACCGGGTTTCCCTGGTGCTCAAGGCCGATATCCGCCCGGGCCACGATTCGGGCGAACTCACCGGCAAACTAGAGCGACTGGAAGAAGCTATCGCCCGCCGAGATGAGCGCTAGTGCGCATCTGGTCAGTGCATCCTTCCCTTCTCGACGCCAAGGGCCTTGTAGCCTGCTGGCGGGAAACCCTGCTTGCCCAGAAAGTGCTTCAGGGGCTCACCAAGGGCTACACCAGCCACCCCCAGCTCGACCGCTTTAAGGCATCCAGCGACCCCCTAGCCTACATCTGCACCTATCTACACGGGCTAGCTAACGAAGCTGACAGGCGGGGCTATAGCTTCAACCGCGGCTTGCTGGTGTTCCCTCCCCGGGACGACTTAGAACCGCTCCCTGTCACCGATGGCCAGCTGGACTACGAAATCTCATTTTTGGCAGAAAAAGTAAAGTCCCGTTCACCCCGGTGGTATGACCAGCATTTCACCACGTCACCTGTGAAAATCGCCCATCCACTCTTCACCGTCGTACCGGGTGAAGTGGAGAGCTGGGAAAAGATTAAATAATAATCAAGGTAATTTTTTCTAGAGGTCTGGGTTATATTTACTTTATGGCTAATGCAGAAAAAATTGCCGAACTGGAAAAGTCCATTGCTGACTGGAAGGAAAAGGCCGCTAACGGTGGCCCCGCTTTCATCGCAGAAATTGTTGAAAAGCTCGAAGCTGAACTGGCTGTAGAGCAGAACTCCTAAAGACTTTTCCCTTCGGTATTACCACACCAGTACAACCGTAAACTAAGCGCGCACAAGCGCACTTACTGTCAAAGAAAATACCTCCCGTATATCGCACTGCGGGAGGTATTTTCTTGCTTTTAGACCTAGTGTGAAGGCTGACCAGTCACAGCCTGCCACAGGTACATACGGTAGTTCTCATCGGTCACATGACCGGGGCCATAGACCTCTAAACACACGCCGGTGGGCTCTAGACCCTTAGCCGGGATAAAGGTACCGGTCAGATAGTCAAACCCCGCCTTGATATGGGCAGGGGGGAAGCCCGGGGTAATAGCCCCCTGCACCAGGACGGTAGCGTACATGGCGGCAGGCACCATCACACCGGTCAGGCCCAGGGCCGCGACGTCCTTAATTCCACCGGGCACGATAAAACCTGCCGTGTAGGTAAAGCCCGTGTCGTCGGCGTCCGGCATTACGACGCCTACCTTCTGCAACTTTTCTACCGCGGCCAGGCGCTGGGCGGCCAGGTCGCTCTCGCCCGATTCAAGCTTTTGGTAGAGGCGGTCCCACCAGGAACCGAAGTCGCTCTCTTCGGTCGCAGGGTCGGTGACACCGGCGACCATGAAGGTACCGTACTCGATCAGAGCTGTTTCGTAGACCGGGGTCTTCTGCTTGCTCATGCTGACGCTGCCGCAGCCTCGCGCTCAGCCTCTGCTTTGGCCTGGCAGTCGGGGCACAGCAGTACCAGGTCGCGCACGCCGTCTACATCGAGGTTAACGAAGGTGTTTGCCTTAGCACCGCAGTGCTCGCACTCACCGATGGTGACGGTATCGGGTGAGAAGTTCATGTGCTGGCGTTTGTCGAAGATATAGAGTGACCCCTCCCAGAGGCCGGAGTCACCGTACTTTTCGCCGTAGCGCACGATGCCACCGTCGATTTGGTAGATCTCCTTGAAGCCACGGTTTTTCATCAGGGCCGAGAGAATTTCACAGCGGATGCCACCGGTGCAGTAGGTGACGACGGGCTTGTCCTTGAGGTCATCGTACTTGCCCGACTCAATTTCTTTAATGAAGTCGTGGGTGGTACGAACATCGGGCACAACGGCGTTCTTGAACTTGCCGATTTTAGCTTCAAAGGCATTACGGCCGTCAAAGAAAACGACCTCATCCCCGCGTTCTTCAACCAGCTTGTTCACTTCTTCAGGCTTCAGGTGCACGCCGCCACCGACCACACCGTTTTCATCAACGACCAGCTCATCAGGGGTGCCGAAAGCGACGATTTCATCGCGGGCTTTGACGGAAAGACGGGGGAAGTCACTGGCGCTACCGTCGGACCACTTGAGCTCGAGCTTTTCAAAGCCGGGGTACTGGCGGGTAGTCTTGCCGTACTGTTTCAGGGCGTTGATGTCGCCGCCCAGGGTTCCGTTAATGCCGTGTTTAGAAATCAGGATGCGACCGGTTAGCCCCAGTTTCTCGCAGAGGGCACGCTGCCAGAGCATCACGGCCTTGGGGTCGGTAACAGGGGCGAAGCAGTAGTAGAGGATAATTTTTTCTTGAGACACACCCCCATTTTAGACCCTACACCTGATGAACGGGGCGACCGGTGAGCTAACCCAGGCGGAAGCGGCGGCCCGTCATTTTCTGCGGGGTAAGTTCCACGAACTCCAGCTTCTCGGTATTGAGCCAGGGTTCCAGATTGAGCTTGCCAACATAGTCGATGTCGCGGGTTTCGGTGAGCAAACGGGCAGTAGCGAACACGTTGACAGAATAGGCGTGACTGCCCTCAGCCCGGTCAAACTGCACCGTGACTTTCTCATTCATCAAGAGCTGGGTGAGCTTACTACCGGAGGCGGTGCGGAAGAAGATACGTACCCCGTCGGTGACGATATTGAGCGGGGTGACGTGTACGTAGCCGTCCTCACCTACCGTACCCAAGCGGGCAAACCGGGTGCCTTCGATGAGCCCCCAAATCTGCTCATCCGTCAGTACTGTAACCACAGGTTCCTGCTCGGCGGTCTTCTTACCCTGAATGTTCATAGGAATACTCATGCCCCCATTATCTCATTCTCTATAGCACAGGTCACAGATAGGGTAGGAAAAACAGTAAATATTTACGCTCACCCCGCGGTGCCATAATAGACGGGTGCCTACAGAAGCCTCACCATCATTCCCGACCGCCGCTGGCTCGCAGCCTTATGGAGCGCCCTCCCACGGGGCAGCGTCCGCCCAAACGCCTGCCACCCGTGCCCCGCAGCCGGGTGAACTAGCCGTGGTCTTAGAACAGCTGGGGCTAACCTCCTTACCGGAGCAGGTAACCCATGTACGCACCCTACCTGCCCGACCGGCTGAAACTGCCCCCTGGCCGTCCTGGGTCCACCCGCGAATGGTTGAGGCCTACCAGAACCTAGGAGTACCCGAGCCCTACCTGCACCAGGTAAAAGCTGCGACAGCTGCCCAGGAGTCCCCCGGCAACCGGCACGTTATTCTGGCAACGGGAACCGCCTCGGGTAAGTCCCTGGCCTATCAGCTCCCTGCCCTTGACGCTATCTACCGGGGTGAATTTGAGACTCAAGCTAGCGGCTTTGACTCAGGCCGGGCTACAGCGCTCTATCTCTCCCCCACTAAGGCTCTAGCGGCAGATCAATTAGCCTCCCTGCGGAATCTGGAGGTGCCGGGTGTGGTAGCTGAAAGCTACGATGGGGATACCCCGCAGGCCGACCGCCGTTTTATTCGCGAGCGCGCTAACTTTATTCTGGCTAACCCGGATATGCTGCACCACGCTATCTTGCCCAACCATGCCCGCTGGGCTGGGTTTTTGCGCAAGCTCAAGTATGTGATTGTGGATGAAGCCCACGGCTACCGGGGCGTGTTTGGTGCCCACGTTTCCCTGCTCATGCGGCGGCTGCGCCGGGTCTGCCGTTACTACGGTGCTACTCCGGTCTTTATTGGGGCGTCGGCTACGAGCGCGGAGCCAGCTGAGTCGTTTGCCCGGCTGATCGGTTCGCGCCCTACGGCAGTTGCGGCGGTGACGGAAAGTACCGCCCCGCGCGGAGCTACCCATGTGCTCTTGTGGGAGCCGGAGTTTACCGACCCAGCTGCGGTCAACGATAAGCTCTCTGCCCACGCCAACGGGGTGAGTGTTCGGCCCGGTGCCCAGGGCAGTGGTGCCGGTGAGAACGGGGCACCGGTGCGTAAGTCGGTGATTACTCAGAGCGCTGAGATGCTCACTGACCTGGTGGTGAACCGTACCCGCACCATCGCTTTTATTAAGTCTCGACGGGGTGCTGAGGCTATCGCTCAGACTGCGGGGCGCTATCTCGATGAGGTGGAGCCCGGGCTTTCTGCGCGCATTGCGGCCTATCGGGCGGGCTACCTGCCCGAGGAGCGGCGGGCTCTTGAAGCTAGCCTGCGCCGGGGAGAGATTCTTGGCGTTGCCTCGACCAATGCCCTGGAGCTGGGTATTGATATTGCGGGTCTTGACGCTGTCTTGGTGGGCGGCTGGCCGGGTACGCGGGCGTCCTTTTACCAGCAGATAGGACGAGCTGGCAGGGCTGGGCAGGACGCTTTTGCGGTGCTGATTGCCAGCGAGGACCCCCTCGATACCTACCTGGTACATCACCCCGAAGATATCTTTGACCGGCCGGTAGAAAAAACCGTCTTCGACCCTGAAAACCCCTATGTGCTTAGTCCGCACCTGTGTGCCGCGGCGGCTGAGATTCCCCTGCGCCGGGATGAGCTCATGGTTTTTGGGCGGTCCACCGAGGCACTCCTGGGGCGTCTGGTGGAGCAGGGCTACTTGCGGCAGCGAGCCACAGGCTGGTTTTGGACGCACCCGGAATCTGCCAGTGATTTTGTGAACCTGCGCGGGGGCGGCTCTCCCCTACAGATTATTGATGTTGAGACCGGTAGCGTGATCGGCAGTATGGACGATGGTCATGCCCATTCTCAGGGGCACCCCGGTGCTATCTACACCCATCAGGGTAAGACTTTCGTGGTAGAAGACCTCGATGAGGACAATAAGGTTATTGCTGTCTCGGCGGTCAGCCCCGATTACTACACCCAGTCTCGTGATATTACCGAGGTGACGGTGTTGGGGGCTGAGGAAACCCTGCAACAGGGGCAGGTGAGTCTGACCTACGGGCAGGTGCGGGTACGTTCTCAGGTAGTTAGCTACCAGCGGAAGTCGCTGATTGGTCAGCAGGTGCTGGGCGACGAGCCTCTTGACCTTGCTCCGCAGGAGCTACAGACTAGGGCTATCTGGTGGGCGATGCCCGCTCCCCTGCTCTATGCTGCGGGCATCCATGAGCGAGATATCCCCGGGGCTCTGCACGCCGCCGAACATGCCGCTATCGGCCTGCTGCCTCTGGTGGCTACCTGCGACCGATGGGATATCGGTGGTTTATCGACCGCCTTCCATGTTGATACCGAGCAGCCCACTATCTTCGTCTATGACGGCCACCCGGGCGGGGCGGGCTTTGCTGAACGGGGCTTTGAGCAGGTGGGGCATTGGCTACGCGCCACCCTCGATACGATTTTGGCCTGCGAGTGCGAGCTGGGCTGCCCCTCCTGTGTGCAGTCCCCCAAGTGTGGCAACCGGAACGAGCCCCTGCACAAGGCCGGTGCTGCCCGCCTCGTAGCTGCCCTGCTCGTTGAGGCTGACGAACTCACCGACGAAGAGCGCAGAAGACTGCTCAAGCCTTTAGACCCGGCATCTGAAAGCCCGGTAGCTGGGGAAACAGGAACGAAGAGTTATGCGGAGGGGCACCGGGCGGAGGGGAAGCCTGCCCCGGTGGGTGTAGCTGAGTCTTTGACTGGCTTTGCCGCTACCGACGACCCTTTCTAGCCTTGATATAGCGAGCGGGGCTGGCCACGGTTATCAGGAAGCAAGTGGCCCCGCCCGGGAGAGACCCTGGGCAGGGCCTAAGAAGGCAAAGGGACCGGGTATATCGACAAAGGTGCGCACGTCCACCGTTCCGCCCAGCCCGGATGGCTGACCGCAACCACCCAGCTGGGCTCCGTTAGCGAGGGCAAGGCGCTCGGCTACCGCGCAGGGCTCTCCTGGGGTAAGACCACGAGCAGCGTCCGCAGCGGCAAGGGCTGCCACATCGGCTGCAGCAGCTGCCCGGTGTTGAGCGGTGATGACCCCAATGAGCCCGGCACAGGTAGTCCCAAGAACAAGAAGAGCACAGACTAGGCCCACCGTGGCAACGGTGCTACTCCCTCGTTCTCTATCGAATCTACGATTCACGGGTCCGCCCTCCCGGTAGTGGTGCTGTGCTCGGTCAGGGCTTGGGCATCTGCTGTCAGTGTCCAGCCGCTGAGCTGGCCTACCAGCCCGGGGGCGGCTCTGCTTACGCTGACCACCGTCATGTCGTCTACCTGGGCCAGGCTCACAGCAGCCTCGGGGTCAATCTCTTGCACAATACGGGTGACAGTTTCGGCAGTCTCACCGCGAGCGGCAGCTCTGGCTCCCAGGCGAGCGCCCTCTTCGAGCTTGAGCTGTACGATACCCGTTGCCGCAGCTCCAAGTACCAGGGCCAGAATGAACACGATACCGGGCAGAACCACCGCAAATTCTGCGGTGCTGGAGCCCCGTTCTCGCTCTTGAGTCGCTTTTCTTTGCATACTGTCACCACCGTGGAATATTCGCTGACAGCCACTCACAAGGCATGTGTGGTTTCTTGGGGTAAGGCAGTGCCCTGCCTGTAACCGTCTGCTTGCAACTTTTGGAAGAGCTACGGCTACAGGCAGGGTAGCCCTTAAGCGCCGGTTGAGAGCGCGGTCTGCACGATACCTAACAGCATCTGGCGTACTTCCTCAGATTTGAGAATAACTACCAGCAGACCGGCAAAGCCCACAGCTGCCAGCATGACGATGCCGTATTCGGCGGTGGTTGCGCCCGCCTCACTATCGTCAAGACCGGCCCGAACAAGCTGCCCTTCCACCACATCTGACTCGCTCTTAGCCCGATGCTGTAGTCGTTGATCGACAGCAGCTAAATGCTCCTTACGACTGGTTCGCTCGCTACCGATTAGGGGTAATAAGGGGTGTTTCAACACGGTATCCTCCTTGATGTAGAGCCGCCCAGCTACGGTGCTGGGCCGCCTTGGTTGTTGTGGTGCTCTCGGGTGAAGGTGGGGTAAGGGGCGGGTAAAGGTGATGAAGAAAGACGCCGGATCCTTCACCCGAGATACCTGTAGCCTGTCAGAGTCCCGACTGAGCTGTACAGGGTGGCACCCCCTGTGGATAAATCGTCCTCTGCTACTGCCCCGTACTTATGGGACGTGCGGGCACTGCTTGCTCTGAATGTGGTGCAGCTATGACGCAACTGTGACGCTTTAGAAGGTTATTTTTCTTGCCTGTGAACAAGGGCCGGGGAGCCCCGAGTTCCTCAGAAAGATTCCTTAGAAAAGTGACGGCAGGAGAGCGATGAGCACCGGCACCACTCCCAGGCAGATAAAGGACGGCAGCGAGCATGCTCCCAGGGGCACCACCAGTTTGACCCCTAGACGGGCTGCTGCCTTTTCGTAGGCTCGCTGCCGGTGGCGCCGCTGCCGCTGAGCCAGAACCCGCACCAGCTGGGCGCTCGGGGCACCTGTGCTCAGTGTCAGCCCAAGGGCTTCGCGGATGCCCTCTAGCTCTTTGGCAACCGGCGGAGCCCAGGCGTCCGTCCAGCTCTTTCCGCGGTAGAGGCCTTCCACCACCGCAGCTAGCTCCGCCCGGTGTCTTCCGTCTTCAAGTTGACCAAGCTGCTGCAACACCGCCGGGACCGAGAGCCCGGCAGCAAGCATAGTAGCTGCCATATCCAGGTAGAGGGCACCGTCCAAGGCGGGAGCGGACGACGGGGGAGACTGTTCTTCACCCTGTTGCTTTTCCGGGGCGGCCCACCCCCGCCCTGCCCCATCAGAAACTGCGCCCCGACGTCTTAGCACCAAAAGTAGAGCCGCTCCCACCAGGCAGGCGCAGCTAACGCACAGTACCAGGAAGATCATTGCCCCTCCTCAGCTCTACGAATCAGGTGGGCAGTCCAGCGGTTCCCACACCAGGCCAGCACCAGACCAGTAAGCCCGATAAGGGCGCCCGGAACCGACCCCAGGAGAACCCCCAGCGGGTCAGTTCCCATCACAATTCCCAGCCCTAGCCCAATAAAGGGCAGCCAGGAAAGAATCCGCCCCGTAGCCCGCGGGCCACTGAGGGCAGTTTCCCGCTGCTGCCGCAGGTCAATCTCCGTCTCAAGGTAACGAGCAAGGTGCTCGAAGACCTGCGCTAAAGACGCCCCGGTGCGCTCGCCCACCTGCCAGCAGGCAGCCACCGCAGCGGCTCCCTGCCGCACGCTATCTCGCACTTCGCTCTGCACCGCTGCCTGCTGGTAGACAGGAGCCAGGGGCCGCCCCTGGCTAGCTGCCACGCTAGCAGCCTCAAACAGTTGGGCTATCTGAGCCCGGGCGTCTTCCAAGACCTGCTGCTGGCGGGAAGCAGGGCTAAGAAAGCTCAGGAGCCTCACCCGGCTGGTCGCACTGTGACGCGCGGGGGCGGCATCGGGTTTTTCTACGGCCAAGCCCGCCAGGTAAACAGCTACCTGGGTGCATGCCACCGCCGGAGTACACCCGGCCTTGAGCAGGGCGGCAAGGCGCCAGATGGCGTCCGGCCACAGTTCCAGCTCTTCGATACTGGCAGGGGCAGCCCGCCGCGCTAGCCCCTTCTTACCGATCTTCCGGGGGCTCAACCCTAACACGCTACACCCGCCTCGGTGCCCTCCCACAGTCCTGCTGCTCGGCAGAGCTCTTCACTACCGGGGTGCCAGCGCAGGTAGGTGCCCCGCCGGCGAGGTTCCACGGTGCAAATCGGCTCAACGGCAAGCTCAGGAGCCCCGGTGAGCCGGTAGACCCCGCGAACAAGCCGCTGCCCTTTCTCCCGCTCAAGGTGCACAATGTAGTCCAGAGCGGTCGCAGCTTGAAGAGCTACCGCCTGGCTACTCACCCCGGCCAGAGCCCCCATGGCGTAGAGCCGAGCCGGCACAGCCTGGGCTGAGTTGGCGTGCACGGTAGTGCCGCTACCGGCGTGACCGGTATTCATGGCAGTGAGCATATCCATAACCTCTCCACCGCGGCATTCGCCCACCACCAGCCGGTTGGGCCTCATGCGAAGGGCCTGGCGAATCAACTCGGCCAGCCCCACCTCCCCCTGCCCCTCAGCGTTAGCTGCCCGGGCTTGCAGGCTCACAGCGTGCGGGTGATCCAGATGTAGCTCAGAGGTGTCCTCCACAAGTAGCAGGCGCTCACCGGCGTCCGCCTCCTGCAGCAGGGCACCTAACAGGGTTGTTTTTCCGGTGCCGGTTCCGCCGCTGACCAGCAGGTTAGCCCGCGAACGCACCAGGTACCGCAGCACCAGTTCCAGGTCTCGCCCCAGCATGCCCCGCTCCTGGAGCTGGCGCAAGGACGGGCGCTGGGCAGGTTGCAGGCGCAGGGAGAGTAGGGTTCCAGAGCGACTCAGGGGCGGAAGCAGGGCGTGGATGCGGATGCCCTGGGCTGTCTGGACGTCTGCGGCCGGGTAGGCGTCGTCCAGGCGGCCACCGGCCGAAAGAATGAGTCGGGTGGCCAGGGCTCTGACGGCCTCGTCGTTAGGGAAAGTGATGGCAGCCCGGCGCAGGCTACCGGCAGCCTCGTACCACACATCTCGAGGGCCGTTGACGAAGATATCGGTGAGATCTGACTGAGCCAGCAGGGGTGTGAGAGGGCCCAGGTCGGTTTCGGCTGGCTCTATAGCCAGCAGGGGCAAATCCTGGGGCAGGGCGGTAGGTTCGGCAGCCGAGGCCGGTGTGGAAGGCACCGGCGCTCTAGGCTCGGCCTCGGCCTGTTCATTGGAAGCGGGCTCTCTTGTTACAGGCTCGCTGGCCAAGAGTTCACTGATCTGGGACTCGTTAGCTGGGGGCTGGGGCTCAAAGAAGCGGCGCCGCGACCGGCGCACACGCACATTAGTATCGGGCATGGCTACCTTTCGGGTAGACCCCGCGCCCGGCGTCTTTCTCCTGTTCCCCTTTATGCCACAGAAGATGTGCCCTGTCTAGCCCTGTGAACAGCCCAAACGGCATAATAGAAAGATGTACATTGTGCTTGGCCCAGCGACCTCCCCCAGCGATACGCCCCTGTGGGAGGCCATTACGCTGAACGATACCGGCTCAGGCACCCACCGCAGCTTCCCCTTCTCCAAGTTGCCTGACTTTGTACGCGCGGTTGAAGCCCAAAATCCCCACCGGGTCATCCGCTGGGCCTGGGCGGACGCGCGCGAGGTCATGCCTGTTCTACTGGCAGCTGGGGTCTCGCCGGCGTCCTGCCACGACCTGCGCCTAGCCCAACGAATCCTAGCAACCGCCGCCACCCGCGCCGCCAACCAGCTGCCCTACACCCCCACCTGCGACCTCAACCGCACCCCCGAACCCCCGCCCGGGCATCTGCCCGCCCGACGGCAAATTGAGGGGCAGACCTCCCTCTTCGACGACCTGGGCCCAGCATCGCCCGAAGCTCAAGAAAAAACCGGGCCTAGCGCGTCCGCCCTGCTCACCGAACTCCGCGCCCAGCTAGAAGCCGTCGCCGCCTGCCCAGCCCCCGCTCGGCTCTCCCTCCTACTCGCCGCAGAATCCCAGGGCGCTCTCATCGCAGCCGAAATGAAGCACCACGGCATGCCCTGGAACCGCACCATCCACGAAAAAATCCTCGAACACGCCCTCGGCCCCCGCCCCGCAGGCTACGACCGCCCCTACAAGATGGAGCGCCTCGCCGCCCGCATCCGCGAAGAACTCGGCGCCCCCAACCTCAACCCCGACTCACCCCAAGAAGTCCTCAAAGCCCTCCAAGCAGCCGGCCACTCGGTCACCTCCACCCGCAAATGGGAACTCACCGAATGGGCCAACGCCGTCCCCCATCTGCGCGAAGAACGCTGGCAGCTCGTGCGCCCCCTGCTCGACTACAAGCGCCTGGCCCGCCTCTACACGGCCAACGGCTGGAACTGGCTAGATGCCTGGGTCACGGGCAACCGCTTCCACCCCACCTACGAGGTCGGGTCAGCTGCCACCGGCCGCTGGGGCGGGCACGGCGGCGGGGCCATGCAGATCCCCAAGGACGTCCGCCCCGCCGTCCGCGACGAAGAGGGCATGATTCTCACCGTCGCTGACGCCGCCCAAATCGAACCCCGCATCCTGGCCGTCATGAGCGGTGACCGGGCCCTCGCTGTTGCTGGACGCGGCACCGACCTCTACCTGGGTATCGCCGAAATCGGCGAGCGCACCGGCAGCGTCCTCAAGGACCGCTCCCACGCCAAAATTGCTCTGCTGGCTGCCATGTACGGGGCCACCACCGGCGAAGGCGGGCAGCTCATGCCCCACCTCAAAAAACTCTTCCCCGCAGCTATCGGCCTGACCGAACGCGCTGCCGAGGTAGGTATGCGCGGCGGGCAGGTCACCACTTATCTGGGGCGCACCTCCCCTGCCCCCTCCCATGCCTGGTTCCAGGCCCAGCGCAACCAGGTCACCGCAGCCGACGAACGCGCCGCCCGCTCAGCAGCCCGCGCCCACAGCCGCTTCACCCGTAACTTCGTCATCCAGGGAACCGCCGCCGAATGGGCGGTGATTTGGATGGCCCAAATCCGCAAACGCCTGCGCACCGAACGTCGCTTCGGCAAGCGTATGCAAACCCGCCTGGTCTATTTTTTGCACGATGAAATCATGCTCTACGGCCCCGTCGGCGAAGCTGCCCGCGCTGCGGAGATTGTGCGCGAATCAGCTCAAGCTGCCGCCGAACTCATCTTCGGCCCCACCGAGGTGGAATTCCCCGTCACTGTGGTCACTACCGACGACTACTCGCAGGCTAAGTAGGCTAAGTCCCGACCTCCCGGGTGCGCTTCTTATCCCAGGGCTCTTCCCAGCCCAGCTCTTCAAAGACGCGGGAAAGCAGGTTGCCGGTGAAGCCCCAGATGGTAAACGGGGCGAAGTCGCCGGTCACCTCAAAAGCCGGGGATTTGTGCCTGGTCCGGCCGCGAGTCACCGTCATGGTCAGCCGGTTAGCCGGGTTCAGCAGGTCTGCCACCGGCACACGCACCACCAGGGTTGACTCATTCCGGTCTACTGCCTCCACCGGGGTCGGTAGGTCCCACCAGCCCAGTACGGGAGTCACCCGGTAGTTACTCACCGGCAAATCGACCGCCGGGAGCTGGCCCAGCAGGCGCACCCCCTCAGCCTGCAGGCCGGTCTCTTCCACAGCCTCCCGCAGGGCAGCTACCTGCTGGACGGTTCGGCCGGTACGGGCTGCCTCGTCGTAGTCCTCAGGGTCGATCCGCCCGCCGGGCAGGGCAGGCTGACCGGCGTGATGGCGCAGGGCATCCGACCGAACCAACACCAAGAGGTCAAGGTCCGACGCAACCGTGCCGCACCCGGTATTCTGCGCCGGAGCCTCATCAAGCACCCCCATCAGCACCAGCACAGCGGCCTCTTTAACGGTGCCCGGGTCCATCTGCCCAATCGGCCACGAATCCTCGGGACGCACAATACTCGGGGCCCGCTCCGCCAACTCCTGCAGGGCCACTAGGGCGGGGTGCTGCCCCGCTATCTCTTCCCCTGACATCTCTTCCCTAGGCACTGAGCGTCCACCCCTCTTCCCGCAGCTGACGACGGGTAGCGCCCTGCACAAAACGCAGGTGCAGGCGCTCACGCCCCGGGGCCATCTCGTACTTGAGCAGTCTCTCTGCCGCCACCGGGTCGGTTTCACCGGCACCGTAAGCCGGGCAAAGATCGGCAACGGGGCAGGCCCCGCAGGCCGGTTTTTGGGCATGGCAGATTCGGCGACCGTGGTAGACCAGGCGGTGGGAAAGCTGGGTCCAGTCCTTGGGTTCAAAGAGTTCGGCGACATCGCGCTCGACCTTAACGGGGTCTTCTTCGGTGGTGAAGCCAAAGCGGCGGGCTAGGCGGCCGAAGTGGGTATCAACGGTAATTCCCGGCTTGCCAAAGGCGTTACCCAGCACGACGAAAGCGGTCTTCCGCCCCACACCGGGGAGTTTGACGAGGTCCTCCAGGGTAGCTGGTACCTGCCCGCGGTGGTCTGCCACCAGCTGGGCTGCCAGATTCACAATCGCTTTGGCCTTGGAGCGGTAGAAGCCCAGGGGCCGCACAATGTCTTCTACGTCTTCGATTCGGGCGGACGCCAGCGCCGCCGCATCGGGGTAACGGGCGAAGAGTTCGGGGGTAGTTGCATTGACGCGCACGTCGGTGGTTTGGGCCGAAAGGACGGTAGCCACCAGGAGCTCAAAGGGGTTATCAAAGTCGAGTTCAGCCACCGCGTAGGGGTAGGTTTCCCCCAAGATACGGTTGATTTTGCGGGCGCGACGGGTCAGCGCTAGAGGGCTCTCGGGTTCGCCGCGAGCTGCCGCGCGAGCGTGCTTACGGGCGGACGCGCGCGCTTTAGGTTCGGGCACAGAGCGGGTTTCGAGCTGGGCGAGCTCATCAGGGCTAAGAGGTAGGTCTGCATTCAGGGGCATATCCCAAGCCTACCCCTGCACTCCCTTGCGGTACCGGGGGTAGCTGGTACCGGCGTCCTGATTTCGCGCAACACGAACGCTCAAATTTGTGACTAGCGCTACATGGTGCGCTAAGGTGAGAAAAAGTCCGTTTGTGGCGCACATCAATGACGCGCCCCACAGAACAGGAAGGCACACCATGACCGACACCCAGGACGTCTTCGCCCCCAGCGCCGAGTTTTCAGCCCAGGCCAACGCTCAGCCCGGCATCTACGAAGAAGCCAAAGAAAAAGGCACCGAATTTTGGGCAGAACAGGCCCGCAACCTGCTCACCTGGTACAAGCCCTTCACCGAAACCCTCGACTGGTCCAACCCGCCCTTCGCCAAGTGGTTCGCAGACGGCGAGCTCAACGCCTGCTACAACGCCGTAGACCGCCATGTCGAAGCAGGTAACGGCGACCGCACCGCCATCCTTTTTGAGGGCGAGCCCGGCGATACCAAGTCCTACACCTACGCAGAGCTCAAGGATGAGGTCTCCCGCGTAGCCAACGGCATCGAATCCCTGGGTGTTTCTAAGGGCGACCGCGTTGCTATCTACATGCCCATGATTGCCGAAGCTGTGATCGCCATGCTGGCTTGCGCCCGCATCGGCGCTGTGCACTCCGTCGTCTTCGGCGGCTTCTCAGCCGATGCCCTGCTCTCCCGCATCGAGGACGGCGAAGCCAAGCTGGTTATCACCGCCGATGGCTCCTTCCGCCGTGGCAAGCCCTCCATGCTCAAGCCCGCCGTCGACACCGCCCTGGCCAAGGGTGGCTCTTCGGTCGAAAAGGTTCTGGTCGTCAAGCGCAACGGCGAAGATATCAACTGGGTTGAGGGCCGCGACGTCTGGTGGCACGAGCTGGTTGCCGAGCAGTCCACCGAGCACGAGCCCTCCCATCAGAACGCCGAAGACCCCCTCTTCATCCTCTACACCTCCGGCACCACCGGTAAGCCCAAGGGTATTCTGCACACCACCGGCGGCTACCTCACCCAGGGCGCTTTCACCCACAAGAACATCTTCGACCTCAAGCCCGAGACCGACATCTACTGGTGCACCGCAGACGTCGGCTGGGTCACCGGCCACTCCTACGTCGCCTACGGCCCCCTGGTCAACGGCTCCACCCAGGTCATCTACGAAGGCACCCCCGATGCCCCGCACCGCGGCCGCTTCTGGGAAATCGTGCAGAAGTACGGGGTGACCATCATGTACACCTCCCCCACCGCTATCCGCACCATGATGAAGTGGGGCGAGGACATCCCCGCCCAGTACGACCTGTCCACCCTGCGTGTGCTCGGCACCGTGGGCGAAGCCATCAACCCCGAAGCCTGGCGCTGGTTCCACCGCGTCATCGGCGGCGGCAAGTGCCCCATCGTCGATACCTGGTGGCAGACCGAGACCGGCGCGATCATGGTCTCCCAGCTGCCCGGCATCACCGCAGCCAAGCCCGGCAGCGCCCAGCAGCCCATCCCCGGCATCACCATCGACGTGGTGGACGACCTGGGCGAGTCCCTGCCCAACGGGCAGTCCGGCTTCCTGACCATCCGCGAGCCCTGGCCCTCCATGCTCCGCACTATCTGGGGCGACGACGACCGCTTCGTCGACACTTACTGGTCCCGCTTCGAGAAGATGTACTTCGCCGGTGACGGCGCCAAGCGCGACGCCGACGGCGACCTCTGGGTTCTGGGCCGCGTGGACGACGTCATGAACGTCTCCGGCCACCGCCTCTCCACCCCCGAAATCGAGTCCGCCCTGGTCTCCCACCCCGCGGTCGCCGAGGCAGCGGTTGTTGGTGCAGCCGACGAAACCACCGGCCAGGCCGTCATGGCCTTCGTCATCCTCAACGACGAAGCCAAGGCAGCAGGGCACAACGAGACCGAGCTGGCAGAGCAGATTCGTGCTCACGTGGGCGTCGAAATCTCCCCGATTGCCAAGCCCAAGCGCGTGCTGATTGTGGATGATCTGCCCAAGACCCGCTCCGGCAAGATCATGCGCCGCCTGCTCAAGGACGTCGCCGAAGACCGCCCGGTCGGCGACACCACCACCCTGGCAGACCCCACCGTCATGGAAGCTATCGAGGCTAACTTTAAGAAGGGTTAGCAGCGCGATATAACAGGATGAGGCTTATTCATTAGGGTAGGTGGAGCAGGCTCACAGCGAAGCTGCTGGCTCGGCGGCTGGCGTGAATCGCCTTGTGAGCGAAGCGAACCAGGCGAGAGGGTCGGCAGCGAGCGTGAGCCTGCGGAACCCCCTTATGAATAAGCCTCTATATGAGGCACGCATGCCCCACATCAGTTGAGGCCAGTGTTTTTGATTAGATGCCCGCTCCATTCTGCTCCATCTATGGCAGCAAGCTGGAGGCGGGCGTTTTCGTGTGAAAAACTAGAAGCTATGGCAACATCACAGACTGCACCACGACTCATTTCCGTCATCAACGGCCCCAACCTCAACCTGCTCGGCGTGCGCAAACCCGAGATTTACGGGCGTACCACCCTGACCGACATCGAAGCCACCCTCCGCGCCCAGGCCGCCGAGCTGGGCTATGAGATTACCTTCATGCAGTCCAACCACGAGGGCGACCTCATCGATGCAATCCAGGCAGCCCGTACCGCGTCCGCCGGTATCATCATCAACCCGGCCGCCTACACCCACACCTCTGTGGCCCTGCACGACGCCCTCGAAGCGGCCGAGCTGCCCGTTGTCGAAGTGCATCTCTCTAACGTGCACAAGCGGGAGCCCTTCCGCCACCACTCCTACGTCTCACCCCAGGCGACCGCCGTGATTGCCGGTGCAGGCGCTCAGGGCTACGAGCTGGCGCTCTCCTTCCTAGCCCACCATCTGGGCTAGTTCGGCACGATGGCTACCCAACCTCGGGCGCAGCTGACCCTCACCGACGCCGTCTACATCGGTGCCGGGTCCATGATTGGGGCTGGCCTCTTTGCCGCCTTCGCGCCGGCAGCGGCAGCAGCTGGGAACTGGCTGTTGCTCTCCCTAGCCCTAGCTGCCTTTCTCGCCTTCGCTAATGCCACCTCTTCGGCCCAGCTGGCTGCCCAGCACCCCGAATCAGGCGGCACCTACATCTACGGCAGCCGTCAGCTCGGCCATATCTGGGGCTTTGCAGCGGGGTGGTGCTTCGTCATCGGTAAAACAGCCAGCTGCGCCGCTATGGCTATGACCTTTGCCGCTTATCTGGCACCGGGCTATGAAAAGCTCCTGGCTATCGCCGCAGTTGCCGCCCTCACCGCCGTCAACTACAGGGGCATCACCCGTACCGCAGCCCTCACTAAAATCCTGGTCACTCTGGTGCTCCTAGCCCTGGCCGTCTTTTTCGGTGCGGTTCTCCTCGGGGTAGCTCCGGACCCCGCAGCGATTACTGCCAGCGCAGGGAGCGGGGCGGGAGCGTCCGCCGCACCCACTAGCCCGGCGGCAACTATCTACGGGGTCATGCAGGGCGCTGGCCTGCTCTTCTTTGCCTTCGCCGGCTACGCCCGTATTGCCACCATGGGGTCAGAGGTCAAAGACCCCGCCCGCATCATTCCGCGGGCTATCATCATTACCCTGACGCTGGTGGGCACCCTGTACCTGCTAGTTGCCCTCGCGCTCATCCACCAGCTAGGTTATGCGGGTCTAGCGGGAACCTCCGCCCCGCTGGCTGCAGCGGTAGGGTCGTCCGCACCCCTGAGCGCCCTCATGGGTATCGCGGCTTCCATCGGTGCACTCGGGACATTACTGGCCCTCATCACCGGCATCGGCCGCACAGGTCACGCCATGGCTACCCACCGCGACCTGCCCGCCTACTTTGCGCACCTGCACCCGGTCTACGGGGTACCCTACCGGCTAGAAATCACCGTAGCGGTGGCCGTGACCGCCCTGATTCTGTTCTTTGATGTGCGCAGCGCTATCGGCTTTTCGTCCTTCGGCGTGCTGCTCTACTACTGCGTGGCGAACCTGGCAGCCTTCACGCAAACCGTCCCCTACCGCCGCTACCCGCGCACCCTGCAGGTTGCCGGGGCAGCGGGCTGCTGCCTGGTGGTGGGGACGTTGCCGCCCGCCTCTATCGCAGGCGGGCTACTTCTGCTGGGGGTGGGGCTAGCGGTTTATCTTCTGTACGCCCGCCCCACCCAGGCCGCGAAGCCCTAGTTAGGTACACACTGGCCGGTTGCAACCGCTGAGGACGAGGCGTTTACCTGAGTTAGAGCCTCAATAATCTGCGAGGCCGGAACAGCGTATCCGGTCTGGCTCTGGGTCGACTTAGCAAAGACCATAGCCATGACCTGCCCGTCCTCGGTGAGCACGGGGCCGCCGGAGTTACCCTGCTGGACCTGGGCAGCTAGCTGGTAGACCAGGCGGGAGGGGTTGGTTTCCCCGGTCTGCGCGTTGATGGTTTGGGTATAGCCGAGCCCCTGGACAATCGCTGCCCGGCTGGCGAAGGGGCCGCCGCCCGGGTAGCCCATAAAGGCAACTTCAGTATCTGAAGCGACCTCGGCTTCGTTCAGGGTCAGGGGGGCTAGGGCCAGGTCGGGAGCACTGATAATCGCGATATCGCGTTCAGTATCGTAGTAGACCACATCGCCCGTTGCAGCCTGACCGTCGCGGCTCAGCAGGGTAGGGGTGCTCACGCCCGCAACCACGTGCGCGTTGGTCACCACGAGACCACCGTCCACCACGAAACCCGAACCCTCAGATGTGTAATTACAAGCCTGGGCTGCACCCACAACCTGCACCACCGACCAGCCAGCTTCTTCCAGCGCAGCTGTTTCAAGGGTGCCGAGCGGAGCGGACTGCTCGGGGTAAAGCAGCTGAGAAATCTCGGGCAGACCGGTGGCCTGCACAATCTGGCCCCGAACCTCGGTTACTTTTTCCTGCACGGACGCCGGGGTCACCTGCATCATCCAGGTCACCACCTTAGATTCCGCGGTGAGGGCAGTAACCGCTGGGATACCCAGGGGGCGGACGACCAGCACCACGGTCACGATGACCAGCGAGGCCAGCACCATATTGAGCAGGCCACCGGCAAGGCGCTCTAGACCGCGCAGGGGCGTACGATCGCTTGCCCTGCGGATTGCACTGCCCAGGGTCATACCCAGGGTCTGCCCCAGCACCAGGCAGGCGAGCACTGTACCCAGTCCGGCAAGAAGGTACCAGCGCGAATTGACCTGGTTGATTACCCAGGGGGTGGCGTAGATAGCGGCAACTGCGCCCAGCACGAAACCTACAAAGGTACCAAGGGTGACAAAGAGGCCCTGCCGTACACCGGCTAAAAAGTAGAGGGCAATAATAGCGATAATGACCCAGTCAAGTACGGTCATGACTCTCCATTCAACGGGGAAGGCTGAGCAGGCCGGGTTCCGGCACCTATCGCTACAGCAAGACACACCGCAGCAGATAGTGCAGCCCCTGTCGATGTTCAGCCCTCACAGGAATACCACAGCCTACACGCCCAACCTGAAAAAATAGGCGGAAACTCAGGAAAAATTCTCGGTGAAGGAACTAAGCTCTAGGCGCTTTGGGTATCGAAAGCACCAAATATCCTGTAGGCTCGTAATAGTTGAATAAGTCACAGATAAAAGTGCTGTGTGATGAACTAGGCAAAGACTATGCTTAGAAGTCTGCCCATCCTGTACGTACAGGGCACCGCACTCGAATCGCCCTTTAGATCCATTATCAGGAGTAAAAGAGAACCATGGATATTGAAGTACTACGCCGTGCTCCGCTGTTCGCTTCACTCGACGACGAAGCCTTTGCAGCACTGACCGAAGACATCACCGAAGTCGACCTTTCACGCGGCGCTACCCTCTTCTACGAAGGTGACCAGGGCGACCAGCTCTACTTCGTCATCTCAGGCAAGATGAAGCTGGGTCGCACCGCTTCCGATGGCCGTGAGAACCTGGTAGCTATCATGGGCCCCGGCGAAATCTTCGGCGAAATGGCCCTGTTTGACCCCTCACCCCGCTCAACCAGCGCAACCGCTGTCTCTGAGACCCGCCTGGCCGGTGTCAAGCACGAGTCCCTGCGTAAGGCCATGGAGAAGTCCCCCAACATCTCCGCCCAGGTTCTGCAGGCTCTGGCCCGCCGCCTGCGCCGCACCAACGAGAACCTGGCTGACCTGGTCTTCTCAGACGTTCCCGGTCGCGTTGCCAAGGCCCTGCTTGACCTGGCTGACCGTTTCGGTCGCCCCGCCACCGACGGTGTGCTAGTTGCCCACGAACTGACCCAGGAAGAGCTGGCCCAGCTGGTGGGTGCTTCCCGCGAAACCGTGAACAAGGCCCTGGCCGAGTTCGTTTCCCGCGGCTGGATCCGCCTGGAGGCTCGCGCTGTGGTCATCCTTGATCTGCAGCGTCTGCGCCAGCGCTCCCGCTAAGGTAGGGCGGGCGTCCTGCCTGCTCTCAATACTTTAAAACCGGGTGGTCAGCTCTAGCTGACCACCCGGTTTTTTGCACCTACCCCGGGCAGAGGCGGACGCCGGTGGTTAGCGGGTCTGCCAGGTGAGGCCGTCGGATGAGGTGATGAGGGTGGTGCTATTTGAGGGAACCCAGGCCGGATAGCCAACTTCAAGGGTGTAGGTTCCGTTAGTGTAGTGGGCCTCTAACAGGTAGGAGGCGGCTGGGTCTAGCTCGTGGGTAGTCCAGGTGAGCCCGTTATCTGCGCTGGTCAGCAGTGTGGCCCCTTCGGCACGGGCTTGGCAGTAGACCAGAACGGTCTCACTGAGGCGCTGGTGACCGCAGAGCTCTAGGGATTTGGCTCCAACCGTAGAGATTTTTCCGCCCATAAGCCAGTGACCCTGGTCTGTGTAGGTTGCGGCGTAGATGTCGTTGCTGTTGGCCAGAACCAGGCCGAAGGTTCCGCTCTCGTCGATGTCGGTGACGTTTTCAGCCTCAACCGGGGTAAGCGGATCGGGAGTGTAGGGCTGGTCGGTGGGCTCGGGGACGGACGTGGGGGCCTCCTCGAGCACCTGGACGTCGCCCAGGTTGCCCGGTGGGGTTGAGGCACCCCCGGAGTCCTTACTGTTGGGCCAACAGTCATAGGTTCCCTCAAGGTCCCGGGCAAAGATGAGGTTGACCTGTTGTGCCTCCCTGCAATGGTCACGGTCTAGCCATACGGGGAACTGGTAGTAGGTTTTCCCCTCATCTTCATAGCGGATCCAACCGGTGCTGAAGACCAGACCAATGAAGAAGCTAAAAGTCATTATCAGGGCAAGAGCACTTACCAGCAAGAGCAGAAGACCTTGAGCGAACCAGGTAGTTAGCAAGACCAGGGTGCTGCTTCTAGCTCCATCTGGCTGGGGGATTTTTCCCAGGCTCTTAAGGATATAGGCGGTGCCACACACCAGTAATGTAAGGGCCGCCAGGTAAGAGAGCCCCAGGCAGACCAAGCCTAGCCCTGGGATAAGTTGTAGCCCCAAGGCGCCCAGTCCCAAACGGCCACCGATAATAGCCACCAGTAGCAGACAAGCCCCCAGGGTCGTCCATCTGGTAAGTCTCTGTGAGGACGAGATGGGTACTGGGCTGGGGGCCTGATGCTTGAGGGGCACGACTAAACCTTTTTCTCCTGCACCGCCAGGTAGCAAGTGCCGGCGGCGTCCTGCTTAACCTCGGGCAGGTAGAGGGAAACCTGGCGTCGCTTAGCCAGGAAGGCAACCGCCCCAGAGGCCGCAGCGAGCTGTTCCAGCAGGTACATGACGCCGGGGGTCACCAGCTCCTGGAAGGGCACCCCGATGGTGTCGTCCTGCCCAATTTCGTTACCGAGTTCCACGCTCATGGGGTGGGCAATCAACTCACGCACGCTGACCCAGCGCCCCCAGATACCCTTCCCGGCGAGCAGGGAGGGGTTCTGCCCCACCGGCACCGCGCAGGTGAAATAGTGAATGTCGTAGCGCTTGTGGAAGAAGCCCGGTGACTGCCAGCGGGCTAGGGGCTTGAGCAGGTCGGCACGGATTTTAAGACCGCGGCGTTCCAGGTAGTCAGCAAAGGTTTTATCCTGCTGAGCTACAGCAAGACGTGAGGCCATACACTCGTGCCCGCTAGTGAGCTCAATAGTCGAGAGCTCACCGCTGCCGGCTAAGAGCACGCCGGTCTCTTCAAAGAGCTCACGCACCGCGGTAACTACGGCAGCGTTAGCTGCCCCCAGGTCGTCCTCGCTGAAGGCCTTGGCCCAGTATTCACCGCTGGGGCCCACCCAGCCGATGGGGGCGGCGTCCTCGGGCACGCCCAGGCCGCCGGGGAAGGCAACCCGGCCCATAGGGGATTTCACCCGGTAGGTCATAAAGGTTTCAGGCCCCGAAGCGCCGTCGCGCACAAAAACGACCGCGGCTGCGGGCTTGGCCGCACGCGGTGTACAGTCCCCCTCATCGAGCCAGGTGCGGGCGGAATCCTGCTGGCTTGACGGGATGGGGTGGGTTTTGGGGGCCGGAGCCGCCGCCGAGACATAGGGGGCGGACGCCGGCGGCGGCACCCGCTTGAGGGCGCCGGTATACATGGGTTGGCTAGGCATATTCCACGATGATGTCAACTTCTACCGGGGAGTCCAGCGGTAGTACCGGCACGCCAACGGCTGAGCGGGCGTGCACGCCTGCCTCGCCAAAGACCTCTCCCAGAAGCAGGGAGGCCCCGTTGATGACGGCGGGCTGGCCGGTGAAGGAGGGGTCTGATGAGACGAAGCCGACCACCTTGACCACGCGGGTGACGCGGTCAAGATCGCCGATGACGGACTTGACGGCAGCCAGGGCGTTCAGGGCTGAGAGGCTAGCCAGTTTCTGCGCGGTTTCGGGGTCTACAAAGCCTTCGGCGCCGGAATCTGAGACCTTGCCGGTGGCGGGCAGCTCGCCCTTAACGAAAGGCAGCTGGCCCGAGGTGTAGACGTAGTTACCGCTGGTGACGGCAGGAACGTAGGCAGCTACCGGGGCTGCCAGCTCGGGCAGGTCATAGCCAAGTTCTTTGAGGCGGTCTTCAATCTTTGACACGGTATACCTTCTTGAAAAGCAATATTTCTAGGGGCCAAAAACCGGGCTCGTGGCTATGGTCAGCCTGAACCCGGTTCTGGTGTGAGTATTTAGTTACTAGCCTTCTTGCGCTTGAAGTAGGCGATCGGATTGCCCTGAGTGGGAGCAACCATGTTTCCGGCGGGGGTGGCGCCGCTGGGGGCGGGGGCACCGGGGAGCACGGTAACGAGCTCCCAGCCGTCTTCACCCCAGTTGTCGAGGATCTGCTTGGTTGCGTGAATCATCAGGGGCACTGTTGCGTATTCCCATTTTTCCATAGCACCAAGCCTAGACTACCGGGGCTAAAAAGACGACTCTTACACCTCTCACAGGTTTTTCTTGGGTGGCTGTGACATGCGCGCCGGTGCGTTTTTCGCCCTGAGCCGATAAACTGATGCAATGGCTTCTTCAAAGAATGTGCGAAAGAGGCGCCGTAGCTCCGGCGACCTTGTTCAGTTTATTGCGCTGAGCATCATTGCCGGTTTTATTGCGGCGCTGATTATGGTGCCCCCTACAACGGCACTGAGTGCATCTATTAATGCATCGATGAACTGGTTTAAGAGTCTGCCCGCGACCCTCAGCGACGGCCCACGTTCGCAGCCGTCTGTTATCTACGCGAATGACGGTAAAACCGAGCTTGCCTCCTACTACGCTCAGAACCGCACCGATGTGGCGCTGGATGACATCTCCCAGCACATGAAGGATGCAATTCTTTCGTCTGAAGACCGTAACTTCTACGATCACGGCGCGGTTTCCCCCATGGGTATTGCCCGCGCCTTGGTCAACAATGTCATTAACCCCGAAGCTCGTCAGGGTGCTTCTACTCTGACCCAGCAGTACGTCAATAACCTTCTGATTGATGCCGCTGAGCAGGCAGGCACCGAGGCAAGTACCCTGGGTGCTAATAAGGACTACCTTGATAAGATCAAGGAAATTAAGCTGGCCATCTCGATGGAGCAGAATCTCTCCAAGGACCAGATTCTTGAGGGCTACCTCAACATCATCAACCTGGGCGGTTCCAACTACGGTGTAGAGGCCGCAGCCTACTACTATTGGGGCATTTCAGCATCAGAGCTCAGCATCTCCCAATCGGCGATTCTGGCAGGCATGGTGGTTTCACCTAACGTCTACCGCCCCGATGTTAACCCCGAACTGTCCAAGGAACGTCGCGATGTAGTTCTGGGCACCATGCTCCGCGACGGCAAGATTACCGAGGACGAATACTCGGACGCCCTCAACGAAGAGATTACTCTCGACATTCACACCACCCCCATGGGCTGCTCCACCGCCGGCGACTTTGCGCATTTCTGTAGGTACGCAATATTTGATTTCCTGAGTGATGAGACCTTCGGTGCCACCGAAGAGGACCGTGAAAATGCCCTCTACCGCGGCGGCTACAAGATCATTACCACCATTGACCCTGACGCCCAGAAGGACGCCAAGACCCAGGTTGAAGCCACTCAGCCTTCCACCAACAACCCCGACCGTGTCAGTGCCTCTCTCGTTTCAGTTGCTCCCGGCACCGGCAAGATTATTGCCATGGCCCAGAACTCCGGCTACGGCCCCTCTGATACAAGCGACTTTGCGGATAACTACTTCAACTTCAACGTGAGTGTCTCCCACGGTGGTACAGCAGGCTTCCAGCCCGGTTCAACCTTCAAGGCCGTGATTCTGGCCCAGTGGATTAAGGACGGCAAGGGCGTCAACGCCACCATTGATGGCACTTCCCTCAGCTACCCCAAGAGCTTCCAGTGGCCTGCTAAATGCGAGGAGGGCGGCTTCGTTACCTCCGAAGACGCTGATGGCTACGTCTTCACCAACTCTGAAGGCGGCAGCCAGAGCTGGGGTACCGTGGCCTACGGCCTGAAGAACTCCATTAACTCCTACTCCATTAAGATGGCGTCGGTGACCGATGCCTGTGCCCTCAACGACCTACGGGCCAAGCTCCGCATCACCGACGGTAACGGGGCAGACCCCTATTCCATCACCCGCCCCGCCTACCTGCTGGGTGGTTGGCCCCATGGTACCACCCCGCTGATTATGGCTTCGGCCTACGCCACTTTTGCCAGCGGCGGCACCTACTGCGAGCCTGTTTCGCTGGAGAAGGTCAGTAAGGGCGATACCGAGGTCAAGACCTATGAGTCCACCTGTGAGCGCGTACTTGAAGAGGACGTTGCCAACGGCGTGAACTACGTACTCAAGCAGGTTCTGGTGGACGGCTCGGGTTACCAGCGCGGTATTGGCCTGACCGATGCGTCCGCCGCTAAAACCGGTACCACCGATAACTCTGCCCAGACCTGGACCGTAGGGTACACGCGCGGCCTTTCCACCGCATCATGGGTGGGCAGCATGGAAAACACCTCTCGCCCTCTCAACGGCCTTTCCATCAACGGTAGAGTTCTGGACTACGTGGACGGTGCCACCTACGCAGCTGCCCAGTGGCAGAAGTTCATGCAGGCCCAGGCTAAGAACTACAACACCGATAAGTTCGATACCCCCTCGAACACGGTTCTTGGTACTAACCAGTAAGGACTCCCTTGAATTCTCAGAATTCTCGTGGCGTGGCGGCTTCAGCTGGCACCCTGGCTCAGACCCTTTCAGGGGTTCTGGCAGCGGGTGCCGTAGCTGGGGCCGCCACGGCCGCTTATGCCCACTTTATTGAGCTCAATAACTTCCAGGTGCGCCGGGAAACCCTGCCGATTCTGCCGGCAGGTAGCCCCGATTTTAAGATTCTGCATATCTCGGATATGCATATGATTCCGGGGCAGGCCCAGAAAACCGCCTTTATGCATTCTCTAGCCGAGCTAGAGCCTGACCTGGTCATCAATACCGGCGATAACCTCTCCCATCTCGATGGCCTTCCCGCCCTACTAGAGGCCCTGGACCCCCTGCTGGATTTCCCGGGTGTCTATGTGCCCGGCTCTAACTGCTACTTTGCCCCGGTGCCCAAAAACCCGGCCCGCTACCTCTGGAAGAAGAACACCGGGGACGAGGCCAACGACCAAACCCGCGCGGTACTCCCCACCCAGGTAATGCACGATGCCTTCGATGCCCGCGGCTGGGTAGGGCTGATTAACCGCTATGAGACGCTCACCCTCGGAGGGCTGCGCCTAGAATTCTCCGGGGTGGACGACCCCCACCTGGAGTACGACCGCCACCCCGGTTTCTCCCCCACAGCTTTCAGCGCGGAGCCGGGCCCGAGCGTCCGCCTGGGTGTCTGCCACGCCCCCTACCTGCGCACCCTGGACCGGTTTGCGGACGACGGCGCCCAGGCTATCTTCGCGGGCCACACCCACGGTGGGCAGGTGTGCCTCCCGGGTGGGCGGGCCCTAGTGTCCAACTGTGACCTACCCCCGGCCCGGGCTAAGGGCCTCTCCTACCAGGGGGACGTACCTGTGCAGGTAACGGCTGGCCTGGGCACCTCACGCTATGCCCAGGTGCGACTCTTCTGCCCACCCGAGGCTGTACTGGTGACGCTGACGGCCCGGTAACCTATCTGGTTTTTGCAGGAATGCAAATGTAAGATAGATTACTATGGCTTCTCGACTACTGCGCGTCTCCCCCATACCCACGCCTCCCCCTGTGCCCTACGGTGCCCGCACAGAGCAGGACATCACCCTCTGGCAGTACTCCCGTCCTATTCGCGCGCGCTGGGTCTGCGGGCTTTTCGTAGCACTCACCGCAGCCATTATCGCTATCTCCATCCCCCAGGTGCTGGGCTGGATTGTCGATGCCATGCTGACCGACCAGCCCACCGTAGGAGCGGTCTGGGCAGGCGGCGCCCTGGTCTTTGCGCTGGGTCTAGCCCAATCTGCCCTTTTCTTCCTGCGTAGGCAGCTGGTTATTGAACCCGCCAGCACGGTAGAAAACACCATGCGCATCGACCTCTTCGACCGTCTACTGCGCTCCCCCGTGGCCTTCCACGACCGCTGGCCCTCGGGCCAACTCCTGACCCGTGCCATGAGTGATTTGGGCACTATCCGCCGCTGGACCGCCTTCGGCCTGATCCAAATCATTACCGTAGCCGTCCAGGTAACCGTCGGTAGTTTCTACATGTTTACCGGCTCCTGGCAGCTGGGGCTGGTCTTCCTGGCCAGCATGCCGCTGACCCTCTTCTGCGTCTGGCGGTTTGTACTGACCTTCCGCACCCTGACCCGCAAGGCCCAAGAACGTACCGGTGACCTGGCAACAACCGTCGAAGAATCGGTGCAGGGCTTACGCGTGCTCAAGGCGCTAGGGCGAGGCCCGCATGCCCTGGCCGGGTTCCGCCAAGAAGCCCAAGAACTACTAGACCTTGAAGTTGCGCGAGGCCGGGCCATGGGGCGGGTCCGTATGCAGACCACCCTCATTAGCGGAGCCTCCCTCTGCCTGGCTCTCCTCTGGGGCCTGCACCTGGTCAGTACGGACGTCATGACCGTCGGTGCCCTCACCAGCTATTTCGCAACCGCCACCATCCTGTTTACCCAGGTGGAGCGCTCGGGCATGCTGATTTCCATGTATCTGGCATCGAGTGTTTCGATGGACCGCCACCGCCAGGTCATGGTGGGCGAGGCCGGTGAAGATATCGACATTCTGCCTGCCCACCGCGAGCGCCCCGAAGCGGCAGCTGCCCGCCTCGATTTTAAGGACGTCACCTTCAGCTACGGGGAGCAGGAGCAGCAGGTGCTCACCGGCTTTACTCTTCAGGTGCACCCGGGGGAGATTATTGCCCTGGTCGGTTCGACCGGGTCGGGTAAGTCTACTGTGCTTCAGCTGGTGCAGAGGCTCTATGAGCCGACCGCGGGCAGCATCAGCCTGAACGGTCGCGATATCGCCGCCCTTCCCCTGCCTGAACTGCGTTCCCAGGTGGCAATTGCCTTTGAAGACCCCCTGCTGTTTTCGGCGAGCGTGCGCGATAACGTCCTGCTGGGTCTAGACCGCAGCGAACTCACCCTGGCTGAGGAAGAAGCCATTCTGACCCGCGCCCTGACCGTGGCTGCCGCTGACTATGTGTACCAGCTCCCTGAGGGAATCGATACCGTCATCGGTGAAGAAGGTATGAGCCTATCTGGTGGCCAGCGCCAGCGTCTCTCGCTAGCGCGCGCTATCGCCGCGAGCCCGGCCGTCCTCCTGCTCGATGATCCGCTCTCTGCCCTCGATGTGACGACCGAAGAAAAGGTGGTGGGCCTACTCAAACAGGAGCTGACCGAAACCACCACCCTGCTCACCGCCCACCGGCCCTCCACAGTGGCCCTGGCCGACAGGGTTGTGCTCTTGCAGCAGGGGCAGGTGGCAGCGGTGGGCACCCATACAGAGCTTCTGGACGACCCTGTCTACCGCGATCTCATGAGCACTGACACCACTCTGCCTACCGCAGGGCAGGACGCCGGGGCTCCGGCCCACGAGAGCGAGGAGGGCTAGCACCGTGGCAGCACACAAGATTTCCGATGCCGAAGACAGGATCACCCTCAGCCGCGAAGAGGCCAAGATGGTACGGCAGCGCTCGGTTGCCCTTCTGCTTGATGTCCTACGGCCGGTGCGGGGTCATTTACTCTTCACTCTCTTCCTGGTCATTCTGGCAACCGCCCTGACCACCGCCATGCCCTGGCTGATTTCCACGGCCATTAACGATGCCCTGGAGCCTCTTCTCGCCGGGGACAGCAGCTACGCCATCACCCTAGCTGCCCTCTACGTAGCGGCTGCTTTGATCGCGGGCTTAGCCACCTACACCAACATTCTGCTCACCTATAAGATTTCCCAGAAAGTGCTTTTCGACCTGCGCCAGCGCATGTTTGAGCACGCCCAGAAACTGTCTGTGGGCTTTCATGACACCTACACCTCAGGTCGGGTCATTTCCCGCCTGACCAGCGACCTCGATACGATTCGCCAGTTCCTTGACTCCGGTCTCTCCGAGCTAGCAGCCATGCTGCTCTCTATCTCTTTTACCGTGGTTGCTCTTTGCCTGATGGACTGGCGGGCAGGCCTGGCCTTGCTGGTCATGATGCTGCCCGTCGCCTGGCTCACCGCCTGGTTCCGCCGCGAATCTGAGCTGGCCTACCGAGCCCAGCGGGTGGCGTCCGCCCGCATCATCTCCCGCTTTGCCGAGACCTTCACCGGCCTACGCGCCGTCAAGGCCTTCCGCGCCGAGGCAAGCTCGCGCGCAGCCTACGCGGACGCCGCCGAGGACTACCGGGTGCGCGTCATGCAGTCCATCAAGGTGCACGGCACCTACATGCCAGCCCTTCAGGCCCTGGGCAACACCTTTGTTGCCATTGTGCTCGTCATCGGCGGCTACTCCATTTTGGGCGGGTCCATGCAGGCAGGCACCCTGCTAGCCCTGGTCATCTACGCCAACCGGGTCTTTGAACCTATCTTCATGCTCTCGGACTACTACAACATGTTCCAGTCGGCTGTCTCGGCTCTGGAAAAGGTGTCGGGTTTCCTCGCCGAAGAGCCCGAGGTAGCCGAGCCCGAGCGTCCGGCCCGCCGAACCGCTCCCGCAAGCGGCCACCTGGTCTTTGACGAGGTTGAGTTTGAGTACGTCGAAGGACGCCCCACCCTGCACCGTCTGAATCTCGACATCCCTGCCGGGCAGCGCCTAGCCCTGGTGGGCGAAACCGGCGCCGGTAAATCAACCATCGCCAAACTCATTGCCCGCTTCTACGATGTCACCCACGGGCAGCTCACCCTCGACGGGGTAGACCTGCGGGACCTCTCCGATGAGCAACTGCGACGAGAGGTCGTCATGGTCACCCAGGAGGCCTATCTCTTCAAGGGCACCGTGGCTGACAACATCCGCCTGGGCAACCCCGCCGCCAGCGACGAAGAGGTCTTTGAGGCAGCCCGAAAGGTCGGGGCTTACGACTTCATCATGAGCCTGCCCCAGGGCTTTGGCACCAACCTGTCAAAGCGTGGCGGGCGGGTTTCTGCCGGGCAGCGTCAGCTCATCTCTTTTGCCCGCGCTTTCCTGGCCGACCCGGCCGTCCTGATTCTCGATGAAGCTACCGCCTCTCTCGACATTCCCACCGAAAAACTGGTTCAGCGGGGTCTGGAGTCCCTGCTGGCCGGGCGCACCTCCGTGGTAATTGCCCACCGCCTCTCGACGGTGCTTACCGCCGACCGGGTGCTGGTGGTGTCGGACGGGCGCGTGGTGGAGGACGGCTCCCCCGCCGCCCTGGTCGAGGCCGGCGGACGCTTTGCCGCCATGGCCCGGGCCTGGGAAGAGAACAACAGCACCGAGGGCTAGAAACCCGGTGATTTGGCAGGCTTAAGACCGCCGCGCTATACTTGAGAGGTTGTTATACGCAACAATCGGGATGTGGCGCAGCTTGGTAGCGCGCGTCGTTCGGGACGACGAGGCCGCAGGTTCAAATCCTGTCATCCCGACCAAGCATAACCGCCCCTGGATCTAGCCGGGGGCGGTTTTTTGTTGCCCGCTTTTACCCCCCATAGGGTCACACAGCGTCATAATACTTGCATTGTAAAGTTTATTGGGTGTAAGCTGAAGAAAAATGCAGAAGTGAAAGGACGACCCGTGTCACAGAAAATTCTCGTTATCTCCGGCTCAGACCGCGACGGTTCCTTCAACACCCAGCTCGCCGAGCAGCTCGTAGAAGCCCTAGAAAATGAGGGCCAGCGCGCTGAGGTCTACGATTTCTCGGCAGTTCCCCTGCTCAGCCAGAACTCCGAGTTCCCGGCCCCGGCCTCCGTCGAAAAGCTACGCGCCGATATTGCTAATGCGGCCGGCCTGATTCTGGTCTCCCCCGAATACAACGGCTCCTACCCTGCCCGCCTAAAGAACCTGATTGACTGGGCTCCACGCGCCGTCATCGCGGGCGATAACACCACCCCCACCGTACTGAACGGCAAGAAGGTCGGCGTTGCCTCGGTCGCCAACTCAACCTACGGTAAGTTCGTGCGCGAGCACCTGCGTAGCCTGGTCCCCTACGTTCGAGCCGACCTGATGGAGGGCGAGGGCCTAGGCGTCCGCATCCCCGGTGAGGCCTGGGGCACCGGCAAGCTAGAACTGGACGAAGAGCAGCAGAAGAACGTTGATCAGTTCGTTGCTGACTACCTGAAGTTCCTGGCCGACTAATCACCTGAACTCAAAAAATTGGGGCCTCCCTGGCACACAGGGAGGCCCTTTTGCATGGGTTTCAGCAGTTCGGCTCAGCGAGCTAGATTCAGCGGGAGAGCTTCGAGGGCCACCAGATTTTCTTGCCGATATCTTCCACGAGGGCGGGTATCAGCAGGGCTCGCACTACGGTGGCGTCGAGCAGCACGCCGAAGGCCACAATGAAGGCAAGCTGGGCCAGGAAAATCAGCGGGATGACGCCCAGGGCGGCGAAGGTTGCCGCAAGCACGATACCGGCTGAGGTAATCACGCCACCCGTTGCAATCAGTGCCGTTCGTAGGCCCTGTTCGGTCCCCTGATGCAGGGCTTCTTCTCGTACACGGGTCATCAAGAAGATGGTGTAGTCGATCCCCAGAGCGACCAGGAAGACAAACCCGTAGAGGGGCACGGTGGGGTCAGCCCCGGGGAAGTTGAACACATGGTTGAAGACCAGGGCCGAAACGCCCAGGGCAGTGAGGTACGACAGCACCGTGGCAGCCACCAGCATCAGCGGGGCCAGAATTGAGCGCAGCAGAACCATCAGAATCAGGGCGATAACAACAAGCACCACCGGGATGATGAGGGTACGGTCGCGCTGGGCGCTATCGATGGTATCGAGGGCGGACGCGGTCGTCCCGCCAACCAGCGAGCCGGGAGCTGCGCTGGCAAGGCTCTCGCGCATCTGGCGCACGGTCTCTTCTGCCTGCGGTGAGTCGGCGGGGTCAGCCAGGGTCACCTGGAGCATGACTCGGCCGTCCACCTCGGTGGGAGTAACAGCGGCAAAAACCGGCGGCACGGACTCAGCAGAAGCACCCACCGGCACAGTACCAGCGGGTGACTCCTGGGCGACCGCTGCAATGGAGCTCACCCCGTCGAGCCCGTCAAGGGCAGCCACCGCAGCGTCTTGCTCGGCAGCAGGCACAATCACGTTTGCCGGGGAGCCTGAGCCACCGGGGAAGTGTTCAGCTAGCACATTCTGGCCGTCCCGTGCCTGGGACTGCCCCAGCACCAGGTCAGATTGGCGCACCCCGTTGGCCTGGAAAGTCGCAGAAAAGCCGGCGAAGATAGCCAGCACCAGAGCCGTGACCAGCCAGACTGCGCGGGGCTTGCCCGACACGAAAGCCGCAATTTTTGCCCAGAAGCCGGCTGAGGCGTCCTTAACCTCAGCGGAATAGCGGGGGCGGGCAGGCCAGAAGGCTACCCTGCCCAGCAGAGCTAGGACGGCGGGCAGGAAGGTCAGCGAGGCCAGCATGGATAGCACAATGCCGGTAGCCGCCACAGGCCCCAGGGCCTTGTTCGACGACAGCTCAGAGAGTAGCAGGCACAGCAGACCCGCAATCACCGTGCCGCCGGAGGCCAGAATCGGTTCGAGGGAGCCGCGCCAGGCAGCGCGGGTTGCCTCCCAGCGGGAGGTGTACTGGGTCAGCGCCTCACGGTAGCGAGCTACATAGAGCAGGGAGTAGTCGGTGGCAGCGCCCACCACCAGAATCAGCAGAATACCCTGCACCTGGCCGTTGATCATGACCCAGCCTGCATTGGCCATGTGCCAGATAACGAAGATAGCGCCAGAGAGAGCAACCATGGAGCTCAACAGCACGATGATGGGCAGCAGGGGTGAGCGGTAGACCACCAGCAGAATCACGAAGACCACAATCAGGGCAACTGCCAGCAGGATGCCGTCGATACCGCCAAATGCCTCAACCAGGTCGGCCGAGAAGCCAGCCGGGCCGGTCACGTAGCCGGTGAGGCCGTCGGGAGCCTGGGTTATCTCGGCGCGGATTCCATCAACGACATCTCGGGTCTCATCGGCGGTGGAGATGGGCAGAATGAGCTCCGCTGCCCGACCGTCCTCTGAGTAAATGACGGGCGAGCTTTCACCGGTGAAAGTGCCGGACGCCGCCAGCTGGCCGGTGAGCCCCTCTAGGTAGGTGCGGTGGGCATCGGTGAGGGAACCGTCAGCTTCAAAGACAAGAATCGCGGGCACCGCGTCGGTGCCCAGAAAGTCGCCCTGCTGCTCTACCACCTGGGTGGATTCAGCGGAGGCGGGCAGAAAGTCAGTCTGGGAGTTGGTTGAGACCTCGGAGATTTTTCCGAAGTAGGGCCCGCCAATACCCGCCACAGCGAGCCAGGTAAGGGTCAATAGGACGGCAAGAGCAACCCGCACCCAGGTGCGTGAAGAGGACCCGGCCTTGATAGAGCCGGTTTCCGAAGAAGAAGTATGCATACTGAGAGTCTAGCCCCTGCCAGAGATCCAGGCTAAGGGGGTCTCAAGCGGGCCGCGCCGCAAGAAGGTCTGACCGAGCAGGCGCTGCCAGACCCAGGCAAAGAGCAGGGCACCCAGAATCAGGCCGAACATCATGGCCCAGGAGTTATCAGAGGCAGGCAGGCCGTAGGTCGGAGCATAGGTGGAATAGAGAGCCAGCACAGCTATCTGGAGCACGTAGAGGGAGAGGGTCATGCGCCCAGCCGCTACCGGCACCCCGGCCAGGTGTTCGCGTCCTGCCACCGCCCGCGCCAGCAGGCAGCACCAGCCAACGGTCGCTAGGCAGGCTGCCAGGCTAAAAGCAATTTCTAGGCGGCTTGAGGTATAGGGAACGAACTCAGCCACAGCAAAGCGGGAGTACCAGAAGAGGGCACCGGTTGCCAGGCTACCTAACAGGGCCAGAGCCACATCGCCCCACACGCCCCAGCGCTCAATCAGGGAAGCAATCACAGCCCCCACGCAGGCGTAGGTGAGCAGGGTGAAGACCTGATAGTTATGGCCGGTGAACATCCACTCGTAGAGGTAGGCAGCATAGCTACCGTCCAAAGACGCCTGGATAGCATGGGGTTGAAAGTAGGTACGAGCGGACGCCGCAAACCACCAGGTGCCCACGGCCAGAGCCGCTAGAGCCCAGGAGGGCAGGAAGACCAGGGGAGCCATGAGCAAACTCAAAAGACCTAGATATTCCAAGACAATATCGACCTGGGCACCCCAGGTACCGATGTAGAGACCCACAGCAACTAACACGATAGCCCGCACAACCGATGAGGCAAAGAGGGCCGGAAAGCTCATTCTTTGAGACGAGAAGAAGGCGCCTGCGCCCAGCAGGAAAGCAAAGAGCGGGGCGGTGAGGAATTCGCTGAGGTTGAGCACACCGCCGGGGCCGCCGCCGGGGGCTCCGTGGGCAATAAACATACTGATCAGGGCAGCACAACGGGCCAAATCAATACCGATAACGCGGCCAGCGGCCTTTAGGTCGGTCACGCAACACTCCTCACTCCATACCTGCTTTAGCCTAACACTGCCCAGCTCCCTGCACAGGGCACCTAAGGCATGGCACACTAGAGGGGTTGCTTCCCACCTGACGAAAGCTACTATGAGCACTTCCCCTACCGATGCCGTCCTGCTGGCCGCTGGCTCGTCAGCAACCAGTGAATATATTTCTATCTTCTGGATAGCCGCCGCGGCCCTACTGGCGCCGCTGGCCTCCGCCCTGGTGCAGAAGAAAATTCCAGACGTTGTCTTCCTGCTGATCTTCGGTGTGCTGATCGGGCCTGAAGTGCTGGGCTTTGCTAGCACCGACGGCGGGGTTGCCCTGGTGAAGGATCTGGGGCTGGGTCTGCTCTTTTTGCTCGCCGGATACGAGATTAATACCGGTGCCCTGCGCGGACGCCAGGGGGCTTTTGCTGCGGGGTCCTGGCTGGTGAGCTTCACCCTGGGCCTGCTTCTGGCCATGGGCCTCTCTCAGTTTTCGGGCTCTTTCTCTACCTACGCCGTCATTGGTATTGCTCTGAGTTCTACTGCCCTGGGCACACTCCTACCCCTGCTCAAGAGCCACGGAAAATCAGGCACAAAGGTGGGCGACGGGGTGATGGTGCACGGGGCTATCGGTGAGCTCTTCCCCATCTTCGCCATGTCACTACTGCTCTCATCGCATGCCCCCTGGGTAGCGGTCATGATTCTGCTAGCTTTTATGGTGATCGCGGTGATTTCAGCGATTGTGCCCCACCGCCTCTTTGAGCACATTCCTGGCCTGCGCCGCACGATGGCAGCTGAAGCTAATACCACCAGCCAGACTATGCTCCGCCTGGCCATGTTCCTGCTGGCCACCCTCATGATGGTTGCCGCGGTCTTTGAGCTCGATGTGGTGCTGGGGGCCTTTGCCGCCGGTATCATCCTGCGCTCTCTCACCCCCGAGGGCGCCTTTGAGCCCTTCTCTAAGCGCCTTGAGGCCCTTGGATTCTCCTTCCTTATTCCCCTCTTCTTTGTCAGCTCAGGTATGGGTATTAAGGTCTCGGTGGTCTGGGAGCAACCGCTTCTGCTCGCTGGGATTGTGCTCGGTATTCTGCTGGTGCGTGGCCTGCCCGTGGTAGCTGCCGAGCACTTCTTCGACACCGGCTCAGCGCTGACCACCACCCAGGAGAAGCTGCAGCTGGGGCTCTACTCGGCGGCAGGTCTGCCCATTATTGTGGCGGTGACCGAGGTTGCTTTAGCGAATGACCTGCTCAGCGAACAGCACGCCTCCCTGCTGGTTGCAGGTGGGGCGCTGACCATCCTGCTCTTTCCCCTCTGGGCTTCGGCCCTTGGGGCGGTGGGGCGCAAGGACGCCGGTAGCAGCTCAGGTGACAATGGTGGCTCAAGCTCGCGGCAGCGTCGTAGCGCTAAGAAGCTAGAACGGGCCGCCGCGGTGCGGGCGGCAACTGGCGCTATTCCCGTCATCAAGCGTCCAAATTCCTAGCATTGCCCTCACGCTGCTACTGCCCACCGATACCAAAGGGCCCCCTTGCTGAAGCAAGGGGGCCCTTTGGTATCAAGGAGCTAATGTAGCCTACTTGAGAATGATGACGTCCAGGGTACGGGGGCCGTGTACGCCCTCAACGCGAATCAGCTCGATGTCTGAGGTTGCGGAGGGACCTGAGATCCAGGTGATGGGCTTGTCGAAGTTCAGACGAGCCACGGTCTCGGGAATCAGCTCCACGATGGTGTCCACGGGAACCACGCAGATGTGGTGGTCGGGCACCAGGGTGATGGCGCGGCGGCCTTCGGTCTCGGTGCTGTTGAGGGCGATGGTGCCGGTTTCAGCGCAAGAGACGGTCGAAGATGTGACCACAGCATCGATGGCATCGAGTTCGCGCACCGACAGGGCGCCGGGCTTATTCGCGTTGCCGGAGTCCACCACGCGAGAGCGGGCGGCGGTGTCTTCGGGTAGCCACTCGGTCTTCAGGCCGGCGGGCACCACGTAGCGGGAAGACTTGCCCAGGAGCTCGCCCACGCGGGCGGCGATGGTCTCTTCGGTTTCGTGGTAGACGTTAGCCTTGTAGTCAATCAGGCGGTCAACCAGCATCTCGATGATTTCCTCGCTGCCCTTGTCGCTTTCACGGCGGTAGGCGCGGACGGGCTCAGCCGGCTGGGGGTTATCCCAGAGGGAGGCGCGGATGCGGCCCAGGATTTCTGCTTTTGCATCAGACATTAGTTGGCCTCCTTGGGGGCAATGGGGTTAGCGGTCTCGGCGTTAGCGTGGGCCTCGGCAAGCTTAGCCTGGTTAGCGGCGATGACGGCCTGCAGGTCAACGCGTTCGCCCCCCACACGCTTGGGGGCGGAGCCGCGCTCCTTCTTCCACTCGTTGCGGAAGGAGGTCTTGGGGGGTGCCGGGATATCGCGGTATTCGGTCCAACCACCGACGATGCCGGGCAGCTTGGTGATCTTGCCCTTCTTGCCGGTAATCAGCTTGGAGGCGGGCAGACCCTTGGTGGCCAGGGCCATGAGTGCGCCGGAGCTGAAGAGCTTCTTGGCGCCGAACATCATGGCGTCCATCTGCACGTGGCGCTCCTTCTTGCCACCTTCGAACTCGCCCTGGGCCTTCTCGTGGTCAACGGCCTTGCCACGCAGGTGAACCAGCACATCGGGGATGTTGATCTTCACGGGGCAGGCCTCGTAGCAGGCGCCGCAGAGGGAGGATGCGTAGGGCAGGGTGGAGTTGTACTGGTTCTCGATACCGCCGAGCTGGGGTGAGAGAATCGCACCGATGGGACCGGGGTAGGTGGAGCCGTAGGCGTGGCCGCCTGCGCGTTCGTAGACGGGGCAGACGTTCATGCAAGCAGAGCAACGGATGCAGTGCAGGGCCTGACGTCCGACCTGGTCAGCCAGAGCTGCGGTACGGCCGTTGTCCATCAGGATGACGTGCAGGTTCTGGGGGCCGTCGCCGGGGGTCACACCGGTCCACATGGAGGTGTAGGGGTTCATACGCTCACCGGTGGATGAACGGGGCAGCAGCTGGGTGAAGACCTCGAGGTCCTGCAGGGTCGGCAGCAGCTTTTCGATGCCCATGAAGGTAATCAGGGTATCGGGCAGGGTCAGGCACATACGGCCGTTACCCTCAGATTCAACGATGGTCATGGTGCCGGTTTCGGCGATGCCGAAGTTGACGCCTGAGATGGCGACCTTGTTGGTCAGGAACTTCTCACGCAGGCGGAAGCGGGAGGCTTCTGCCAGCTCTGCCGGGTCGTTGGTGAGGTTGGGGTTGACGCCCTCAATCTTCTTAAGGAAGATGTCGCGGATCTCGGTACGGTTGCGGTGAATTGCGGGCACCAGGATGTGGGAGGGGCGGTCGTTGTCGCCCAGCTGGACGATTTCTTCTGCCAGGTCGGTTTCAATAGCGTAGATACCGTGCTCTTCAAGGAACTCGTTGAGGCCGGTTTCGGCGGTGGCCATTGACTTAATCTTGTTGACCTCGGTGACGCCTTCAGCCTGAATCAGCTTGAGGGCGATTTCGTTGGCCTCGTGGGCGTCGCGGGCCCAGTGTACGTGGCCGCCGCGGGCGGTGAAGTTCTTTTCGAACTCTTCGAGGTAGGTGTCAAGGTTGGCCATGACCTTCTGCTTGATCATGGAACCTGCGGTGCGCAGATCCTGCCAGTCGGGCAGTTCTGAGATAACGGCGGCGCGCTTGTTACGAATCTTGTGGGTAGCAAAGCCCAGGTTGGCGCGCAACTGCTCGTTCTGGAGTTCCTTCTCTGCGTATTCGGGGAAGGGCTCGAATTCGAAGATATTGCCGACGCCGTGGCGGACCTTGGGCATGCCGAGTGCGGTGGTTGACATGGCTTTACTTACCTCCTGCGGTAACGGCTACGGGGCCGGTGACCTTGAGCGGGTTTTCCTTAGTGGATGCAAGAATCTCGGCGAAGTGTACGGTCTGTACGGGTGAGTTCTTGCGGGAGAGAGCGCCGCCGATGTTCATCAGGCAGGATGAGTCGCCGCCGGTGCAGACCGATGCACCGGTTGCTTCAATGTTCTCTACCTTGTCGGCAACCATGGCGCCGGAGGTGTCTGCGTTCTTAAAGGAGAAGGTTCCACCGAAGCCGCAGCACTGGTCAAGGCCGTCAATCTGGGTGTATTCCAGACCCTCAACGGTGCGGATCAGGTCTTCCTGGCGGGTGCCCAGACCCAGCAGGCGCATACCGTGGCAGGATGAGTGGTAGGTGACCTTCTCGGGGAAGTAGGAGCCCAGCTGTTCTGCTGCGTTGGTGATGCCGCAGACGTCGATGAGGAACTGGGAGAGCTCGAAGGAGCGGGCAGCCAGTGAGGCGGCAGCGCGGGCAGTGGCGTCGTCGCCTGCTCGCTCTGCAATCATGGGCTGCTGGTGACCGAGGGAGGCGACGCAGGAGCCTGAGGGCGCAACGATTGCGTCGAAGTCCCATTCTTCAAAGGCCTGTACGTGGGTTTTGACGATGGGGTAGGCGTCGTCGAAGTAGCCCGAGTTGACGTGCATCTGGGAGCAGCAGGTCTGGCCCTGCGGGAAGACGACCTCGTGGCCGAGACGCTCCAGGATGTCAACGGTAGCCTTAGCTACCTTGGGGTACATTGCGTCGACGATGCACGTTGAAAACAGTGCGACACGCATGTTGGTTCTCTCTTCTTCTGTGCGGCATGGGTAGCCCGCGTTTTCCTCACCGGTTCAGGGGCGCGGACGCCGGTGGCCGGGTGGGAGAGGAAGGGCGGGCGGGGTGCCTGTTAGATTCTTTTCCTACTCCCTCATTTAACACGATGGGGTCGGTGTTTCGATACTTTAAATAGGGCATATTTTCTTATGCAAATAATCTAACGGTCTGACCACACAAAGAAAGCTGAAAGAACCCCGCTCCTCCACCGCGGGCGTCCGCGCACCCCAAGAACCACACAAGCAGGTACATGCCAACACAAGAGCGCACCCAAAAACCCCGAAAAACCCACAAAACCACAGGGGCGAAAAAAATACCGCAAATAGATGCGGCCACAGCTTGGCGAAAGTGAACTACCTCATGTAACGTAGACCTCGAAAAGCAATGGTCTGACCACAGGAGGTTAGGCCTCATATTTTTTGGCTCAGCACCCCACAGATGTGACGCCCAGCCATACCACACATCACTAAGGAGAATACGGTGGAAAATACCTATACCGCTGTAACCGACGCCGTAGGAGGAAGCCTCGCGCTCAGCGCCCTGGTCTCCACCCTGCCGCTGTTGGCATTCTTTATCATGCTGCTCGGCTTCAAAGCCCGCGCACACGTCGCCGGTCTCGTATCGCTGATCGTTGCAATCCTCGTCGCCATCTTCGGCTTCGGCATGCCCTGGGACCTCGCCGGTATGTCAGCCTTCCGCGGCGGCATCTACGGCCTCTTCCCCATCGTCTGGGTTATCCTCATGGCCATCTGGTTCTACCAGGTCACCGTACTCTCAGGCCGCTTTGAAGACCTGCGCCGCACCTTCGACCTGATCGGCGGCGGCGACCTGCGCATCCAGGCCATCCTCATCGCCTTCTGCTTCGGCGGTCTACTCGAAGCCCTGGCAGGTTTCGGTGCCCCCGTTGCTATTACCGCAACCATGATTCTGGCCCTGGGTGTCAAGCCCCTCAAGGCTGCCACCACCGTCCTCATCGCCAACACCGCCCCCGTAGCCTTCGGTGCCGTCGCTATCCCCATCACCACCGCCGGTGAAGTGGGCGGCAAGGACGCCACCGTCATCGCAGCCCTCGTTGGTCACCAGGCCCCCTTCATCGCCTTCTTCGTGCCCTTCATCCTGCTCTGGATCCTCGACGGCGTTAAGGGCCTCAAGGACGCCTGGATGCACGCAGCCGTCATCGGTGCCTCCTTCTCTATCGCCCAGTGGTGGGCCTCTGCGCACTTCGTCTACCAGCTCACCGACGTCGTAGCCTGCATCGTCTCCATCGCAGCAGCCGTTGTCTTCATGCGCTTCGTCAAGCCCCGCGGTGTTGAAGGCGTCCGCGAACGCTACGGCATCACCGCCCCCCTCGAAGTTGAGCACCTGCCCGGCCGCCGCATCTGGATGGCCCTCATGCCCTACCTGGTCGTTGTCATCATCTTCGGTGTCGCCAACCTCTACACCCCCCTGGTCAACTGGATGAAGACCACCGTTGCCGAGTTCGATATGCCTCTACTCTCTGAACGTCTGCTCAAGGCGGACGGCACCGCAGTAGACACCGTCTACAAGTGGGCATGGCTCAACAACCCCGGCACCTACCTGCTGATCTCCGGCATCCTGGTCGCCGTCCTCTACGCCATCTTCAACGAAAACGGCAAGTACAAGCTCTCAATTGCTGACGCCTTCAAGGAAATCGGCTCTGTAGCCTACAAGATGCGCTGGTCAGCAGCCACCATCGCCCTGGTTCTGGCCCTGGCCTTCGTCATGAACTACTCCGGTCAGACCGTCGCCATCGGCGAATACGTCGCCTCCCTCGGCGTAGCCTACGCCTTCCTGGCACCCGTCCTCGGCTGGGTCGGCACCGCCGTCACCGGCTCCGACACCTCAGCCAACGCCCTCTTCTCCAAGCTCCAGGTCACCGCCGCTGAGCACCTGCAAGAAGGCGGCATGACCGGCGCCCACCCCGAACTCATGCTGGCAGCCAACACCACCGGTGGTGTGGTCGGCAAGATGATTTCACCCCAGTCCCTCGCCATCGCGGCCACCTCGGTCAACATGGAAGGCAAGGAGTCCGAAATCTTCAAGGCAGTTCTCGGCTGGTCCTTCATCCTGCTGCTGGCCGTCTGTGCCCTGGTCTTCCTACAGGCCACCGTCCTCTCCGGCCTGCTGGTTGAGCCCTACCTCACCGGCCACTAATCACAGGTTCACACCTATGAGCTAGGCACACAAAGGGCGGTGCAGTCCCACGTAACATACGTTGGAACTGCACCGCCCTTACCTATACCTTGTCTATGTACCTACCCCACCTGAAAGACAGCGAGTGAAAGAAAAAGAGCCCACTTACACCGCCCTGCTCGAGTCCATCGAACACCGGTTGCGCCACGGCCAGCTGCGTATCGGCGACCGCCTGCCCGGTGAGCGCTCCCTGGCAGAGGAATACAGTATCTCACGGGCCTCGGTGCGCGAAGCCCTGCGCATTCTCTCCGCGGTGGGCCTCATTCGGTCGGGGGTGGGCTCAGGTCCCAAGGCCGGTGCTGTCGTGGTCTCAGAGCCCTCGGACGCCCTCGGCTGGGCCCTGCGCATGCACATCGCCACCCGCACCCTGCCGGTAGCAGATATCGTGAGCACCCGCGTCCTGCTCGAAGGCGAAGCCGCCGCCCGCGCCGCCGACGTAGCCCACCAGCCCGAACACGCCGCGTCCCTCGCCACCGCCCGCCGCTACCTCGAAGAAATGGACCACGCAGATATTAGCGACGACCGCTTCCACTTCTGCGACACCCGCTTCCACTACGAAATATCGTCCCTCGGCGGGAACATCGTGATGGACACCGTCATCGACTCCCTACACCTAGCCACCGTAGGCTACGTACAGGAAGCTGTGCCCTACCTCGACGACTGGGAAGCAACCAAACGGGAACTCCAGGACCAGCACCGGGCCATCTACGCGGCAGTTATTGCCGGAGATGCAGAACGTGCCCAGCGAACAGTCGCTGAGCACATTCGTTGGTTCTACGCCCTCTCAGAAATCGGGGCCGCCCACTACGAGTACCACCAGAAGGTACGCGATACGCAGGTCTAAGCCTCGAACTTCTGCCCGGTCAAACGCTCGTAGGCCTCAACGTAGCGGGCGCGGGTCTTCTCCACAACCTCGGCGGGAAGCTCAGGCACGGGGCCGGTGCCGTCCCAGCCCGACTCCTCGCTCTTGAGCCAGTCGCGCACGTACTGCTTATCGAAGGACGCCTGGGCGCGGCCGGGCTCGTAGTCGTTGGCATCCCAGAAACGCGATGAATCGGGGGTCAGCACCTCATCGCCCAGGGTGATTTCACCGCGGTAGGAGTCGGTACCGAACTCAATCTTGGTGTCGGCCAGAATGATGCCGCGCTCACGCGCAATCTTCTCGGCGGTCTCGTAGACATAGAGAGTCAGTTCCTGCAGGCGGTCGGCGATAGCCTCTCCCACCTCAGCGTCGAGCTCTTCACGGGTGATGGGCTCGTCGTGCTCCCCCACCTCTGCCTTACCGGTAGGGGTAAAGAGGGCGGGCTCCAGACGGGAGCCGTCCACTAGACCAGCGGGCAGCTCAAACTCGTTGACCTTACCTGTCTTGCGGTAGGAGGCCAGACCCGAACCGGTGAGGTAGCCGCGCACAATGCACTCAACCGGGAACATGTTCAGAGACTTACAGATCATGGCGCGACCGGCCACAACCTCGGGCACGTCGGTGGACAGCACATGATTGGGCACACCCTTGAGCTGTTCAAACCACCAGAGGGACATCTGGGTCAGAATCTTGCCCTTATCGGGGATCTCGGTGGGTAGCACCTGGTCAAAGGCGCTGATGCGGTCGGTAGCAACCACCATCACGGAACCGGCGCGCAGCTCGGCGTCGTCCTTTACGTTCAGGCCGGTGACGTCCTGGGTATCCTCGTCGGGAATGTAGAGGTCACGGACCTTGCCGGAATACACGTGCTTCCAGCCGGGAATGTCTACGGGGGTATGGCTCATGATTTTCTCCTGGGGGTGTGCAGGTGGGCTGTGAGGTGATAGAAAAGTGACTGCCCACGCGGGTGCGGTGGGCAGTCACAGGAGGTTAGTTCTGGGTGGGAATCTGAATGCGATTCTCAGCGGCGGCGAGCGCAATGTCTGAGCGGTACTGGGCTCCCTTCCAGGCAATGTCGCGCACACCGGCGTAGGCGGCGTCGCGGGCCTCGGTGAGGTTTTCGCCCAGGGCTACAACAGCCAGTACGCGACCGCCGGCAGTGACGATGCTGTCACCGTCGAGGGCGGTACCTGCGTGGTCAACATGTACGTTCTCGCGCTGGTTGGCGGTGTCGAGACCGGTGATGGCGTCGCCCTTGCGGGGAGTATCGGGGTAGTTTTCGGCAGCCATGACCACATCGACGGCAGTGCGGGGATCCCAGTCGAGGGTGAGATCGGCGGGCAGTTCGCCCTTGGCTGCTGCCAGCAGGACGCCACCGAGCGGGGTGCGCAGGCGGGCCAGCACGGCCTGGGTTTCGGGGTCACCGAAGCGGGCATTGAATTCGATGACGCGAATACCGCGGGAGGTCGCTGCCAGACCGCAGTAGAGGACGCCCACAAAGGGGGTACCGCGGCGGGCCATTTCATCAACGGTGGGCTGGGCTACGCGCTCAATGACCTCTTCGACGAAACCTTCGGGCAGCCAGGGCAGGGGGGTGTAAGCGCCCATGCCACCGGTATTGGGGCCCTCGTCGTTGTCGAAAATACGCTTGAAGTCCTGGGCAGGTGAGAGGGGCAGGCAGGTGCTACCGTCGGAGATCACGAAGAGGGAGACTTCGGGGCCATCCAGGTACTCTTCGATGACGACGCTACCGCCAGCTGCAAAGCAGGATTCAGCGTGGGCCAGGGCTGCATCAAAGTCTTCGGTGACAACGACGCCCTTACCGGCCGCCAGGCCGTCATCTTTAACGACGTAGGGGGCGCCGAAGGTAGCGAGAGCGGTTTCTGCTTCTTCGCGGTTGGTGGCGACCTTAGCCATAGCGGTGGGCACATTGGCGCTGGCCATGACTTCCTTGGCAAAGGCCTTGGACCCTTCGAGCAGGGCAGCGGGCTTGGACGGGCCGAAAACGGCGAAACCGGCATCGCGCAGGGTGTCTGAGACGCCTGCGACCAGGGGGGCTTCGGGGCCAATGACAACCAGGTCAGCGGCCAGTTCGGTGGCTAGTGCAAGGGCTGCCTCGGGGTTATTTGCATCGATAGCGTGCACGGGGACGTCCTGGGCGATACCCGCATTACCGGGGGCTGAGTGCACCTCGGTAACGGCTGAATCTTTCAGGAGTGCTCGGATTATTGCGTGTTCACGACCGCCGGGGCCCAGTACCAAAACCTTCATTCTTTTAGGCTACCGGCAAGGTCACGATTTGATGAAGTTTTTACCGCAGTTTGAGCGGTTTTTGCCGATTGATTTTTGCGGACGCCTGTACCGGCTCACATACCTTTCCGCACTTATTCTGATTTACCCGCAACTAGTTGCGGTGTTTTCAGAATAAATGCGGAGGGGTCTCGATAATCACCGTCCCAACTTCCGCGCTCCACCATGCATGAGGCGCTGAATCACGACCTGCGGCCTGTTCATAAGGTCGTCCCAGGTGGCTCGAACGACCGTCCAGCCCATAAGTTCAAGCGAACGTTGGCGCAGGGCATCCCTGCGTAGCTGCTCCTCTGTCGGGCGGTAGGCACCGTAGTACTTATGCAGACCGTCGACCTCTAACAGGAGTTTCAGCGCTTCCCAGGCGAAATCTGAACGGTGCACCCTGCCATCGTGCGCTCTTATTTCCAGCTGCTGACGAGGACGTTCGAGTTTGGACTGCACGATTCTAAGCATTGCCAGCGATTCGAGAGGGGACTCGGTCAAAGCGCTCATCGACTCAGCAATCAGGGAAAAACTGCTCGTTCCATAACCGCGAGCGCCCATGAGCCGGGCATGGACATCGCGATAACCTACATGGGCGCGGTGCAGAAAATAGTCTGTAACTGCCAGGGCCTGAACTACAGGTAAGGTTCGAGCACAGTCGAGAATCGTGGTCAGTGGGTCTGTGACTGAAAAACCAGCTACCGTACGAGCCAGCTCGCACACGTCCGAACGGGAGCTGTGGTACCTAGCCTGGCTATGGTGCCGGTGGTTAGAGCGGGGAAGAGACAGCTCAACCTTGGCGGGCAGCCCGAAGAGCGGAGCACCCCACATCAGCGCAGCAGATGCGTGACTGAGTACCGCCTGCCGATGAGACATCGCGAGCGCTATTGTCACAGCGATACACCGCTCTTCGGGCGTGAACTGCCGACCTTCTGCAGCTGAAACATAGACACCCCGCGTCAGCCTAATAAGTTCACCCCGCCGGTGCATAGCGCCGATGAGGTTTTTACTCAGCCCTTCAAAGTTGAGCTGTTGAGATGTTTTGACTTTTGAGGCAACCCGTTCAATTCTGTCGTGCATGGGACTACTGTCGCAGAGCGGCGGTGGGCACTCAAGCACTATTTTCGAACCTGTGGAAAACTGAAGTTCACCCTTGTCAAGGCGTGTACCGAATCTGTGGAAAAAATTGCAACAGAAGGTCATAGTCGAAACCGCTCAAATCACACACTCCACCGTCTCTCCGCACTCATTCTGAAAACCCCGCAACTAGTTGCGGGTAAATCAGAATAAGTGCGGAAGACTTGCGCCAGCCACGCCCAGCAACCCGCAACCGTGCCCAACCCCACACCCCAACTATTTGCAGTTCCTGCAATATTGCAGTTACTGTAAATACATGCTGAAACACACCCCTCCCCTCGACCGGCGCAGGGCCCGCTCGACGGCGTCCAAACAAAAGATCGCCGCAGCCGCCGAACACCTTGTGCTCACCAGCGGGCGAGCAGGCCTGACAGCCTCGGCCCTCGCAGAGCAGGCAGGGGTCTCTGAACGCACCGTCTTCAACCACTTCAAAAAACTCGAAGACGCCCTGACCTACCAGCTCTCAACTCACCTCGAACCCTGTATCGACGAGCCTCCCTTTCCCCGGGGAGTCGCCATCGAAGACCTCCCACAGGCCCTGGTGCAGCACTTCCACGAGGCAGTAGAAACCGAACGGGTGCAGCAGGATCTCGTCCGCTTTGTCACCCTGGGCGCAGCACTGGTTGAGGAAGAGTTTGACCTGGTAGCCCGCGAAGTCACCCTCACCCTGGGCGATATCTGCAACGCCCTCTGTAGCGAAATTGATCAGCTCTACCCCGACCTATCACTCGACCAGTCACTAGCCCTTGGTCTCTTCGCCTACAACCTGCTGATGGGTTACGTTTTCGCCTTTGTGCGGTTCGCTCAAGAACTTGAAGAGAACATTTTTGAAGAGCCCACCAAGCAGCTGGTTATCGAGCCCCAGATGTTCGTGCCCCATATCCACGCTTATATCAACCAGGTAGCAGCCGGAACCCCGGTATTTGCCGCTGACGGCAGCGTTACCTCCCACCAGACCGTTTAAGAGAAAACACAACCACACGAAAGGGAAACCGGCAGGCCATGTCTGAGTTCCTCTATAAAGTCGGTAGCTTTGCAGCTCGCCGTGCCTGGGCCGTTATCGGTATCTGGGCGCTGGTGATTGCTCTAGCTGGCGGCGCCTACGCCTCTTTTAAGGGCGATTTGACCGATTCCATCACTATTCCTGGCACCGAGGCGCAGCTGGTTCAGGAAGAGCTGAGCGACACCTTCAATCTGAATCTCAATGCCGGTACCGGTTCTGCCATTGTGCAGACCGAGGACGGCTCAGCCTTCACCGATGAGCAGAAGGCTGCGGTGGCGAGCGCCGTTGCTGAGTCCGAGACCGTTGAGGGCGTTGATAGCGTCACCGACCCCTTTGCTGTAGCTCAGCAGCTTGCGGACGGCCAGGCGCAGCTTGAGGCGGGTCAGGCTGAGTTGAGCGGGGGCGAGCAGCAGCTTGCGGACGGCCAAGCTCAGCTTGATGCCGCTAAGGCCCAGTTGGATTCGGGGCAGGCCGAGCTTGATTCTCGCCGTGCCGAGTTGGATTCAGGCCAGCAGCAGCTTGATGAGGGCTATGCCCAGCTTGAGGACGCCCAGAATCAGCTGAACGAGGCCCGCACCCGTCTTGAGGGTGAGGGAGCACCGCCGGAAGCTTTCGGTGAACTCGACGGCCAGCAGGCCCAGCTGGATGCTCAGCGGGCTCAGCTGGACGCTACCGCTAAGCAGCTTAATCAGGGCCGCACCCAGCTGGATGAGGCCCAGGCCCAGCTTGATCAGGGTCGCGCCGATTATGAAGCCGGTCTTGCCCAGCTTGAAGATTCCCGTTCTCAGTTAGAGAGCGGCAAGAGCACTATCGAGCAGAACGCTGCCCTGTTGGAGATGTCTCAGAGCGGTGTTGCGATTTCTGAGGATAACTCCACCGCTATCGTGTCCGTTACCTTTGATGCGGAGACCGGTTCTATCCCTGTAGAAACTCTCGAAGAAACCCAGCAGAAGCTCAACGTGCTGTCCGATAGCGGCCTGACCGTCACCTACGACCAGTACATGCAGGGTGTTGAGCCCGAGATGAATGCGACCGCTGAGGCTATCGGTATCGGCATTGCCTTTATCGTCCTCTTCCTGATGCTGGGCACCCTGGTCGCTGCCGGGCTACCGATTATCATGGCGATTATTGGCGTGGGAACCTCGGCTCTGGCCGTCCTGTCGCTCTCGAGCGTCATCGAGATGACCTCCACTACTCCCACCCTGGGCACCATGCTGGGCCTGGCTGTGGGTATCGACTACACCCTCTTCATTCTGAACCGCCACCGCACCAACCTGGCGAAGGGAATGAACGTGAAGGAATCCATCGCCCTGGCCACCGGCACCTCCGGCGGCGCGGTCTTCTTCGCCGGTGCCACCGTTATCATCGCCCTGCTGGGTCTGAACGTCGTGGGCATCCCCTTCCTGGGCGTGATGGGTAACGCCGGTGCCTTTGCGGTTGCTGTTGCCGTGGCGGTAGCCACCACCCTCTCCCCCGCCGTGATGTCCCTGCTGGGTGAGCGCGTCCTGAGCAAAAAGCAGCGGGCAAAAATTGCGGCTGGCGCGCAGGCTGCCAGCGAGGACGACGCCCAGGCGGCTTCCATTCGGGCAGAAGCTAAGCAGGCGGCGGCTGACCACGAGGAGGCCCACCGCGGCTGGATCGGCCTAATCTTGAAGAAGCCGATTGCCACCGTTGCCGCTGTGGTTCTGGCACTGGGTGCTGTCGCCCTGCCGGTGACCGATATGCGGTTGGGCCTGCCGACCGGTGCCTCTCAAACCACGGATTCAGCTGCCTACATCTCGTACACCACGATTGCCGACAAGTTTGGTGAGGGTCAGAACGGCCCCATCGTGGTAGCAGCCCGCCTGCCCGAGGGAACCACCGAGGAACAGGCTAAGGCTCTGCAGGTTGAGGTGGGCCAGGACCTTCTGGATCAGAGTGACGTTTCAGCCGTCATCCCCGCCATGATTTCTGACGATAACTCTGCCCTGCTCTACCAGGTGATTCCCGATGAAGGCCCCAACACTGAGTCGACCACCAACCTGGTGCATACCCTGCGTGAGGACACCGTCTCGACCGATAAGGGTGAGGTGACTTTTGGTGTGACCGGCCAGACCGCTATGGCCGTTGATATCGCCCAGAACCTGGCAGATGTTCTGCCCCTTTACGTTGCCCTGGTCATGGGCTTGTCGCTGCTGGTTCTGGTTCTGGTCTTCCGTTCCATTCTGGTGCCGGTGACCGCGACCCTGGGCTTCCTCTTCTCCCTGCTGGCAGCCCTCGGTGCGACCACGGCTGTCTTCCAGTGGGGTTGGGCATCCGAACTCTTCAATGTCTCAACCCCCGGCCCGCTACTGGCCTTCCTGCCGATTCTGGCAGTGGGTATTCTCTTCGGCTTGGCGATGGACTACCAGCTCTTCCTGGTCTCTGGCATGCGGGAGTCGTATTCACACGGCCGCGGGGCTAAGACCTCGGTTGTTGTGGGTTATCACCACGGTGCGCGTGTGGTCACAGCTGCTGCCCTGATTATGGCCGGTGTCTTTATTGGCTTCGTCTTCTCGGGCGACCCCATGATTGCCTCCATCGGCTTCGTGCTGGCGGTCGGTGTTCTGCTGGACGCCTTCGTCGTGCGTATGACCCTGATTCCGGCGCTCATGTACCTACTGGGTGAAAAGGCATGGTGGCTACCCTCCTGGCTCGACCGCCTACTGCCCGACCTGGATGTTGAGGGCACCAAGCTCGAAGCTCAGGCCCACGAGGAAGAGGCACCCGCAGCGCCCGCGGCAAGCCCGGCACCCGCTGAAGCGCGGATGTCCGCCCCGGCTTCACCTGCTGGTGTGGCAGTGGCTGCCCCGGCAGTAGCTACGGCGCAGGTACCTGTTGAGGCAGCGACGCGCGCCCCGGAGCGTCCGGTCAGCCCCACCCAGGTGGTAGCGGTTGAGTCCACGGCCGCTCTTGCTCAGGCCGCTGTAGTGGCAGCCGACCAGGCTCTTGCTGCGGCGGATGAGGCCCAGGCCGAAGCTCAGCGTGCTGCCCGCGCGGCCCGCGAGGCGCTCAGGGCTATTTCTGAACAGCAGAAAAACCACTAGCGCGGACGCCGCACCCGGCAGCTCCCGCAAGGCCACCTGCTAGAGACCCGAGGCCCGCATTTATTCTGAAAAACCCGCAACTAGTTGCGGATGAATCAGAATAAGTGCGGGCCTCGCTTGGTTTAGCGGCCGGGGCTACCCAGTAGACTGGAGGGCATGCAGACTTTTACCGCGCAGCAGGCAGCAGAGCTGGCCGTCGTAACCCGTGGCGATTTCATCGAATCGAGGCATGTGGGTTCCCTGGTGGTACTCGCACCCGACGGGTCTACCGCCTTGAGCATGGGAAGTCCCGATGCTCTGGTCTATGCCCGCTCAGCGCTCAAACCCCTACAGGCTATTGCGTCGATGAACGCGGGGGCAGAGCTGCAGGGCGCCCAGATTGCCCTGGCTGCCGGTTCTCATACCGGTTCTTTTGAGCATATGAAGGTGGCCCAGTCGGTGCTGGCTGAGGCTGGTCTGACCGCTGAGGCCCTGCTCTGCCCACCGGCCTGGCCGTCCGATGAGCCCAGCTACCATGCTCTGGTCAAGGCTGGTCACAGCAAGCAGCGCCTGGCTTTTAACTGCTCCGGCAAGCACGCGGCCTTTTTATGGGGCTGTGTGAAGTCGGGCTGGCCGACCGAGAACTACACCGACCCGTCCCACCCGCTCCAGGAACTGGTGCTTGAGACCATTCAGGAGTTCACGGGAGAAACGCCCCAGCACATCACCGTCGATGGTTGTGGCGCACCGGTGGCTGCGACCTCGCTGATGGGGTTGGCCCGAGCTTATTCCACTCTGGGCGCAGCGGTGGAGAACATCAAGGCTGATGCCCGTGCTGCCACCGTCGCTACCGCTATGGTGGACTATCCCGAGTACGTCCATGGACCCGGCGGCTCTGATACGGTTCTGGCTGAAACTCTTGATGCCGTAGTCAAGCGCGGTGCCGAAGGTGTGCTGGCCATCGGGCTGCGCTCGGGTGCGTCGATGGCCCTGAAGATGCTTGATGGTTCTAACCGTGCCGCTTCTCTGGTCGCTGTGCGTGCGCTCCAGGCGGCAGGTTATGTAGAGGCTGAGGTGGCTGACCGGGCGGTTGCTGGAACCACCCTACCCATCACCGGCGGCGGGCAGCCCGTTGGTTCTCTTGAGCCTGGCGCTGCATTTGAGGGGCTCCTCTAATGGCGATTCGCCGCAAGATTTCCGAGGCGGACGGCCTCGCTGCCGTTACTCAGGTGCGGCAGGTTTTTGAGGGGGCAGAGAATGAGGACGCCCGCGCGGCGGCTTTTGCTGCCCTGCCGCGCGGGGTGCGGGCGGCGTCCGTCCGTTTTCTACTCGAAGAGCTGGCGACCCTTGCCCCTGGCAATTCGGTGGAGGTGCGGGTGCCGCCTTTTGGGGTGACCCAGTGTATTGCCGGGCCGCGCCATACCCGCGGCACTCCGCCCAATGTGGTTGAAACCGATGCGCTCACCTGGTGCGCTATCACCCTGGGTTATGCCAGCTGGCAGGAATCAGCGGCCGCTGTTTCAGCTTCTGGGCTGCGCGCTGATTTGAGCGACTACCTACCGCTTCTATAAAAAATAAAAGCCCCGGGAGCTTACTCAAGGCAGAGGCCGCACCGGGGCGTTCATACTCATGGTACCATGACCACATGCCTAACAAAAATGAGATGGACATTACAAAAATATTGGAACTCCTTTCTGAGCCCCGTCTCTCACCTTATAGGGCGCAAACAGCTTCAGCTCCCGAAGCACTGGAACTTTACACCTGGATTCACCGCATGGCGAGCACTTGTTTTGAGCTGATTGCTTACCTCGAAGTAGGAGTGCGCAATTCCATCGATAATGCGCTCAGAGAACACTATGAGCATAACCCTTCAAGTATTCCTTGGATTTTTTCCCAGCCTCTCATCAATCATCAAATCGCTGAAATGATAGCAACAGGGCGGAATCGGCTCCCTGAAGTACATCAAAATAACCGGGAGCAGATTTCAGCATCTCTTTCTTTTGGCTTCTGGTCTGGACTGCTGGGAAGCAAATATGATGAGCTATGGAAAAAGTGCCTGCATAAAGCATTTCCGTACGCCTACCAAGGGAAGCGTAAATCTGTCGCTGTAGAGCTAGAAGCTGTAAGAAAATTTAGAAATAGGATCGCCCACCACGATTCTCTGCTTAATACAGACATTCTCTTTGAAGCTACAAGAATCTTTAAGTTGGCTGGTTATATAGATCCGCAGTTCGAGAAATGGATGCGATCTGTATCGAGAGTTCATACTATCTACGCAGAGAAGCCCGTAAACTCAGAAGACACCGTTGTGGTAGCAGGGAAGGACGCCTGGCCTCTCTACTGCGACCACCATATCTACGTGTGCCAGGCCGGGAGATCCTTCAAGGACGTCAAATATATAGCCTTTTACTCGGAGAAAGAGATTAAGCCTGAAGTAGCACGAATCAAATTTAAACGTGATGATGTGCCCTGGTCTGAAGAACACGCAGAGCAGCTCACAGCAAGCAACAACCGAAATGAACGCAAACTTGGTAACGCTATCTTGGCTGCCCGCGCTGCAGGTTGGGAAGGTGGTCGTTACCAGGTTTTTATCCTTTCATCACCCGACGAAAAACCTCCCCACGGTGAGCATAGAACCCTTAACCATCCCATTAAACACGAGCGTCACGGTCGCGGAAGCGCATATACACAAAGTCAAAGATATACGTCTCTCCATGCTTTAGAGTTGGCACAGACAACAGACGATTTATAAATCTAGCCTTGGTAAGGTTAGTAGTTATGAGCATTCTGTCGAGATTCCGCCGCCCCACCGAACCTGCTACTCCTCTCACTGAGGCAGACAAGCAGGCGGCCCCCGGCCAGCATTTTGCACCGGCGTCCGCCCCCGACCGCGCCAACCTTACCGTGCGCCGTGCCCCCTCTCTCCCGGCCTTCGCTATCACTGGCCTGCTCATCGGCCTCGTGGTGGCCTTCGTAGTCACTGCCTTAGGCCCGGAGAACCCCGACTACACCTTCGGCGCTGTCTTTGGTGTGATGGCGGTTCTCTTTGGCACCCTGTGCACCGCAGCCACCATCGTGGTAGCCCTAATTCTCGATAAGCGCTCCACCAAGCACACCACCACCTACCAAGCGGTCAGCAGCAAAGACTAACCAAAGCCCACCCGTGAGAAAAATGCTCACACGGTGGGCTTTACTTATCAGTAGCGCATCGGGCAGGTACACTTGGTATGTTCGCTCGCTCACGTGTGCTACCTCATGCTGCACAGCGAGATAACCGCCCCACGACAAGAGACGGAAAACCTGCTTTGGCTCGTCCTGACGGAAAACTCTCCTTCGACCTTGACCCTGTTGATTACGGCCCTAAAGACGAATGCGGTGTCTTTGGTGTATGGGCTCCCGGCGAAGATATCGCTAAACTCACCTACTACGGCCTCTACGCCCTGCAGCACCGCGGCCAGGAGTCAGCCGGTATCGCCACCAGCGACGGCAAACGCCTGAACGTCTACAAGGACATCGGCCTGGTCTCCCAGGTTTTTGATGAGGTCACCCTCAACTCCATGACCGGCCATATGGCCATCGGCCACTGCCGCTACTCCACCACCGGCGGCAACATCTGGCAGAATGCCCAGCCGACCCTGGGCGATACCCCCCACGGCACCCTGGCCCTGGCCCACAATGGCAACCTGGTTAACTCGGCAGACCTCTACGACCGCCTGCTGGCTAAGAACGGTGGCAAGCGCCCCGAACGCGGCGAGCTGGCTCAGGGTAATACGACCGATACCGCCCTGGTCACCGCCCTGCTGAAAGATCATGACTTCGACAGCCTTGAAGAGGCTGCCCTCGATTTGCTCCCCACCCTTTCAGGTGCTTTCTGCCTGGTTTTCATGGACGAGCACACCCTGTACGCTGCGCGTGACCCCCAGGGCGTGCGTCCGCTGGTGCTGGGTCGTCTGGATCGCGGCTGGGTCATCGCCTCAGAAACCGCAGCCCTCGACATCGTCGGCGCGTCATTCGTGCGAGAGGTTGAGCCCGGTGAGTTCATCACCATCGATGAGGACGGCCTGCGCTCCCAGCGCTTTGCCGAGGCCAAGCCTGCCGGCTGCGTCTTTGAGTACGTCTACTTGGCTCGCCCTGACACCACTATCTCGGGCCGCAGCGTCTACGAGTCCCGTGTGGAGATGGGCCGCCAGCTGGCTCGTGAACATCAGGTTGAGGCTGACCTGGTCATGCCCACGCCCGAATCTGGCACTCCGGCGGCTATTGGCTACGCTGAGGAGTCCGGCATTCCCTTCGGCAACGGCCTGGTCAAGAACGCCTATGTGGGCCGCACCTTCATTCAGCCCTCGCAGACCATCCGTCAGCTGGGTATTCGGCTCAAGCTCAACCCTCTGCGCTCCGTGGTCGAGGGCAAGCGCCTGGTGGTTATTGATGACTCCATTGTTCGCGGTAACACCCAGCGCGCCCTGGTGCGGATGCTGCGTGAGGCAGGCGCTAAAGAGGTCCATGTGCGGATTTCGTCCCCGCCGGTCAAGTGGCCCTGCTTCTACGGCATCGACTTTGCCTCGCGCTCCGAGCTGATCGCTAACGGCCTGACCATTGAAGAGATCGGTAAGTCGCTGGGCGCAGACTCCCTGGGCTTCATCTCAGAAGAGGGCATGATTGCCGCTACCGAGCAGCCCCGCGAGCGCCTGTGCACCGCTTGCTTTACCGGTAAGTACCCCATTGAGCTGCCCAGCGAAGACCGCCGCGGTAAGTCCATCTTTGATGATTCCAAGGGGGGCCCGCTGGCCGGTACCGCGGCTGAGGTGACGGTGGAGCGTCCTGTTGCCCATAAGCCTTCTAAGGCCAAGGCGGTGTCTATCGAAACCCGCCCCGGCACCGAGGCGCTGGAGCACAAGTTTGATGGTGCCCCGGCGGCGTCATCGGGCACCGGTTCTTGTGAGCCTGGCCCCGATTCAGACCTTGAAGATTTAGTCCTTCCCCAAGATACGATTCCTGCCGATTCTACCGGCACTGACCGAGAGGCCCGCTAAATGAGCGAGAACCAGAACGCAGTTACCTACGCTTCGGCTGGTGTAGATGTTGAGGCGGGCGACCGCGCTGTTGAGCTGATGAAGGACGCCGTCAAGGCAACTCACGGGGCCGGTGTGGTTGGCGGTGTGGGCGGCTTTGCTGGCCTCTTTGACCTGTCTGTACTCAAGGATTACCGCAAGCCCTACCTGGCAACCTCCACCGATGGTGTGGGCACCAAGGTGGCAATTGCCCAGAAGCTCGATATCCACCACACCATTGGCCATGACCTGGTGGGTATGGTGGTCGACGATATCGTGGTGACCGGTGCCCGCCCCCTCTTTATGACCGACTACATTGCCACCGGTAAGGTGGTGCCCGAGCGCATTGCCGATATTGTGCGCGGTGTGGCTGAGGGCTGCTCCCTAGCTGGTACCGCCCTGGTGGGCGGCGAAACCGCCGAGCACCCCGGTCTGCTGGCTGAGGACGAGTACGACGTGGCAGGTGCCGCTACCGGCATCGTCGAGGCCGACGAGCTGTTGGGGCCCGACCGCGTGCGCGAGGGCGATGTACTGATTGCTATGGCCTCCAGCGGTATTCACTCTAACGGCTACTCCCTGGTGCGTAAGGTGCTCTCGGTTGCTGGCTGGGAGTACGAGCGTGAGGTGGCTGAGCTGGGCCGTACCCTGGGTGAGGAGCTGCTGGAGCCCACCCGCATTTACACCGCTGACTGCCTGGATTTGATTGAGGCTTTCCCCGTGAACGGTGAGGACGGCCAGACCGGTTCGGGCGTACGCGGCTTCTCGCATGTGACCGGTGGCGGCCTGGCCGCTAACCTGGCCCGTGTGCTGCCGGTAGGTACCGTGGGCGTGGTGGAGCGTTCGACCTGGGAGATTCCGGCGATTTTCAAGCTGATCGGTGAGCTGGGTTCTGTGCCCCAGGCTGACCTGGAACGCACCCTCAACCTGGGTGTGGGCATGATTGCTGTGGTTGACCCGTCGGTTGCTGATGCGGCCGTTGAGCGTCTGAACAAGCGCGGTCTGCCTTCCTGGGTACTGGGTACCGTGCAGAAGGATTCTGGCGAGCACAAGGCCAACCCCGATTATGTGCAGGGCGCTAAGGGCGTGGACGGCGGCGCTGCGGTGCTGCTGGGGGCCTACAAGTAGGTTTTACAGAAACACATAAATGGTGGTGGGCCCGGTCTTTTTGACCGGGCCCACCACCATTTTTCGTATCTGTTGGATCTTAGGCAACCTTAAGCGGGGCTTGCTGCCCATGTATCTGCTCTCCTGATGCAGCCGAGGTGAGGGCCGCGTCCGTCCTCTTATGCTGTTCTGTCGGGCTGTTTTTCTGTTCGGACTGCTGTTGATCTGCAAAAACCCAGCGGCGCTGCGCTGCGAAACTGACCGGTATGAGTACCAGCTCGACCAGCACCTTAGCGGCCAGTAGCGGCAGCCCTATCCAGGTGAGGGCCTCTAGCAAAGCGGTGTTGGTCGTCAGAATCGCTACAGCCAGTACCGCATAGCGTCCCAGGGAGCGGTGGGTCTGCGGGGGGCCCGCCATCATGCAGAACAATACGGTTGAGGGCAAAGTTGCACAGGGCGGAGATGACGCGGGCTCCCACCACCGCCAGAATCAGGGGCGATCCCAGGGCAGCCAAGACCATGAGGGCTACCGTGTCGATGATGAAGCCCGAGAAACTCGCCGCCAGAAAGGCCAGGAGCGGGGTGTAAATCCGTAGGGAGTCCAGTACCGGGTTGAAGTGGCTGGTGGGATTACCCGGCTCATAGACCTTGGTGATGGGCACCTGGGCCAACTCAACCCCACAACGCGAGGCTCGCAGCAACATATTGAACTCGTACTCATAGCGGTCACCGGGCAGCTCGAAAGCCCAGGGCAGAATCTGCGGGGTCAGGCCGCGCAGACCGGTTTGGGTGTCAGCCAGTTTCTGACCGGTCGACAGACCAAAAAGCGCAGCGGTCAGAGCGTTGCCTACCCGCGAGCGCAGCGGCACCCGGGTGTCGGGGGCAGCGGGGTCAGCGATGGTGCGGACGCCCATCACTAGGGTTTTTTGCCCGGCGGACGCCCGTGCCTCAGCTTCCCTACCCACGGCCAGGATGTCGGCGGGCAGGTGCTGCCCGTCGGCGTCCGCTGTGACAACTACCTCGCCCGGCGCTTCCTGCTGGGCCCAAGCGATTCCCGCTCGCAGCGCCGCACCCTTACCGCCGTTGGCGGGTAAGTGTAGCACAGTCACCGATACCAGCCCAGGCTGGGTTAAGCGGCGCTCGACCGAAGGGGCGGGAGCTAACCGGGCCCCCAGCCGCTCAACCTGCCCAAAGACAGGAGCGAAGTCGGGGCCGGAGCCGTCATTGACCACCAGCACGCGGGCGCTGGTGCCCTCGGCGTGGGCGCGGGCGTCTATATCGTCGATAAGACGCACCAGGGAGGTATCGGGCTTGTAGGCGGGAATCAGAATCAGCATGGCGTTTAGGCTCCTGCGATGTAGAGAATGTCGCTGGTTTCGCGTTCTTCGCCCTTACCGAGCGGGTTGTTGACCAGTGAGTCGTTGAAAATCATGACCGACGAGCCGCCACCGTCGATGTTGTAGGCGGTGGTGCAGCCGGCGTCAATCATCATCTGGGCCAGTTCGGTCATGGTGGCGCCGCGGGAGTAGCCTTCTGAGCGGCCGTCGACCACCATGAAAAGCAGGTGGTTAGTGCCAATGACGCCCACCGCGGTGCGGGGCTGCTCGCCCTGGATAGAGTGGTTACCGAAGTTGGTGTCGACTTCGACGTCCTCGATGCCGTCGAGAATCGCACCGTTCTCTACCAGTGCCGGGCCGAAGGAGAGGGTGTTGAGCACGCCCTCGTCAACGAGTGCCTGGGCGGTGGTGGCGGTTTCGTCGTAGATTTTGACGCTGCCATCGGCGTAGAAGGCTAGGCCGGTGCGGGCAGGAGAGTCGCGGTAGACCACGCCGTTACGCACCACAATGCCGGTTTCGCGGAAGCCGTAGTAGTCGCCGTTGATAGCCCAGATAGCGTTGTGTTCTGCGCCGATGTTGCTGGGCAGGTCAACGATGTTCAGGCCGAACTGGTTGTTAGCGAAGGCCGAGCGCAGGATGCTCGCTGACCCCAGCTTGACCTCCGCGGTGTAGGCGGTGATCTGGTCGCTGGTGCCCTCGTTGAGCACGATGGTATTCAGGGCGATAGAGCCGTTATCTGCGGTGACGCCGGTGTCGGTCACCTGCATGTTGATCAGTTCGGTGTCGGATGCCGCGGCGCTCGTGGTGCTGTTCGAGGCAGCCTGAGCCTCGTAGGCGGCTACGTCTGCGATTTCGGTGTGGTCACGCAGGTAGCGGTTATAGGCCCAGCCGCCGCCCAGGCCTGCGGTACCCAAGAGACCCAGGCTGCCCACCAGGGCGGTACGACGAGAAATCGTTGACTTATTAGCGTCACGTACTTGGGTGTGCGGTGTGGTCTGTTCAAAGTTCTGGTCTGCATTAGTATTCATACCCTCCACTATGGGCAGCTAACCCATGACGCAGGCTTGTCTAACCTATGCCCCAGCTGTGACTGCACCCGAGCGTACCTAGCCGAGCGCGGACGTCCGCGCCTACACCGCTAACCCTTCTCTAACTGTGGCACTGACCGCCAAATGTGGCAACGCCACCGCCACATTTGGCGGTAGCCACAACATGTTGCGCCCCCGCCCATCAGCGGACGCCCTTATCCACCAGATTCTTTCGCACAAGCTCAGGGTTATTCATCAGGTCGCTCCACCTAACACGCACAAAACGATAGCCTCGCAGCTCAAGGTCACGCTGACGAATAACTTCCTTCTGAAGCACATGATCCGGCTGCCCATAAGCTCCCGAGTACTTCACGTCTCCATCGACCTCCAGGATGACTTTGGCATCCTCCCACAAAAAATCAGGACGATAGTACCGCTGCCCCACCCAAATAACTTTCTGTTCCTCAGGCCGAGACAGACCCCACGACATCACCAGATACCGTGCAACCGTCTCTGCAGGCGACTCAGATTTTTCGCTCATATACTCAGCTATCTTTTGACGCTGTTTCGAATACCTACCGCTGCTTTTGAGCACGGCACTCCGCAGCTCGGCAGCTGGCACCAAACGGTGGTGCAGAAAATAATCCGCAACGCACAAAGCGCTCAAAAAAGGAAGACTCTGGCAGCAGTCAAGTATCGTCTGCAGAGGCGTAGTCACAGCTAGCCCCTGATTCAGTACTGCCTGGTCACAGATTTCTTTGCGCGACCTACTCACATGTACACCCGGTTTTGACCGCACAGCAGAAGAAGCGCTGCTCACCCATATCTTTGCGGGTGCTTCCAATAAAGGCGCTCCCCACCAAAGAGCTGCAGATGAATGACTCAGCACATACTGAGGGTGCGTCTTCATAAACGCCACATGCTGGGCCATAAACCGGTGACGGCCGTCCCAACTTTGCCATGTCTGCACCGGCGTATAGGCATTGGTCGCGATCTTATACAGTAGACCCCGTCGACACCGCCGAGAAATTTCGGACGAGCTGATACCTTCGTCTTTCAGCTCCGATGAGGTTTTGATCTGATCGTATATCCTGCTCATACCCACTACCTTGACCACCAGACCTCGCGTTTTCTAGAGGGGGCGGTGAATCTGTGGATAACTTCAGCTATTTTTTGCTCTTATCAGCCTGTATGTCGTAGCGGCCTCGCTATGTGTTAAGAATCGTCCACAGGGCTTGACAGCTTTGCAAGTATCGGCGCTGCTCCAGGAGCCGCGAAGACGGACGACTCTGCGCGACGCGCCTAGCCGAGCACGGGCGTCCGCGCCTACACCGCTAACCCTTCTCTAACTGTGGCGCTGACCGCCAAATGTGGCGACGCCACCGCCACATTTGGCGGTAGCCACAACATGTTGCGCCCGCACCCATACAAAAGCCCGCCACCGGCAGGCGGTGGCGGGCTAGAAAAAGAGACGGGAAGAACCCGCGTGGTGCTACGCGGGTTACTTCTCTTGATAATCGTCGGCGTACTTATCTGCGTATTCCGAGTAGTCGTCCTCGTCATCGTACTGATAACCAGACGTCTTAGGCTGAGAGCTGGTGCTCTTGCTCAGTTCGCGTTCGAGTGCAGTGTAGTCGGTGTCGGGGCTGAAGTACTTCATCTCCCGAGCCTGCCGAGTTGCTTTAGCCTTCTGACGGCCGCGCCCCATGGCGAGACCCCCTCTTTATCGCTCGTATCTGGCCACCCGCGTGCGCGCAGGGGTGTGCCAGAAAAACTTTCAGTCTTTTCTGTATCTAAGGGTACATGTTTTTACGCGTCTTTGCTTGCCTGTTCGCCACATGAGATGTAAGAAACTGCTAAAAACCACAAAAATATAGAGAACGGTCGTTTTATTTCACATAGCTCCCCTCCTGGCAAAGAGAAGCTCCGCGTCACCCGACCAGAAAGAGGTGACGCGGAGCGGTAGGGCAGCCGGCGAAGGTCTAGGCTGCGAGTGTCGTTATCGCCGGCTGAGTTTATGGGGCTTTAGGGGCGGCCACCGGGTGCCATACCACCCATGCCACCTGCGGCAGCACCGGAGGTTGCTGTAGCGGTATCGGCCTCTGAGCCGTTGACACTGATGGTGTAGGTTTCACCCTCGGTGACGGAGCTACCGGCTACAACCACCTGGGAGATGGTCTTGGTTGAGGTGTATTCAGCTACGACCTCACCACTGGAGTTAGTAACGGTTACGGTGTCACCCGCTGAGACGCTGGCAGAGAACTGGGCGTAGGCACCCTCCATACCCTCGAACATGTCGCCGGAGTCGCCCTGAATCAGGGTGCCGCCGATGATGGTCAACCCGCCCGCGGCGTCAGTTGCGCCGTTGCCACCGGTGGAGGGGCCGTTGACGACAACGGTGCCGCCTGAGATTTCCGCGGTGCCGTTGGAGTCAATACCGTCGCCCTCGACGTTCAGGGTGAGCTCGCCGCCGGTGATGGAGATGGACGCGTCAACGACCTGGTCCATGCCACCGCCGGAGGTGGTGGTTGAGGTTGAGTCGGTGGAGGGAATGGTGGCATTGATACCGTCATCGGAGCTGGTGGCGTTAGTGACTCCGCCGCTGATGGTCAGGTACTGACCCTCGATAGCTTCGACCGATTCTTCGATGGTCAGGGTGCCGCCTGCGATTTCAAGTTCGCGTTCTGACTTGAAGCCGTCGTCACCTGCGCTGATGGTGACGGCGCCATCCAGCAGGCGTACCCAGCCGCGCTCGGCGTCCGTATCGTTGGTGGCCTTGATGCCGTCGCTAGTGGCGGTGACATCGATAGTGCCACCGAGAATGTCGACGTAGTCCTTGCCCTTGATACCGTCGTCGGTTGCGGTGACTTCGATGGTTCCGCCTGCGATGGTCAGACCGTCGCCGCTGGCGATGCCGTCGCCGTAGTTACCGGTGACGGTCAGGGTACCTTCACCGGCGAGGGTAAGGTCGGTGCGGGCGTAGAGGGCGGCGTCGGGGTCTTCTTCGCCGGTGGCTGCGTAGGTGGAGCTGTCGGTGACGGTGTTAGTGGTACCGGCTTCGGTGTAGATGATGGTTTCGTTGGCACTTTCGGCGTCGATGGCGGCACCGTCGCTGTTGGTGATGGAGGCGTTATCGAGGATCAGGCGTACGACGTCCTCGTCACCGGCGGCGACCACAACCTGCCCGTCAGCTAGGGTGCCGGTGAGGCGGTAGTTACCGGCGGCGGTGATGGTGATGACGCCGTTTTCAACGGTGACGCCGTCGGTGGCGGTGGGGTTGGAGAGGTCGATGGTGACTTCGGTTGAGGCGTCCCAGGTGAGGTCGTCTGCGTCGTAGTGGGTGTCGTAGCTGATCACGGAGGCTACAGTGGCTCCGGACGCAGTGGCTACAGCGGTTGCCGCAGCTGAGCTTGATGAGGTGGTGGTGGTTGAAGTGCTGGAGCTTGCGGTGGTTCCTGCGGAGCAACCTGCCAGGGCCAGGGTGCCGACCAGGGCTACGGAGGTCAGGGCTTTGGTGAGGGTTGCGGGCATCTTCATGGATTTTTCCTTTGTTTTCTGGTCTTGGTTTGTGGAAAGTTTGTGGGGCTGGCTGGTTTTAGCTGGCCAGGGCCGCGAAGCGGGCTTCGGCTTCGACCGGCTGCAGGTACATGTTGCGGGCGATGGTTCGGTTCCACTTGTTGGAGGGCAGATCGGGGTTGAGGGCTGCCATACCGGTGGCGAACTTTGAAATCTTCGAGGGGCGGATGCCTGCCCGCCACAGGTGCTTGTCTGCTACCGAGGGGGCTGAGCCTGACTTGGTTTCGATGATGACCATGCCGGCTGCGGTGTAGTCGGTGCCGACCTCGTACTGGGAGTGGGGCCCTAAGGCTCGTTCGCTCATGGGGGTCCAGGTCAGGTGGGTGTCGATGGTCATGCGGGAGTCGACCGGGTTGTGTTCGGACGCCGGTAGCAGCACGGTGGTGCGGCGGTAGGCGGTGGTCAGGATGGGTTCAAAGGCGGTGGCCGGGGCGTCGATGAGGCCGCGCAGGGATTCTTCGACGTAGTCGCGGCCTGCGGCGTTGAGGTAGGCCCGGTCTGCGGCGGGGTAGGGGATGCGTTCCTTGACGGTGACTGCCCGGGCGCCCTCGGTCTTGACTTCTAGGAAGGTTTCGCCGGTGTCTACGTAGGAGCGGGTGCGGATCTTGTAGCGGTTGCGGCGGCCGGTGGCGGCCAGCTTGTAGGAGTCTAGGTTTTCGGTGTCGAAGTAGACCGAGTCGTAGGCGAAGTCGCGTTCGCCGTTGATTTCGAGTACGGACGCATCGGCGGGCAGGTTGGAAAGTACCGCTGCGGCGTAGAGGCCGTCGACGATGTACTTGCGGTCGACGCGGGTCTGCATGGCTGCTTTGGCGTTCAGTTCGTCCAGGCTGATGCCGGGCCAGTGGGCCGGGACCAGGGTGGCGGTGTTCTGGGTGAAGGCTGTAGCAGTCATGGCGGTCTTTCTGTCGTGCTCTGTTCGGGCTGTTGTTAACAGTCTGGTGGGCGAAGCTATGTTTAAGCTGTGGTGAACTTAGCTTGAACTTATGCATGCCAAACTTTTTTATTTCCCCTTGTCAAAAGGTAAAAATAAGGATGCCCGCCCCGACTTTCTTGCCCCTGGCAAGTAAAGCGGGTGCGGGCGTCCTGCTCGCTCACTGACCCCTAGCGCACGCTGGTGAGGGAGCCGGTGGCGGGCAGAGTCTTCTTGGAATCTCCCACGGTGTAGCGGATGTTGGCGATGGTCTTGTCGTTGATGAGGTCAAGCTCGGCGATGGTAGCGTTCTCGATGCTGTAGCCCAGCTGGGTTGAGAGGTAGGCCTTGAGTTCTTCTTCGTCGCTGATGGCGCGGTCGACAATGATGGTCTGGCTGCGCAGGGTGGTCATGAGCTTGGAGTGGTCAACCACGAACATGATGGCCAGTAGCAGGGCTGAGAGGCCGAGAGCCAGGCCGATGGGTTCGAGGCCGATACCCATGAGCAGGCCGAGGGCGAGCGCTGCGAAGTAGTAGGCGACTTCGCGCTGGTCGAGCTCGGTGGAGCGCAGGCGGATGATGGACAGTACGCCGAAGAGGCCCATACCCATGCCCGCGCTGGTGGCGTCGGCGTTAGCCAGGGCGACGGTGACGGCGAAGACGCCCACGTTGATAATGATGTAGGAGACCACGAGGTCGCGGCGGCGGTGGCGGGCCACATACATGCCGCACAGAATTAGGATGGCGACGAGGTCAAGGGCGGCTGCTGTGATGATGGTGTTCACGGGAGTTCTCCGAGGGGTGTATCTGGTCTTGTTTTGCTTGATAACCAGTGTTCTCCCAGAGTCTGTGTTTAGCCTGTGTTGTACTTAGCCTTCACTTATGAGCACCTACAGACATCCCCTTTAGTGCCTTTGACCTGGTGAAACTCACAGAAGAAAAAGTTTTAGATGCCTTCGTGCGGGGCTGTAACGGCATAAAGGGCGTCGGTGACGTCGGCGCGCCAGAGGTAGGTGGCACGCGCGTCCGCCCGGCCCGGGCCCTGGTTGATGACGGCGATGGGCTTGCCCGCGCGGGCGAAATCGAGGGCGATTTTGTAGGAGCTCATCACGGCCAGAGATGAGCCGAGCACCAGCAGGGAGCGCGCCCGCTCCCCCAGTTCTTTCACGGCCTGCTTGCGGGCAGGTGGAACGGGTTCACCGAAGTAAACGACGGCGGGTTTGAGCTTGGTCGAGCCGCAGGCCAAGCAGCCGACCATCTGAAAATCTTGAATAAAACGGGTATCGATCTCGGCGTCGCCGTCGGGGTTAACCTGCAAGGTGGTACTGGAAAGGCGTTCAAGGTAGCCGGGGTTGGCGGCCTCGATACGGGTATCGAGGGAGGTGCGGCCCTCGTCCGCGCCGCAATCTAGGCACTCGATGCGGGAGAGGTCCCCGTGCAGGGTCAGGACCTTCTGTGAGCCGGCGGCGGTGTGCAGGCCATCGACGTTTTGGGTAATGAGCCCGGCCAGGTGCCCGCGGGCTTCCAGCTCTGCCAGCAGGTAGTGGGCGGTGTTGGGGCGCGCCCGGTTCATCTGCCGCCAGCCCACGAAGGAACGGGCCCAGTAGCGCTGCCGCGCCACCTCGTCGAAGCGGAATTCCTGGTAGGTCATGGGCCGGTGGTTGCGCAGGGACCCGGCGGGGCCGCGGTAGTCGGGGATCCCTGAGCCTGTGGAGATTCCTGCCCCTGTGAGCACCAGAACCTGCCCGTCGTGCAGGAGCTGCCGGACGCCGTCCGCCGCTACCTGCGGGTCGGTGGGCTGGGCCATTTCGGCTACCACCCGGTCGATGGAGCGCAGGGCTGCCGCATGGGTGGCGGCGATATCGGCGTGCGCGGTGATGGACGCGGACGCCCCGGCAAAGCGGGTATCGATCGGGGTGGGTGCGGGCTGGGGCTGGTTCACTCTTCTAGTTTAAAAGACAAAGACCCTATCGCTTCTCTCTTGACCCCGAGATAATCTGTAGGGTCAAGAGAGAAACAATAGGGTCATGCAGTGCCATGTTTGTGGGGCTTACCCACCCTCGACACTTTCACCCGTAATAACTCATACTTAATGTATGAGTGCCACAACGATTCGAGTAACCCAGGAAGTGCGCGACCGCCTTAAAACTCACGCTAAAGCCTACGGTCATACCCTCAACGAGCACCTCATGGCGCTCCTTGATGAAGAGGAACGCGCTATGCGCTTTGAACAGCTCGCCCGGGATTTGAAGAAAAGCCCGCCCGATGCCTCTTATCACCGAGAAGCCGAAGAATGGCAGAGTGACGCATGGAGCTAGAGATTCAGGAAGGTGAACTGTGGTGGGCTAAGCCTGACGCCACGGTCGGCAGGGAGCAGTCCGGCCGCCGCCCCGTCTTGATCATCAGCAACCCCTTCTATAACAGGCTGGTTGATACTCTTGCTGTTGCTGTGCCCCTGACCTCCCAGAATCGAGGCTGGAGTAACCATGTTCTCGTGCCACCTAACTGCGGGCTCGGCAAGGACTCCTGGGCCATGACCGAGCAGGTACGCACTATCTCCCGGCGCCGCCTCACCGCCCGCATTGGTGCCGTCGACGCGACCACCCTTGCAGAGGTACGCCGCTGGGTAAAAGATTTCATCTAAGAGAATCTAGCGCGGGTGAAGCAGACTCACAGCGAAGCTACTGGCTCGACGGAGTGCGCTGGTTTGACAGAGCGTAGGGATGTGCCTGAGCCGGCTGGCTCGGGGCTGGCGTGAATCACGGCGAGCCCTCCAGGGCGAGACGTGAGAGGGTCTGCCGGCTCAGGCACATCCCATAGCTCTTGTTTCCACTTTTACTCGGCGGTGACGACCAGCCCGTCCACGGCGACGTCGGGGTTGACGTCCACGCGCACGGTGTCGCCGTCCTTGATGGCACCGGCCAGGATTCCCTTGGCGAGGCGGTCGCCGATTTCGCGCTGCACGAGGCGGCGGAGCGGACGGGCGCCGTAGGCCGGGTCGTAGCCGGCAAGTCCCAGCCACTCGGTGGCGGCGTCGGTGACGTCCAGGGTCAGGCGGCGGTCTTCCAGTCGGCGGGCCATGGATGCGATTTGCAGACCCACGATGGAGGCCAGGTCATCGGCTGAGAGGGGCTCGAACATGATGACCTCGTCCAGGCGGTTGAGGAATTCCGGCTTGAAGCTGGCGTTGACGGTGGTCATGACGGCGCTCTTGCGGGCTTCGTCATCGAGGTTCTGGTCAATCAGGAACTGGGAGCCCAGGTTGGAGGTCAGGATCAGGATGACGTTGCGGAAGTCCACGGTGCGTCCCTGCCCGTCGGTTAGGCGTCCGTCGTCGAGCACCTGGAGCAGGATGTCGAAGACCTCGGGGTGGGCCTTTTCAACCTCGTCGAGGAGCACGACCGAGTAGGGGCGGCGGCGTACAGCTTCGGTGAGCTGGCCGCCCTCTTCGTAGCCGACGTACCCGGGAGGGGCACCGACCAGGCGGGCGACGGCGTGCTTTTCGGCGTATTCGCTCATGTCGATACGTACCAGGGCACGTTCGTCGTCGAACTGGAACTCGGCCAGGGCCTTGGCGAGCTCGGTTTTACCGACGCCGGTGGGGCCCAGGAAGAGGAAGGAGCCGATAGGACGGTCGGGGTCGGAGATTCCGGCACGGGAGCGGCGGACGGCGTCGGCGACGGCGGCAACTGCCTGGCGCTGGCCGATAAGGCGCTTGCCCAGTTCGTCTTCCATATGCAGGAGCTTTTCCGATTCGCCCTGGAGCATGCGCCCGGCGGGGATACCGGTCCAGGATGAGATCACCTCGGCGATATCGTCGGCGGTCACTTCCTCAGAGACCATGGACTCTTCGGACGCGGTGTTCTCAGCCTGCTGAGCGGCGGCCAGTTCGGCTTCGAGGGCGGGGATTTCGCCGTAGAGCATGCGGGAGGCTTCGGCCAGGTTGCCTTCGCGCTGGGCGACTTCTGCCTTGGAACGCAGCTCGTCGATCTGGGTTTTGAGGTCGCCGACGCGGTTGAGACCTGCCTTTTCAGCTTCCCAACGGGCGTTGAGGGCGTCCAGCTCTTCCTTCTTGTCGGCCATATCTGCCCGCAGGGCTTCAAGGCGCTCGACGGAGGCCGGGTCGGTCTCGTTGGCCAGGGCCAGTTCTTCCATGGTCAGGCGGTCAACGGCGCGGCGCAGGGCGTCGATTTCTTCGGGGGCCGAGTCGATTTCCATGCGCAGGCGGGAGGCGGCCTCGTCGATCAGGTCGATGGCCTTGTCGGGCAGCTGACGCGAGGGGATGTAGCGGTTCGACAGATTGGCGGCAGCCACCAGGGCGGAGTCTGCGATAGCAACCTTGTGGTGGGCCTCGTAGCGTTCCTTGAGGCCACGCAGAATACCGATGGTGTCATCGACGCTGGGTTCACCCACGTAGACCTGCTGGAAGCGGCGCTCCAGGGCAGCGTCCTTTTCGATGTTTTCGCGGTATTCGTCGAGGGTGGTTGCACCGATCAGGCGCAGCTCGCCGCGGGCCAGCATAGGCTTAAGCATGTTGCCGGCGTCCATAGAGCCTTCGGAGGCACCTGCTCCAACGACGGTGTGGATTTCGTCGATGAAGGTGACGATTTGCCCCTCGGACTTCTTGATGTCTTCCAGCACGGCCTTGAGGCGCTCTTCGAACTCGCCGCGGTACTTGGCACCGGCAACCATGGCACCCAGGTCGAGGGAGATTAGGGTCTTGCCGCGCAGAGATTCGGGCACGTCGCCGGAAACCATGCGCTGGGCCAGGCCCTCAACGACGGCGGTTTTACCGACGCCGGGTTCGCCAATGAGCACAGGGTTGTTCTTGGTGCGGCGGGAGAGCACCTGGATGACGCGGCGGATTTCGCTGTCTCGCCCAATGACGGGGTCAAGCTTGCCTTCACGGGCAACGGCGGTCAGGTCGGTGCCGTACTGTTCTAGGGCACCGAAGGTACCTTCGGGGTCGGGGGTGGTCACGGTGCGGTCTCCTCTCACGGTTGGAATGGTGTCTTCAATGGTCTTTTCGGTGGCCCCGGCCTGCTGCAGGGCGCGGGCGGTGGCGTCATCCCCCGCTGCGAGCGCCAGCAGCAGTATCTCGGTGGAGATGTAGGTGTCCCCGAACTGGGCTGCCTTGGCTTGGGCAGTTTGGATGGCGGTCAGGACGGCGCGGCTCGGCTGGGCCTGGGCGGCTGAGGCGCCCTGCACCTTGGGCAGTTTTGAAATCTCGGTGGAGGCTGCCAGGGAGATGGCGTCAACGTCGAGACCTGCGGTTTTAAGGACGGCCACTGCCACTCCCTCTCGCTGGTTCATGAGGGCCTTGAGCAGGTGGGAGGTGTCTAGGGTGGGGTTGCCCGCGGTTTGGGCATTCATGTTGGCTGCCGAGAGCGCTTCTTGGCTCTTGGTTGTAAATTGTGCGTTCATTGTTCTCCTTTACCTTTTGCGTAGGTAGTTTGTTCATACTTGAGTGTACTCCACTCAGCTTTAACTTGAGTCTACTACACTCAACTATCTTGCACTAGATATCTGAGGGGCAATTTTCTTTCCGCCCCTATCTACCCCAAACCTACAGGTGTCTCGCACGGCGGGCACGCACGTCCGCCATCTTTCTCAGCCCACCACATCACCTTTACACTGGATAGCAGTCACTCACCCAAGGAGAACCATGCCCCGCACCGCCTACGCCGTCCGCCATGTCGCCTTTGAAGATCTTGGCATCTTTGAAGATTTACTCACCAAGCGAGGTTTTAGCGTCGAATATCGCGATGCCGGTATTGACGCCCTCAACACCCCCGAGGTGCGCGAGGCAGATTTGCTAATCATTCTGGGCGCCCCCATTAGCGTGAACGACACCCAGGACTACCCCTTCCTCTTTGAAGAAGTAGAACTCATCAAGGCGCGCATCTCCGCTCAGAAGCCCGTCCTGGGCATTTGTCTAGGCGCCCAGCAGATTGCCCTGGCAGCGGGCGCGCAGGTTGACCCCACCGGCGAAATCGAGCTGGGCTACTCCCCGGTAGAACTTACCGAAGCCGGGCAAGAATCAGTACTTGCACCGCTCGGCAACACCCCCGTCCTCCACTGGCACGGAGATGCCTTCACCCTACCCAAGGGCACCTCAAGCCTGGCCCGCACCCAGATGTGCGAGAACCAAGCCTTTGCCCTCAAGGACGAGGCAGGGCGACCCTACGCTCTGGCGCTCCAGTTCCACCTTGAAGTCAACCCCCGCCATATTGAGCAGTGGCTCATTGCTTATGCCGACTACATCAGGGCTTCAGAGCAGGACGTTGCGGTCATCCGCCGCGAGGCCTCCCTCTACGCAGAAAAGCTGACTACAGCTGCAACCGATGTACTCAAGGGCTGGCTCGAGCAGGTTAATCTGTAAGACTTCCCTTCAGCATCTGCCCAGGGCTAGTCAAGAAAGTCGTACATCGATTCTTCACGCTCTAGCTGCTCCCGAGTGGCATCATCGAGCCCTCGCGTCAGGGCTCGGGCTTTTCGGTAGTCACTGATAGCAAGTAGCAGGGTGGCAATAGCGAACGAGAAGGTCAAAATCCCGCTGGTATTACCAAAGGCAGCGGAGAGGCCGATAACGTCGGAGCCCAGCAGGGCAGCGGCAGCTGAAATGTTCTGCCCCTCAAGACGGTCAGGAGCCACCATACCGAAGAATCCGGCCAGTACCCAGGTAGATGCTACCACGAGCGCGGTGACGGGCGGCAAGCCAGCCCGCACTCCCTTTTCTTGCACACCCATTTCTTTGAAAGAAAACAGGGCAGCGACCAACAGGATAATCAGTAGGGCAGGCCCAAATGAAATCGCATAAATGGGCACCAGCTCTCCCCCGGCGCCAAAAAGGGCGCGCCCGGCAGTAATCCAGGCAGCAGAAATAAAAGCCATGGGCACCAACAGATAGGCAAGCACCCGGCGCACGGGGCTTGGCTGCCGCCGTAGACGCGGGTGGGTGGGCAACTGGTCTGTAGTGGTATGGGGGCGCTCTTGGTTCACTCACCTATCCTAACCGGACAAACCTCCCCCAGGACGGGTAGGGTGGTGTATATGAGCAGACTTAAAGCTATTTTCTTTGACCACGACGGAACCCTCGTAGATACCGAACCCCTGTGGGCCGAGGCAAAAACTACCCTAGCTGCCGAGTTCGGTGCCAACTGGACTGAGCAGGATACGCTCATGGCCCTGGGTAAGCCTGCTGCAGTCACTTTTGCCCGAATGCAGGAGCTGGGTGCAGATGCTCCCACCGATGAACTCTACGACCGGCTCAAGGCGAAGATGTCGGTGCTGCTTAAGGACGCCCGGGTTGAGCTCCTACCCGGCATCGAGGCGCTCCTGGCGCAGGTAGCTGAGGCAGGCGTCCCCGCCGGCATTGTCACCAACGCTACGACCGAGGTAGCTGCCAACACCGCCAAGCTGGCACCGGAGGGTCTCTTTAAAACCCTGGTAACCGATGAGCAGGTTACTCACGCTAAGCCTGACCCCGACCCCTACCTCATGGCAGCACGCAACCTGGGGGTAGACCCAGCTAACTGTGTTGCGGTGGAGGACTCTGCTTCTGGCGCCCAGAGCGCTATGGCAGCAGGCATGAAGGTGGTTGTGGTACCGGGCCTGACCGAGGTTCCAGACCATCTGGGGCACGCCCGCTACACTCACACAGAACTTAGCCTAGAAAAAATCAGGGCTTTGATTGAGGGGTAAAGGACACAACTGCATCAGTAAAGGCGGGTCTATCGTGTGTGATAGACCCGCCTTTACCGTGTGGTTCACGTATGGGTGGAGCTTACTTAAGGTTGCCCTGACCATCTTCAAGGTGACCGCGCAGGAACCACTGGAAGAGTTCCAGTTCAGCGGTCTGACCGATGAGCAAATCCTCGGTGATGGGATCGATGTCGCCCACCTTAGCGATGGCAGCACGGTGGTCTTCAACAACCACGTTGTAGACCTCATTCAGAGCGCGAATGTGAGTCAGTGCATCAGCACGGTCAACATCGTATTCAGCCCAGGTGCGCTTTTTTACCAGGTCGCCAGAGAGGCCATTGGGAGCTACACCCATGGTGGCCATACGCTCAGCAATAGCGTCAACGAAGCCACGAACCAGATCAACCTGGGGGTCGAGCATTTCGTGAACGGCGATGAAGTTGGGGCCAACGACATTCCAGTGAGCGTGCTTGAGGACCAGGTGCAGGTCGTTCAGGGCGTGCAGGCGAAGCTGCAGGACGTCGGCTACGTGGTGACCTGACTCTTCGGTGAGGCCAGGAACGGTAAATGATGCGTACTTGCTCATGAGTGAGACTTCCTTTCGAAAGTGATGACCGGTATTTTTCAAAGCTCCGGCTGGCTTGCTGTACTTCTAGCCTACGCACTCTCAACAGCGTTTTCAAGCATTATTATGATTAATTCATAATAAGCAAAACCTTGTTTGACCTGCTGGAACACCTTATTTCTGTCTTAGTTAAGCCTTACCTGACCACACTCTGGCTAGATATTTCAGGCAGTCAAACCACATAAACCCATTTAACATAAAGGTTCACGCGCCACAGATGGTGGAGCGTGAACCTTGATGCAATCAATGAGACTGGTTATGCAACCCGCTGATGATTAGATTTTTTCAGCAGAGCGGCCAGTGCGGGCACCAAGCAGACCACCCAGGGCGGTGATGATCATAGCCAAAATGAGACCACAGAAAGTGTACAGGGAGTACTTAGCGGTGTTGTTCATAGCATCGTTTGCTACAACAACAGCCTGATCAAAGGTTTCTTGAGCATTGTTTGCCAGGTTATTCAGGGTTTCCTCAGCCTTCTGTACGCCCTCTTCATATGAGGTCACGATATTGTTAGCAGCCGATCGCGATTGAGCTGCGGTGAGGTTAGTGTTAGCTTCAATTTCACGAGCCAGAGCATCCTCGTCGATCTGCTCAGTGATTGATGCAATACGATCTTCAATGTTTGCACGAACATCCTCTGCAACAACAGAAGAATCTTCACCGTCTACAATGATTCGCTGAGCAGCTACCTGCAGGTCAGCAACGGTTTCATCAACTTGGGCCTGGAGATAGTCGGGGTGCAGCTGCTCAATGGAGCTATTAGCAAGCGCCTGACGCACATCAACAGAGACACCCTCGGCATCAACATCAATTCGGTCGGTATTGATATTCGAAACAGCCTGAGCCGCCGCCGATGACGCACTTGAAACAGCACCGCCAGCCGCACCAAGCATGTTACCCAGCGCCCCAAATGCAGAAGATACTGCGCTCACAGCTAGAACCACAATGGCAATAACACCCAGTGCCCACGTAAGGAACCCGTGAATCAAGCCCGCCTTGTTAGCGGTCAAACCAGCAATAAAGCCCGCCACGCCAAGAGAAACAGCCAAAGAAAAAATAGTCCAGATTATCAGACCAGTTCCGACACCTTCCGTTGGGTTTTCAGCAGTCAGGTCGGTACCTCCAAGCCCCACCGCAGTTCCCACAAGAGAGAAGAGTGCAGAGAGAGCGATGAAGGTAACTAGACCAGCAAAGATGCTTCGCCATGAGATGTTACTACCTGCCTCAAGACGGGCATCTTGGGCAATAATCTGGCGGAGAGAGCCGCGTGCGATACCCCGAGGCGCGTTAGCGCCTGACTCAACAACCCCTACATTTTCGGTCATAATTTTTCCTTTAGATACATGATCAACTAATCAAGAATTTTAAGCATGAGACACAATATCACTCTAGATCACTCTAGAAGATAGTGCATACCCTCTATTTATAGCACGTACACTTTCATTCATGAGCTACCGACAACCCCAATAATCACGGTTTAGGTGACGCAGCATCACTACCGCCATGCTCAAAATCACGAAAATTTTTACTAGTCAAGTAGCGATTTCAACAGCATATCGATAAGTAAACTTTGCGTCACCACCATGAAAAATGGGATTCATTTCATAAGTAGGCTTGACTGCTAGGAGATATCTCTGAGGCACGAACAGTCAGAACCAGAATGCTAAAATATAGGGTTAGACCCGCATCGGCCAAGCGAAACTCTTTCACCATGCCTACGACCAGTTCTCAACCTTCACCTTCACGCACCTTCCCCAGTTGCGCCCAGATTCGCCGCTGGCGCCGCTACCTGGCTGAAGAAATCTCAGAAGCTCGCATCTATGCCGCCCTGGCAGAGCGTGCCGAAGGAAAAGAAGCAGAGATTCTCCGGGAGGTTGCTCAGGCTGAGGAGCGCCACCAAAATCACTGGCGGGAACTGTTAGGCGAGCACGCTTACCCCGAACCCAAGCCGTCTATCTCCGCCAGATTCCTGCAACTTCTTGCTAAGAACTTTGGGTCAGTTTTTGTGCTCGCCCTAGCCCAGCGTGCCGAGGGCCGCTCACCTTACGCGGAGGACCCCGACGCCACTGAAGCCATGGCCGCCGATGAAGCAATTCACGAAGAGATTATTCGAGCACTGTCTACCTCTGGCCGTGAAAAACTCTCGGGCAACTTCCGCGCCGCCGTCTTTGGCGCAAATGATGGTCTAGTATCGAATGCTGCTCTCATCATGGGCGTGGGGGCTTCTGGCGTCAGCAGCTCTATGGTGCTTCTTTCAGGCGTCGCAGGCCTACTGGCTGGCGCCCTCTCCATGGCAGCGGGCGAGTTCGTTTCTGTGCGCTCCCAGCGTGAACTCCTGGACGCTTCTCGCCCAACTCAGGTCACCCTCAACGTTGCCCACCAGCTCGATATTAACCAGAATGAACTAGAACTGATTTACAAGGCTCGAGGCATGAGCGAGGAAGCTGCCCGCCACCGTGCCATGGAGCGCTTCGGCTATTTCACCTGCGACTGCGATCCCTCACTCTCCTTCCGCAATGATATTGAGGGCGAAGAGGTTGAGGACGCCCACGGCGCACTCGGCAGCGATGTGGGGGCTGCGGCCTCCAGTTTCTGCTTCTTTGCATCCGGCGCATTGATCCCGATTCTTCCCTATATTTTTGGCATGTCGGGCGGTGCAGCCATGCTGGTTGCCATGCTGCTAGTGGGCTTTGCGCTGATGGTCACCGGTGGTGTGGTGGGTCTTCTTTCGGGAGCCTCCCCCTTCAAACGCGGCCTGCGCCAGCTAGCGATCGGTTACGGGGCGGCCCTAGCTACTTATCTACTAGGGTTGGCATTCAATACAGTGGTTCTCTAGATAGACACACAACCATCTGCCCAGAAACACCTGTCAGGACATGGCAAGTTATTAAACCCTGCATGTCAGAAATACCTAGACTTGCAGGGTTTTACCGCGCATATTTCACAGAAGGTTTACCATGTCACATCATCAAAAAGTTCTCTAACCCAACCGCAGAACCTTGGTGAAGGGGGCAGCCTGGGCAGCGCCTGCCGTTATCTCCAGCGCCACTATCCCCGCTTATACGGCCTCACACGGTGCATTACAACTACCCGATTTAGCGGTGGGGCCGAATATACGACTGGGGGTACGCGGCAAGAAGGTGTCACAAGCACAACCCAGACCTTGACTCTGGGTGGCCAATTCTTCATCACGGATTTACCAGCCAATATCACCGTCACCAGTATTAAATACGAGGTCTGGACCTCTAACTGCATAGACCAGAAATCTTCTGGACCCGGTATTTTCTGGATTGGTAACACCTCCGCCCAGTACTCTTCTTGCGCAGTTAGAAACACATCAACGAGCCAAATCCCCTGGACCACCGACGTCACGAAAACCCATTTGGTACCTAGGACTAAACGAATGACCGTTGATGCCACCCCAGGGTTACCAACCCTTACGCACCCTTTGTACTTATAGTGCAAAGCACTCAAAACTTGGTGAACCATACTTACCCTTCGGGCGCAACTGAACAATCTTGGAACCTCATTATGACCTGGGACCCCAGCACGGGCGCTAATACTGATGGTCACTATTCAACTTCTTCTACATCCTCTGATTGCCGCAATTTCACCACAGGACCATCAGGGCGCTTCCCCATTGTGTACAGCGGTGTAGTTCCCCCAGCCAGCTCCAATAACGTGAATAGCACTTACAAAGGTGAAACCCTGATTACGATTACCCTCTCAAACGGCCAGACACTCACCCACCGTTCTATATCGGGATCATAGGCCTACCTTGAACCCATATACAAAGGGCGCCCACCGCTATTTGGTGGGGCGCCCTTATTACACAGAGTCCAGCGATAACCTCTAGACGCCCCCCCCCACACAAGAGGGGACGAAGGCGTTGTAATAAGCACTTACTGATATCCGGCACCCCAACACATGCTCCAGAGATGGTCACCCCCGCACACAGCCACACCCCAAAAAAGCATTTTCTAGCACCTGACGCCTTAATCACATGGATTCCCCCAGTTAAACTGTCTCGGGAATCAGCACATTTCTGCTAATATGTTTTCAACCTAGATTTTTGGGATATTTTAGTAGCCTTAGTGAACTCTTTGGCTTTTCCATATCTTCAAACCCTCTAACGGCTTTGTCTCCCAGTGTGCATGCTGGAGTCACTCGCCAAAATGGTCTCGCATTGATCACTTAACCTAGCCCTTTAGCAAAGGAAAACAATGAACAACGTTTCACGTCGCAACCTAGCCAAGGGTGCTGCCTGGGCAGCTCCCGTCGTTATCTCTACCTCTGCTATCCCTGCTTACGCAGCTAGCCCTTCCGATGTGTGTTCTAGCACCTCGCCTACTACCAGCATCAACTGGGCTAATTTCGTTCGAAATACTCCCGTCACTGCCCAGGGTAGCACCAGGCACTCAGGCTCCGTTACCACTAATGACGGCAAGGCGGTTCTTACCATCACCCATGTCTCTTCAACCGGACCATCCCTCTCAAACTCTCAGAATCTCATCACTAATAAAAACGTAGCGGGCACCGTTACTTGGTCTAGCTACTCAGGCTTGTCAAATTATCTTTTCTTCCAGAGTTTGCGGAGCGGCACCAACGGTTACACTGGCGGTAACCAGAAGTCCACCATCACTATGAGTTTCTCAGCTCCCGTTACAGGTTTCACTTTCACTATCGGAGACGTCGACCAGGGTTCCACCGCTTCCGGTGGCCCCTGGCAGGATGTCTTCACTGCAAGTTCTTCTCTTAAGGGTGTCGCGACCTCTGCTCCTATCGCCTCAGGCGGAGCCACCATCTCAGCTAACGCCACCACCACAACTTTCACAGCTAATCGAAACTCACTGGACCCCAGGTCATCTGCAGGCAACGTCACTCTGAGCTTCCCCAAGCCCGTCGATACCATTACCCTTACCTGGGCTAACGGCAGCAATCGTACCGGCGCTCAGGACTTCGTTATCGGTGGCCCTACCACGCTGAACGTCTGCTCAACACGCTGAACGTCTGCTCAACCGGCACTTCATCTAACTAGTCTGTCTGCCCGGCAGAATAGGGGCCCTGACCAGCAAGCTGGTCAGGGCCCCTTCCTGCATATCTCTTGGCCGGTTCACCATCAGAAATACGAAGTCCGGGTGTGTGGCATTACCTCGCAGATAAACAAGGACGCCGGTGGTCACGCACCTGCGTGACCACCGGCGTCCTACCGGCTAGGGGAACTAGCTTACTTGTTAGCGAAAATCTCGCGCATCAGCTGGGCAGCCTCTGACGGAGTCTTACCAACCTTGACGCCAGCGGCTTCCAGGGCTTCCTTCTTGGCCTGGGCAGTGCCAGATGAACCGGATACAATCGCACCGGCATGGCCCATGGTCTTACCCTCGGGGGCGGTAAAGCCGGCAACGTAGCCAACAACGGGCTTGGTGACGTTAGCCTTGATAAACTCAGCAGCGCGCTCTTCAGCGTCACCACCAATCTCACCAATCATCACGATAGCCTCGGTCTCGGGATCAGCCTCGAAAGCTTCGAGAGCATCAATATGGGTGGTGCCGATGATGGGGTCACCGCCGATACCGATAGCGGTGGTGAAGCCGATATCGCGCAGCTCAAACATCATCTGGTAGGTCAGGGTACCTGACTTGGAGACCAAACCAATCTTGCCCTTACCGGTGATGTTGGCGGGGGTAATACCGACCAGGGATTCGCCGGGGGTGATGATGCCGGGGCAGTTGGGGCCGATGATGCGGGTAATCTGCTTGCCGTCAGCGCCAACCTTGCTCTTAGCGTAGGCCCAGAACTCAGCGGTATCACCGACGGGCACGCCCTCGGTAATAACGACGACCAGGGGCACCTCAGCGTCGATTGCTTCGATAACAGCGTCCTTGGTGAAGGCCGGGGGGACGAAGACGATGGAGACATCTGCGCCGGTCTCCTTGACGGCTTCAGCAACGGAGCCGTAGACGTTCAGCTCAACGTCGTTACCGGAGGCGTCCTTGTGGGAGACAGTGGTGCCAGCCTTGCGGGCATTGACGCCACCGACGACCTGGGTGCCAGCTGCGAGCATGCGGGCGGTGTGCTTGGTGCCTTCACCGCCGGTGATGCCCTGAACGATGACCTTGGAGTCCTTGTTCAAAAAGATAGACATTGTAAAAACCTTCTAGTAATAATCAGCGGTGATTTAGGCGGTGTGGGCCAGCTCGGCAGCCTTATCGGCACCGGAGTCCATGGTCTCTGCCTGGTGGACCAGGGGATGGTTGGCTTCGGTGAGAATGCGACGGCCCTCTTCAACGTTGTTGCCGTCGAGGCGGACAACCAGGGGCTTAGTTGCCTTATCACCGAGGATTTCCAGGGCCTTGACGATACCGTTAGCAACGGCGTCGCAGGAGGTGATACCACCGAAGACGTTAACGAAAACAGACTTGACCTGCTCGTCGTTGAGGATGATATCCAGGCCAGCTGCCATGACCTCAGCAGAAGCACCGCCACCGATGTCGAGGAAGTTAGCGGGCTTGACATTGCCGTGGTTTTCACCGGCGTAGGCAACAACGTCCAGGGTAGACATGACCAGGCCTGCACCGTTACCGATGATGCCAACCTCGCCGTCCAGCTTGACGTAGTTGAGGTCGTTTTCCTTGGCCTTAGCTTCCAGGGGGTTCTCGGCTGACTTATCGACCAGGGCCTCGTGCTCGGGCTGACGGAACTCGGCGTTATCGTCCAGGGAGACCTTGCCGTCCAGGGCCAGGATCTTACCGTCGCCGGTCTTGACCAGCGGGTTGACCTCAACCAGGGTGGCATCTTCCTTCTTGTAGACCTCGCCCAGCTTGACCAGCACAGCGGCGACGTCCTCGCGCACGTCCTCAGCAAAGCCAGCAGCCTCAACAATCTCGGCAGCCTTCTCAGCGGTGATGCCCTCCATGGGGTTGACCTCAACCTTGGCCAGGGCCTCGGGGCGCTCTGCAGCCAGGGTCTCAATGTCCATGCCACCTTCAACGGAGCACATGGCCAGGTAGGAGCGGTTAGCGCGGTCAAGCAGCATGGAGAAGTAGTACTCTTCAGCGATGTCTGCGCCCTGGGCAATCATTACGCGGTGGACGGTATGGCCCTTGATGTCCATGCCCAGAATCTGCTGGGCGTACTCGTAAGCCTCATCAGCGGTCTTGGCAACTTTCACGCCACCGGCCTTACCGCGTCCGCCCACCTTAACCTGGGCCTTGACTACGGTGACGCCACCGATCTTCTCAGCTGCTGCCTTTGCTTCTTCAGGGGTGGTAGCTACGATGCCCTGGAGCACGGGGACGCCGTGCTTCTCAAAGAGATCGCGTGCCTGGTATTCAAACAGGTCCACAGGGGTTCCTTCTTCGTCGAAGTCATGCCAGAAAGCGGTGCTCCCGGCGTTTACATGTACGAAGTTCGGTGCCCGCCCCATTGCGAGAGCTGGAGCACACAAAGCTTCTCCACAAAGAAACTTTAGCGTACTTGCCTACAGGGGTGCGAACTTATTTCCCTCTGAATGAAACAAACCTGTCAGTTACGACCGGCGCTCCCCGACCGGGCCTATTTGACCTTCTCGCAGGCATCCAAAATATTGACCAGGAAGGGGGCTGTATCGGAGGCACGAGGCACCATCAGGTACTCCAGCTCATCGATACGCCAGAGCATGATACGGGCCTCAGCCACGGTGCAGGACAGGGCCATGCCCGGGTCGAAGAAATCCGGCGGGAAGTCAAAGTGGACGACCTCATCGATGACGTCCGCCGCCGCTACTCCGCTCAGATTCAGCACGGTTCGGTTGACCGACACATCAAGTACCAGCCCCTCGTCGCGCCCCAGGGCGGCTGCAAGAGCCCGACCCAGCTTGACCGCGTCCACCCTGGTCACTACCAGATAGACGCCCTCCTCAACGTAGAGGCAGGCAACCACCTGACGGGTGCCGTAGAGAAGGTGCAGGGCGGTTGCATCGCCCGTTACCTGCCCGCGGGTGGTCGGCAGAGCTGCGCCCAGCACCTTTTCGATGCGGCGGGCAGCTGGGGTTGTGGGGTCAATTTCGATGCGAAAGAGAAAGAGGTCAGAAATCTCCTGAAGCTGCACGCGGGTATCGGTCACCTCATCCATTGCCTCCACAAATTCTTCGGCGATAGAGGGAAGGTTAGAGTCGTGATCCATGGTCATCCTTGAGTGAATCGGGCAGAAAAGAGCCCGGCACCACGGGGCGGTGCCGGGCTACTTTTATTTTAGTCGGTCTTCTTTGTGAGCGGGGCGTAGCGCAGCAGAAGCCTTTTCTCTTCTTTCGCGAAGCGTACCTTAGCCACGGTTTTATCACCGCTACCCTCAACTGCTGTCACCCGGCCCTCACCAAAACTGGTGTGCTCAACCCGGTCACCAACCGCGAGCGCCGGGATTTCCTTGTTCTGCTGCACGCGGGAAACCTGGCGGGCTGCTGCTTTGAGCCCGTAGGTAGCTGAGCCGTTGACTTCGCTGGTAGTTGGTTCGGAAGGACGCCGCCGCTCAGCTGGTTCGTCGAAGCGGCTGGAGTAGGTGGAAGACCCGTAAGAGGACCCGTACCCGCTAGCTGAGCCGCCGCCGCGGTTGCCAGCCCAGCCGCCGCGTCCGCCCGCGTAGGCTCCCCCATAACCGCTGCCGGAATAGCCGCCGAAGGATGAGCCGGTACGCTTCCAGTCAATGAGCTCCTCGGGGATCTCTTCGAGGAAGGGGGAGGGCGGGTTGAATTGGCTCTGGCCCCACATGGAGCGGTTCTCAGCGCGAGTGAGGTAGAGCCGTTCCATAGCGCGGGTCAGACCCACGTAGGCCAGGCGGCGTTCCTCGCTCATTTCTGAGTCGTCGGTGAGGGCTCGCTGGTGGGGGAAGAGGCCGTGTTCCATACCGGTCAAGAAGACCACGGGGAATTCTAGGCCCTTAGCGGTGTGCAGTGTCATGAGGGTAATGACGCCCTGGGAGCGGGCTTCGGCCACCTCTGCGGCAATCTGGGCGGCGGACGGTCCGCCCTCCTGCTCGGCCTTGGGCTTGTTGGGGATCTGGTCGGCGTCAGCGACCAGGGCAACGTGTTCGAGGAAGTCCTCCAGGGTGGCACCTGCGTTGTCGATTTCGAACTCGCGCACGGCGTCCACCAGCTCTGAGAGGTTTTCCACGCGGGATTCGTCCTGAATATCCTTGGACTCGCGTAGGGCCGCCAGGTAGCCGGTCTGCTCCAGTACGGCTTCGAGGCAGGTGGCTGCCGACTCCGTGGCAGCTAGCTGGGCGAGATCGTCGATCATCTGGGCAAAAGCGGCCATCTTCTTCACGGCGGCAGCTCCCAGACCGGGCACCTCGCTGCCCTGGCGCAGGGCAGCCATGAAGGAGATACCGGTAGCGCGGGCGTGGTCGGCCACCACGCTCTCGGACTTAGCTCCGATACCCCGCTTAGGCTCGTTAAGCACGCGGCGCACGTTGATGTCGTCATCGGGGTTCACCAGCACGCGCAGGTAGGCCAGGGCGTCCTTGATTTCCTTGCGCTCGTAGAAGCGGGTACCACCGACCACGCGGTAGGGCAGCCCCACGCGCATGAGCATCTCTTCAAGGGTGCGGGACTGGGCATTGGTGCGGTAGAAGATAGCCACATCGCCGGGGGCGGTACCGTGCTCATCACGCAGGCGGTCAATTTCCTGGGCAATGTAGCGGGCCTCAGCGTGCTCGGACTCTGCCACGTAGCCGGTGATTTTGGCGCCGTCGCCGCTGGCCGTCCAGAGCTTCTTGGGGCGGCGGCCCTTGTTGCGCTCAATCACGGCGTTGGCTGCCGAGAGGATGTTCTGGGTAGAGCGGTAGTTCTGCTCCAGCAGAATCGTGCGGGCCGCCGGGTAGTCTTGCTCAAAGTCGGTGATATTGCGAATATCAGCCCCGCGGAAGGCATAGATGGACTGGTCAGAGTCACCCACCACCGTCAGCTCAGCGGGCGGGTAGGCGTCGGGGTAGGGGCCATTATCGACGGAGCCGGTCTCAGGGCGCAAGGACGCCGCGCCCCCCACCAGCTGTCGCACCAACTGGTACTGGGCGTGGTTGGTGTCCTGGTATTCGTCCACCAGAATATGGCGGAAGCGACGGCGGTAGTACTCGGCTACCTGGGGGTGGTTCTTCAGAAGGTTGACGGTTTCGAAGATGAGGTCGTCGAAGTCCAGGGAGTTAGCGGCCCGCAGGCGCTCGGTGTAGGCCGTGTAGACCTTCGAAATCACGCCTTCCCAGGGGTCGGTGGGGCTGGTTTCAGCTGCGAACTGTTTGGCGCTGACCAGTTCGTTCTTGAGGTTAGAGATACGGTTACCTACAACCTTAGCGGTGAACTTCTTGGTATCGAGATTCATCTGCTTGATGATGAGCGTCAGCAGGCGCTGGGAATCAGCCGAATCGTAGATGGAGAAGGTTGATTTGAGGCCCAGGGCTTTCGCCTCGCGGCGCAGTACGCGCACGCAGAAGGAGTGGAAGGTTGAAATCCACATGCTCTGCGCCCGCGGCCCCACCAGGGCGGTGATGCGCTCTCTCATCTCGGCGGCAGCTTTATTGGTGAAGGTAATCGCCAGAATCTGCCCCTGGTGGGCGCGCCCTGTTGCCAGTAGGTAGGCGATACGGTGAGTCAGGACGCGGGTCTTACCCGACCCGGCACCCGCCACAATCAGCAGGGGGCTACCGGCATGCTTCACCGCTTCAGCCTGGTGCTCATTCAGCCCTGCCACCAGCGTCTCGGGGTTGACGCTGGGAGCGGGGCGGGCGTCCTCAACATCAGGCATAAACCCGCCCACCTGGTAGGCAGGGGGCACAAAATCATCAGCCGGAGGGGCCGCGTCGTAGAAAGGATCGAAGGGAGGTTCGTCAAAGAAGGGATCGCCCTCAGGTTCTGCTGACCGTTTGGGGGCAGGGGCGGGCATAAAATCGTCGTCATCAAACATAAGAGAACCTTCCAGAAATCAACCGTCAACTCCCCATTTTAGGCGAGCGGGCACCTGCCTACACCCGATTGAGCTGACAGATAAGATAGACAGCATGGGTCTTTCAAAAGGTCAGAAGAAACGCCTCTACGGCGAGAACACGCAAGCGCACTCCCCCGCACCGTCAGCAGCCAAGGCGGGGCGGACGTCCGCGCCCCCTCGCAGCCAAGGTGCAGGGCCGCGCGTGGTCACCGACTACAGCCGGGCAGAACTCGCCGCCCAACCGGAGAAGGGCGGGGGCTCCTATATTTTCTTGGGTGTTGCCTTTGTCGTGACCGTCCTGTTCTTGCTCTACTACTACCTCATGTTGCTGCCGGGGGTATCGGCGGCTGCCGGTGCGACTGCCCCGGAACTCATGCTGCGCTTCGATGCCCAGCACCTACAGACTGTAACGGCGGGCCTGGGTGTAGAGGGCTTGCAGGCCTACCAGGTGCTCCACCGCTCAACGGGCCTGATTCTGCCCCTCATTTTTGCTTTCACCTGGTGGAATATGGTGCGGGCTTCGAAGTTTGAGCTCTTGGTCGGCAGGCTCATGCTGACTCTGCCGGTGGCCTACGCTCTGGTCTTTATCGCCGGTGGTTTCGCCGTTGACTCTGCCCTCGCCGACCCGCTGGGCGGCACTACCGGGCTTGCTTCTCTTCTCATGACCGCTCGCTGGGCCCTGTTCGTGCTCTGCCTGGCGCAGCTGGGCTACCTGGCACTGCGCCTGGTCAGAAGCAAGATGGACGCCTTCGCCCGCGGCGAGCTGCCCGGGCAGTGAAGTTGGGCTAGCGTCCCGCCAGCCCGCGTCCGCCCCCGAAAAGTGCAAGTGCCTGTGCAAAAGTGACAGGCACTTGCACTTTTTAAGCGGCATCTAGTCGCCGCACCCCGTGCCGTAGCAACAGACGAACCACGTGCTGCGGGCGGTGGGCGAGGTCTTCATAGGTGATTCGCAAGACCTTCCAGCCCTCGTTCTCTAACTCGCGCTGCCGGAAGAGATCTTGTTGCCGCTGTTCGTCAAAAGACCGATAAGCCCCGGTGTACTTGATACGGCCGTCGACCTCGAGGATAAGCCTGAGGCGCCGCCACATAAAATCAGGACGATAGCGGCGGCCACTGCTCGTAACCACCCACCGCTGCACAGCGGGTAGCTCAAGATTTTCAAGCACCATCAGAAAATACGCCTGAGATTCTAGCGGTGATTCGAGCTCGGTCGTCAGGCTCCGTGCCAGGGTACGAGCTTGCTTCGCACCACGGTCGGAGACGGCTAGTAGCGCATCGTGCAACAGGTACTGGTTGCAAAGGTTCTGGTGGAGAAAATAGTGTGCAACCGTCACCGTGGTAAGCGCCCGCTGGTGACCGATACAGCTCAGGACAGTGTCTATAGGTGAGAGAACCATAAGGCCCTGGTACTCTTGCGCCCTATTTATTGCTTCAGCAGGAGTGACGCAGCGGCGAATGCCCTGCTGTTTGCCGCGATCGCGCCAGGAACTCGCGAGGTAGATATGAGAGGGGAGTTCAAGGAGGGGCGCTCCCCAGGCAAGAGCAGCGGACGTGCGTGTAAGGACGGCGTGTGAGCGGGTTTTGCTCACCGCTATGTGGTGTATCAGGGCACGCTCGGTAGGGGTTGCCTGGGCGAGAGTCTGGGTTTTGATATAGGCACCCTGTCTGAGACGGACAAGCTCTTTGGACCGCACTGCGTCACTAATTTTGCGACTGGTCAGTCCCTGTAGTCGTAGGTCACCGGTAAGAAGTACTGAGTTATATAGGTGCTGGCTCATGGTGTACAGGGTGACTGAATCAGGGGCGTTGACGCTAGCCCTGTGGACGCAGGGGCCGGTTAGCGCGTCTTAACGCCGCAGGAAAAGTGCATATGCCGTCGACTTATCCACAGGTACTTGCACTTTTCGGGTGGCGTACAGGTTTTCGTGTAAACTGGTGGAGTTGCGCCCTCGTAGCTCAGGGGATAGAGCACCGCTCTCCTAAAGCGGGTGTCGGACGTTCGAATCGTCTCGGGGGCACAAAAAGAGAGGGTATGCCATACTGCGCGAAGCGCTGGCATACCCTCTCTTTTTGTGCCCGCCTGGGGGCGTTAGTTGCGGGTTTTCTTTTTTCGGTAGGCTAGCCGAGAGATGACAAGCCCGAGGACGATGCCGATGCCGCCGGTGATGGAGACCCACATGGCTGCATGCCCGACGAAGATGGCGATGATGAGGCCGAGGACGATGCCGGGTACGGCTCCGGCTACCATTCCGATGGCCATGTAGGTGAATTCTTGGTCGGATGAACCGGCTGGGCTTTCGAATTGGGGGCTGTTTAACTTCTGCGACATAGTTCCAATCCTAGCTGTGCCTTCTGCCGGAGTCGAAAAGTGGGTATAAAAAATGCGCCCCAGCTGGTCGTCTGGTGCGCATGCGCAAACGTAGTGTTTGCGGGGGATCCTTACCGTGTGATGTGTGGTAGGAATTCTTATTTTCGTTCTTCAGCAGGAAGTTGACCAGCTACTGAATGAACGTCACCGGCTGGGGCAGTTTTGGCTGCCCCGTACCGTGTGAGAAGTCTTAGATGCCAGCGGTGTAGTAACCGTCAACGGGCATGAAGCCGCCGCCGTCAACTGCGGTCAGCTGGGTGCCCTGTGAGGGGTTGAGAGCTGAGATCATCTGGCCGTTACCAACGTAGATGCCGACGTGTGCGTAGCCGTTGGTGAAGACGATGTCACCGGGCTGGGGGTTTGAGGTGGGGGTCAGCTCGGTTGCCATGGTGTAGGTGTAGGCGGTCAGGTTGATGCCAGCCTGTGCGTAAACGTAGGAGACGAAGCCTGAGCAGTCCCAAGCCTTGTAGGACTTGCCGCCCCAAACGTAGGAGCCGCCGATGCCGTCGTAGGCAGCTGCCAGAACGGTTTCGCGAGCGGTTGACAGGTCAACGTTGCTGGAAGCTGCAGCGGTTGCGGTTGCCTGGGGAGCGACGGTTGAGGTGGTCTCAACGGTGGTGGTTGAGGTAGCTTCGTAGCCCCAGGTGTTGTAGTTGTAAGAGTGTGAAGCCAGTGAAGGTGCTGAGTGAGCGGGTGCTGATACTTCAGCTACTGCGAATGCGTTTGCGGGTGCAACAGTTGCGGCGAGCATGGCGCCTGATGCTGCAACGATACCTGCGGTACGTACGATGGTTGACTTAGCCATTTTGTTTTCCTCCATTGCCGAACGAGGTGAGCTGTCGGGTTCGAGCATGAAGTTCGCTCGGCCGCAGAGTCTGCGACTTAACCCCTAGGGTTCTCGGTGGAGAGCCCGAAAGGTGGGTCCCCCGCTTCTGCCGTAATGTTATTTTGTTTGTTTTCCTGTGAACAGTGGCAGAACTAGGCGGTGCTGTTCGTAGGGTGCTGATCCGACCAGTGATGAGCACGAAATAGAACATTACACAGCCTGGGCTGGTTTGTCACGCTTTGGTCACGATTTTGTTGCAAGACCCCCGGAATGCAAAGCAGGGTGATTGATTTTTTGGCTTTCAGGACGCGTCCAGCTGGGGCTTATGTGGCACATAGAGTTGGTTTTGACAAGGGGATATAAAGGGGTTCTGTCGCGTCTCAAAAACCCCAGCACAACTTCCCACTATCAGGGTTTTGCCAGCATTAATTTAACTGAGAACCCCACCACTTAAGGGTTGTTGGGGCAAAGTCGACCTCTGCAGAGCCTTAAATTCACCCATCAAGCCCTCTACGGCAGATCTAGCAGGCACCCTTCACCCACAAAAACATCACGATTTGATAACAAAAAAGAGCCCCACTGGCTAGTAGAGCTCTAATTTTGTTACCAAATTGTTATCTTTTAACGATAATCGCTTCTGCTACTTCGGCGCTGAGAGTGAGTGATTCGTCCTCGCCGTCCGCGTGAACCAGCACGGAGCCGTCCTTATTACCCAGAATCGACACCGTTGCACCATAGACGATGCCCGCATCACCCAGGCGCTTCAGCAGCTGCACGTCGGTCTGAATAAACTCGGGTAGGCGAGACACGGTAAAGCGGTCATCTTCAGATGAGTCGCGGCCCGCAATCGACATGGTGACGGTGCGTCCGTCGTTCTCCTCGCTCTCGGCACCCAGCTCTTCCAGACCGGGAATCGCGTTGCCGTAGGGGGAGAACTTGGGCTCGTTGAGCAGCTCTAGAAGACGGCGCTCCACGCGTTCACTCATGACGTGTTCCCAGCGGCAGGCCTCTTCGTGTATATATTCCAGGTCAAGACCAATGACGTCGGCGAGCAGGCGCTCAGCCAGGCGATGCTTGCGCATCACCTCCACTGCCTTCTGGCGCCCCTCTTCGGTGAGCTGAAGGGAACGGTCGCTGGCAACGGTGAGCAGACCGTGGCGCTCCATGCGGGCGACGGTCTGAGAAACGGTGGGGCCGGAGTGCTCAAGGCGCTCTGCAATACGGGCGCGCATGGGAGTGATGCCCTCTTCCTCAAGCTCCAGCACGGTGCGCAGATACATTTCGGTGGTATCAATGAGGTCAGTCATGCCTTCTCGGATCTCCTTGGGCCAGCCCGCACGGTGCGCGGGTTGTTAGGTGCAGTGGTTTTGCCCTTAATTGTATGCGCTACCAGCTTGAGTAGGCGTTTACTCTCTTCAAGAGCTGAAATTGTTGCGCCCGCACCGCGCCCCTTCGGTTTGCGGCGCCATCCGCCCCAGCCCTACGCCGAAGCCATCTCACTATATAAATTTATTCCCCACATTTTGGGCCGGTACGGGGTACTTGAGGGCCGCGGGGCCCGCGCAGGTTGCACAATGGAAACAGCAGGACGCCCGCGGCACCTTCCTCCCTCACATCAACGCAAAGCCGCCCCGGCACATGTGCTGCTCATGTCTAGGAGATATTCAGTGACCACTTTTCCCGTGATTCCCACCGAGATGCTACCTGCCGATGGCCGTTTCGGCGCTGGCCCCTCTAAGGTCCGCCCCGAGCAGGTTGCCGCCGTATCAGCTGCCGCCACTACCCTGCTGGGTACCTCCCACCGCCAGGCTCCAGTCAAGAACCTGGTCGGTGAGATTCGCGAGGGCCTGCGCGCTTTCTACTCTGCCCCCGATGGCTACGAGGTGATTCTGGGCAACGGTGGCGCCACCGCGTTCTGGGATGCCGCAACCTTCGGCCTGGTTGAGAACAAGGCTCAGCACCTGACCTTCGGTGAGTTTGGCTCTAAGTTTGCTTCAGCCACCAAGGCGGCCCCTTTCCTGGCTGATTCCACCGTTATTTCTTCTGAAGCCGGTACCCGGCCCGAGGCCCGTGCTGAAGAGGGCGTAGACGTTTACGCCTGGCCCCACAACGAAACCTCAACCGGTGTTTTTGCCCCGGTGACCCGCCCTGCCGGTATCGCCGATGATGCCCTGGTGCTGATTGACGCTACCAGTGCTGCTGGCGGCCTGGATGTTAACGTGGCCGAGTCCGACGTCTACTACTTCTCACCCCAGAAGAACTTTGCCTCCGACGGCGGCCTGTGGCTGGGGCTCTGGTCACCGGCAGCGGTTGAGCGCGCTGAGCGTATCGCCGCTTCTGACCGCTGGATTCCCGATTCCCTGAACCTGGTTACTGCTATTAGCAACTCCCGTCTCAACCAGACCTATAACACCCCGACTCTGGCCACCATGATTATGCTCAATGAGCAGATTAAGTGGATGAACGAGCAGGGCGGCCTGGCTTTTGCAGCAGCCCGTACCGCTGATTCTGCGGGTCGTGTCTATGCCTGGGCTGAGGCTAGCGAGTATGCCACCCCCTTTGTGGCTAACCCTGCTGAGCGCTCCAACGTCATCGCTACCGTTGATTTCGATGAGAGCATCGATGCAGCTGCTATTGCCAAAGCCCTGCGTGCTAACGGCATCGTCGATACCGAGCCCTACCGCAAGCTGGGCCGCAACCAGCTGCGTATTGCCACCTTCACCGCTATTGGCCCCGAGGACGTCTCGGCTCTGCTTACCTGCATCGACTACGTGGTCGAAAAGCTCAAGTAGTTGTAGCTAGGCAAAGATAAGGACGCCGCTCCCCCGCCAACCTGCCACCGGGCAGGAAGGCGGGGGCGGCGTCCTTCTTTTCTTAATCTTTAGCGGGGTTCTTGCAGGTCGATTGCTGCTGTGACCGGGGGCGGCTCCCGGTCAGGGCTCTCAGCGGTTTCAGGGCGCGGACGCAGCACCAGGCGGGTGCGGGCCTGCCTGTCGTAGTGCAGGTGCAGGTGCTTATATTTCATAATCCAGATCAGCCCGATCAGGGCCGCCAGAAAACCGGAGGCAGAGGCAACACCCAGGCCCCAGCGAGCGCCGAAGACGTCGTTGACCAGCCCAACCAGGGGTGAGCCGATAGGGGTTCCGCCGATGAATACTGCCATATACACGCTCATAACCCGCCCTCGCATGGCAGGCTCGGTTGTTACCTGCACGTAGGCGTTTGCTGAGGTGATGATGGTCAGCGCCATGAGCCCGAGCGGAATCAGGGCCAGGGCAAACAGCCAGAGGTTGGGGGCGAGCGCCGCCAGTAGGGTTGCCACGCCAAATCCCAGGCAGGAGGCAAACATGAACCGCATGCGTGGGGTATCCCGCCGAGCAGCTAGCAGGGTGCCTGTCACCGAGCCGATGGCAACAACGGAGTTCAGCAGCCCGAATTCACCCGCGCCCTGACCAAATTCGGTGGTAGTCATAGCAGCAATGTTGAGAGCGGTATTCAGGCCGAAGGTACCAATGAGGAAGGCTGCAACCATCACCACGATAATGTCGGGGCGGTGTTTGAGGTATGCCAGGCCGTCCCGGACCCGGTTGTGAGCGGCGGACGACCGAGGCAACTGCCGCAGCTCGCTGTCACGGATAGCGAGGATTGCCAGAATCATGGCGATGAAGGTCACCGTGTTGAGCAGGAAAACCGGCCCTGTGCCTATGACCACCACCAGCAGGCCTGCAACCGCCGGCCCGATCATGCGGGCGACGTTGAAGGACATGGAGTTGAGCGCTACGGCATTAGGCAGGTCTGCGTCTGAGACAAGTTCTGAGACGAAGGTTGACCGCACCGGGGAGTCCAGGGCTGAGATGACGCCCAGGGCTAGCGCGAAGAGGTAGACATGCCAGATAGCAACATGGCCCGATAGCACTAAAAGCCCCAGCCCGAGGGCCAGCAGGCCCATGATGCTCTGAGTCCATAGGAGAATTTTTCGCCGATCGCCCCTATCGGCAAGCGCCCCGGCATAGGGGGCTAGGAAGAGGGGCGGGGCGAACTGCAGAGCGATGACGATACCCATCTGGGTAGAGTCGTGGCTTGAGAGGTCGTTGAAGACCAGCCAGTCCTGGGCGGTGCGCTGCATCCAGGTGCCGATGTTAGAGACAAGGGCACCAATGAACCAGAGACGGTAGTTAAAAATCCACAGTGAGCGGAAGGTTTTATTCCTCCCGTTCATGGGCTGGGGTTCTCGTCTCTGGGTGGAGGTCATTCAGCGCTGGCACCGTCCTGGGTATCTTCAGCGGAGTTCTCTTCGGCAGCTTCAGTGCTGTCCTCGCTCTCTGCGGGGGCGTCGCCGTAGTCTGCGCCGTCGTGGTCGTAGTCTTGCTCTTCCTGGTCTTCGGGGAGCAGGCGGTCGGCCCAGGGTACCCAAGCCGGGGCAAGCAGGGCGTCATCGCCGGGCAGGAGGCCAATTTCGCAGACGGTTGCGACCTTTGACCGGGGAGCACGCGAGAGGGTGGCAAACCAGAACCAGCCGCGGTAGCCGGGAAGGGTACATTCAAAAAGGTGGGTGGTGAGGCGTTCTTCTTCACCGCGCAGGTGGTGGACGGGGCCGATAGCGTTTTCCGGGGCGATGTCGGCTAGGCCTGCGAGGGCTACGTCTTTAGCTGCGGCAAGGACGGCGTCGACCTTGCTGGTACGACGACGGCGAGTGGGCTCGCCCAGGGTTGGTTCAGGGGCGGACGCCGGTACCTGCTCAGCGGCTTCGGGGCCGGCCTGCTCATAGCTTTCTGCGCTCAAAGCGCCGGGGGCTGTTAGCTCATCTTTTACCTCTTCAGTCATACTCCTATTAAAGCAGGCCGGTGGAGGCTGTGGCCGCTGCTCTTCCTCGCGGCGTAATACCCGTGCTTCTTTAGGCAGCTATAGCGGGCCTTGATAGCTTAGAAATATGTCTTCTGAACACACTGAAATTCCTGAGCTACCCTACGGCGGTACTATTCGGGCTCTGGGTCTTGCCGCCGGCGTCCTGATGCTGGTGGGTACCCTCTCCGGTGTCACTATGCTGTTGCTGAAGTGGGCTACCGGAGCTGCTCCCGAGATCTTGAGCATTACACCGCTGCTGACTCTACCGCTAGCTTTTTTGGCCTTGTTAGGAGCTCTGTTTCTCACTCTGCTTCGTCGCCGAGCTAGCTAGAGACTGGGCTCTGCCCTTTTGCTCACGGCGTACTTACCGTATTTTCCCAGCAGGGCTAAGGCAAACTCAGCAGAACATACAGCTGCACACAGCTAGTGCACAGGTAGTAAGCGCACAATTAAAAGCGTGAATACCAAAGAACCTGAAGCAAAACTGCTGGTCGTCGACGACGAACCCAACATTCTAGAGCTCCTCGCAACCTCCCTGCGTTTTGCGGGCTTTGAGGTTGTCACCGCAGCCAACGGCCGTGAAGCCCTTGAGAAGGCTGAAACCGAGTCACCCGACCTGGCTGTACTCGATGTCATGTTGCCCGATATGGACGGCTTCACCGTCACCCGTAAGCTGCGTAGCTCCGGCCGTCTCTTCCCCGTCCTCTTCCTCACCGCTAAGGACGACACCGAAGACAAGGTCACCGGCCTGACCGTCGGCGGCGATGACTACGTCACCAAACCCTTCAGCCTGGACGAGGTTGTGGCCCGTATCCGTGCCGTCCTGCGCCGTACCCAGCCCCATATCGAAGAAGATTCCCGCCTGCGCGTAGATGACCTGGTGTTGGACGACGGCGCCCACGAGGTCTTCCGCGGCGACCGCGAAATTGATCTGTCACCCACTGAGTTCAAGCTCCTGCGCTACCTGATGCTCAACCCCAACCGTGTGCTGTCTAAAGCCCAGATTCTGGATCACGTATGGGAATACGACTTCAACGGCGATGCCTCTATCGTGGAGTCCTACATCTCCTACCTGCGCCGCAAGATCGATAACGACCAGAACCTACCTCCGCTGATTCATACCAAGCGCGGTGTCGGCTACCTGCTTCGTACCGCCAACAAAAACTAAGGGGTTACGAGTTTGCGCTCTCGTCTCTCTGTGCACCAGCTGGGTTCGCTGTCCTTGCGAACCCAGCTCGTGCTTTTAACATCTATGCTGCTAGCCCTGGCTATCTCTGTGATGTCTCTGGTTGCTATTTCAGCGATCCGAGCCAAGATGATGGACCAACTCGACGATGAGATTACCGCGAGTTACAGCTACCTGGTGACTGCGGTTTACGCTGATCAACAGCTATCACAAACCCAGGGAACTTTTATTCCCTACGAAGCATATTTGCTAGATAGCGACGGGAATATCGTACGCCCGGTAGCAACTCTGGCTGATGAATCTTCCTCCCCCGTCATTTCGGGTCTCACCGCCGATAACGTCAAACGCTACAACAAGGCTGCCCTGACAGTGCGTTCAGCCAGCGGCCATACTGAATGGCGCCTGATTGCTTTCCCGGTTGAGGACACCAATCAGACCCTGGTCATCGCCGCCCCCCTGACCCAAATCAATCAGACGGTAGCTATCGTGGGCAGCTTAACTATGCTCTTTGGTGTTGCCACCCTTCTTGCCTCTATCGCGCTGACCTGGGTAATTGTCACCAGGGCCTTTGAGCCCCTTGCCCGCGTGGAACAGACAGCCGCCCAGATTGCAGCAGGCGACCTCTCCCAGCGCATTGAGAACTACAGCCCCTATAACGAGATTGGGCACCTGACTACCTCTTTGAACACCATGCTCTCGCATATTGAAGAGGCCTTTGACGCCCAAAAACGCTCCGAGGTAAAGATGCGGCGTTTCGTGGGCGACGCCTCCCATGAGCTGCGTACCCCTCTGGTCTCCATTCGGGGGTATTCGGAGCTCTATCGTATGGGTGGCCTGCCCAATGACGAGGCAGTGGCTATGGCCATGAATCGCATTGAGTCAGAGTCTAAGCGCATGGGCCAGCTGGTAGAAGACCTCTTGACTCTGGCTCGTCTCGACGAGCGCCGGGTTGCCGAGAACGCCCGGGTAGATCTGCTGAAGCTGGCTACGGACGCAGCCAATGACGCCTTCGCTTCAGCCCCCGACCGAACCATTGAGGTGGTGGGGCTTGAGGGCGCCGAAGCCCTCACATCCCTGGTCTGGGGCGACGAGCAAAGATTGCGCCAGGTTATCGCGAATCTTATGACCAATGCCCTGCGCTATACACCGGCAGGTTCCCCGATTGAGATTGCGGTGGGGGCAGTACCCGGCATCGATGGAACCTGGACGTCTGTGCTCCAGGTTCGCGACCATGGCCCGGGTATTCACGGTGAGGACGCCGAGCGCGTCTTCGAGCGCTTCTACCGGGCTGATACTTCACGCACCCGGGAGACAGGCGGCACCGGCCTGGGGCTAGCAATCGTCGCTGCGATTGTGGGCCAGCACGATGGAACTGTGCGGGTTGAAGAAACCGAAGGTGGCGGTGCTACCTTCACGATTCGTCTTCCGCAGTACAGCGACCGTACCGGGCCCATTCCGATAGTTGCAGGGGAACAGTCCTAGAGTCTTCATCAGCCCCAGCTTCCGGTGTAGGAGACCTGTGGATAGCCTCTCGAAGCCGTCATAGAGACGTCATCACTGCACCATTTATCACTTGTAGCACTGACCCAAACCCCGCCCCACTAGCTTGACTAGTGGGGCGGGGTTTTCCACAGACTCTCTTTTTCTTCCACCCCAGGCGCTTCTCCCCTAGGCTCAAAGGCACCAGGAACCTCAACCTAACGGTACCTGCGCACCCCGTTTATCTAACGTTCAAAGGAGAGCCACCATGGCCCAGTTCAATGTCGATGCAGACCTCATTGCCAGCAAATCAGCCCAGGCTCGCGCCCAGGTAGAGACCATCGTTTCAGAGGTAAACGCTCTGACCGCTTCTCTCCAGGATCTTCAAGGGTCGTGGACGGGCTCGGCGTCCGCTAATTTCCAGGGCGTGCTCGCTAACTGGCGAGCTACCCAGCACCAGGTGGAAGAGTCGATTGCCCAGATCAATGAGGCGCTCTCACGAGCTGGTGTGAACTACTCAGAAACTGAAATGGCTAATGCCGCCATGTTCGTGGGTTAGTCTCTCGTCGCGGTGTCCTGGCGGTAGCGGAGCTTCCAGTTGCCGCTAGTGAACACCCAGGTACTGGAACGCACCAGGGTTCCCCGCGCTGTGGGAACCTTGGATACCAGTAGGGCTGCGCCCTGCCCCAGGGCTACCGACGACAGGTGCTCAGGTTCCCCCGTCGTTGCACAGGCCCGCTCGCGGTAAGCTAACACCGTTACCCTATCTGTTACCTGGCCAGTCGGCACGGTCCAGCTCAGTTCGGGGTGCAGGAGGACTCCTAACAGCTTTTCTGACCCATAGATAGATGGCTTGAGCATCTGCTCTTCGTAGGCACGTGCCTCGGCTACAGGGTCTGTCGTGCTCTTAGCCAGCTGCTCGGCCAGTTCCTGGGTTTTCTGCTGATGGGCTGTAGCGACCTCTTCGGTAGTTGTGCCCTTGTCCCTTGGCCTCTCGCCCTGGGCAGCCCGCAAACCGGGACCAGCGTCTACCGGGGTACCGTCACGGTAGGCTTGGGCAGCCCGGTTGGCCCGTTCATCAGCGGCCTCGTTCAGAGGGTGGCCGGTATGCCCTTTCACCCACTCAAAGGAATAGGTTCGCCCCTGAATAGCTCGATCAAGGGCCTGCATGAGGTCAACGTTGAGTACCGGCTTGCCGTTGCTTTTCTTCCAGCCCTTTTTCTTCCAACCGGGCATCCACTTAGTGATGGAATTGATGGTGTACTGACTGTCGCAGATGACGTGCAGGTGGTCCTCTGCCCGGTCTGCTGTTGCTTCAAACAGGTCAAGTACCGCTTTGAGCTCACCCATGTTGTTGGTACCGTGCTCCCACCCGCCAGCTGCCCAGTTATCTTCATTGATGTACCAGGCCCAGCCAGCAGGCCCGGGGTTACCCAGGGCAGAGCCATCTGCGGCAGCGATGATTTTTTCGGTCATAGTCCTCGAACTTTCAGGTTGCAGGCGCCTTTTATTCTACGCGCCGCCCCACCTGGAGCGTCACCGCTAGAATGGTCATCATGGTTCACCCTTCAGCTACCGCCGAGGCAGCGAGCGCCCAGCTCACTCTTTTTTGTATGCCTGCAGAAACCCTGCGAACGGGCCACGGCGTCAGCTGGCTGGCCTATGTTGGTCTAGCAGAACAGGCGCGGGCCGCTGAATTTAAAAATCCGGACGAGGCACTCGCCTTTGCCGCCCAACACACCCTCATGCGGTGTATGGCGGCCAGCCATTTAGGTGTTAAAGCTACTTCAGCTTCCGAGATACCCGTGGACCGCGCCTGCCTCTTATGCACTAGCGGCCAGCCACACGGTAAGCCCCGTATCGAGGGGGTCAACCTCAGTATGGCAAGAGCCCTAGGGCTGGCGGCAGGGGTAACCGGACCGGCAGGGCTCAGTATAGGGCTCGATCTCATTACTGTGCGCGGCAGCTATTATGATAGCTTCGACCGCATCGCCCTCGCCGACTACGAAAAGCGGGTGGTGGCGTCCTTACCTGCGGTGGAGGCAGCCCTGGCAAGGCACCTACTCTGGGGCGCCAAAGAAGCGGTACTCAAGGCTACCGGCTACGGCCTGGCATTAGCGCCCAGCACCGTTATGCTGGCTCTGCCGCCCCTGCCCGCCGCTCTGGAAGATGCCCACGGGCTTACGGCTAGGGCCTCGGTACAGCTACCCGGTGAGGCGCAGCCCCGCACCTACTGGGTGACCTGGCAGGTCCACGAGGGCACCTACCTACTAGCTGTTGCCAGCGACCAGCCCCATGCCCTCACAAGCCACAGGGTTACGACGCCGCTCATGGTGCGCCGGGCGCTAGAGCAAGAAATGCACTAGAGCTCTGGGGAGCTCAGATTAAGCCCCAACGCCCGGGCGAAGGTCCCCAGCTTGGTTGCGGTCTCAGAGTGCTCACCGGCCGGGGTTGAATCCTTCACAATACCGGCGCCAGCAAAAAGGGTAGCCTGTAGCGGAGCAACCTCGGCACAGCGCAAAACCAGGTACCAGCTCCCCTGCCCACGAGCGTCCATGTACCCCACCAGGCCGCCGAAGAAGCCCCGGTCGAAGGGCTCTAGCTCTTCAATCAGATCCCGGGCCACCTCTGTAGGTGTGCCGCAAATAGCCGGGGTAGGGTGGATGGCTCGGGCTGCCTGCAGCGACGAGACACCGGGCAGCAGTTGGCCGGTGACCGGCGTACTGAGGTGCCAGAGCTGGGGTGTAGAAATAAGTGAAGGTACGGCGGGCACATCCATCTGCACGGTAAGGGCCTCTAGCCGCTGGCGGATGTCATTGACCACCGTTGCGTGTTCAGCCCTGTCCTTAGCGGACCGCATGAGAGCCTCACCGATTTGGGCATCGTCGGTACTCCCCGGGGCAGCAGTTCGGGCAGCGGAGCCAGCCAGGGGGACAGTTCGAAACGCGCTCCCCTCCGTCTGAAACACCAGCTCGGGAGAAGCACCCATAAGGTAGTTTCCATTGGGCAGCTGAGCACTAAACACGGTAGCCCGCTGCTGCTGAGCACGCAGGGTATCAAAGAGATGGGGCAGGTTCAGTTCTTGCTCGTACTGCACCCGTAGCAGGCGGGCCAGGACGACTTTATCAAGCTGACCCCGGTTCATCAGCTCCACGGCATGGGCAACGGCTGCCCGGTACACATCGCTGTCGATTCCCTCAACCAGGGCAGGAGCCGGCTGGTCCACCGTATCGGCAGTGGGTAGGGGGATATTTTCTCGCACCCAGCGGTCAGGGACGGCAAGCTGGGCCGGAGCGTCCGGGTCAAAAGGTATCAGTCCCACCACCGCCGAGCCCCGGCGCTGGGCCAGGCTCAGAGCGTCTGCCTCGCTCACCGGAGTCAGGGCACCTTCAGCCCGCACTACGGTAGTACCTTCAGCCAGCATAAAAGGCGAAGGCAGGGCAGGGAGCTGAGGCATTTTACTTTCTTTCACACTTATTCGGGGAGCGGAGTTGGGCTTCTTTCACCCTAGTACACAGGCCTGATGAGAACCTAAAAATGGTGGCGCACTTAGCGGCTACGCTGGAGTAGCATAATCGTCTCGTAGTGGTTGCTGTGCGGGAACATATCCATTACCTGCCCCTGCACGGGCTCCATCGACGGCATGCTTTTGAGATCTTTGACGAGAGAGCGCAGGTTGCAGCTCGAATAGATCACCTGGTCGATACCGCTGCCCTCGATCCAGTGAGAAAGCTGCGGCTCCAGCCCCCGGCGGGGCGGGTTCACAATCAGCATATCGGGTACCTGGCCGCTACTGGTGGCATAGTCGGGCGCATCCTGGGCAATGAAGTGTAAACCCGCAAGTCCGCGTTCAGCGACGGTGCGCCGGGCAGAGGCAATAGCTTCGCTACTAATTTCAATACCGGTTACGGTAGCCCCCGTTGGCATGACCGCTGCAGCGTGCAGGGCGAAGCCCCCTACCCCGCAGTAGAGGTCCCAGAGGCTGGCCGGTGCAGCTTCGCTGATCCATGTCTGAGCCCGACGGTACAGGGAAGCTGCGATGGGGGTGTTGGTCTGGAAGAAGCTCTGGGGGCGCAGATGCAGGGTCATATCGTTAACCTGCATGGGCAGGGTGGTGCGCTCGGTCAGAATAATCTCTTCATCACCCTCGACCAGAGCAACGTGTTCGCGCAGCAGGTTGACGCTCGCTACCGCGAGCTGAGGTAACTGTTCGTGAAGCCAGGGCAGTTCTCGTTTGAGCGCAACAATGAGTTTCTTGGAACGCAGAACGAAGCGGACCATCAGTTCGCCGCTATCGGAAGCGGTCACCAGAATGTTTTTAAGTTCCCCTTTGCGCTTCTGAACGCTGTAGGGGGTAAGGTCAGCCCGCTGGATCAGGTCAGCAAGGACGGGTATGGCCCGGCTAATTGCGGGCAGATAAAGCTGGCAGTCGGTGAGGTCAATGCCCTGCCCCTGCCTGTCGAGAATACCGAGGGTGGGCTGCTGGGAGGTTCCTCCTACAACCAGCTTGGCCTTGTTGCGGAAGGCTTGGTCTGCGCTTGCTACAGGTGGGAGCCAGCTGAGGCTCGCCCAGGGTTCGAGCAGGGTCTGGGCGTCATGCTGTTTACCCGCTAACTGATTGGTGTAGGGGGTTTCAAGTAGAGAGCATGAGCGGCAGAGGCCGGCATCGAAGTAGTGGCAACGCATAACTTCACTATTTTACAGCTCCCTGCCACCGGTCGTATAGATGGAGCTTTGGGTATAGAGAAACCGGCGCCTCGTTGCCGAGACGCCGGTTCCAGGAAAACACAATCACTATTAACTCTTAGCCACCTGCACCAAATGCAAGATCGCGATGGAGAGCCTCAGCGCTCTTCTTCTCGAGCTTGGTCCAGCCGTCGGATGCGTAGGCAACAAGCAACATTGCCAAGAGCCCCACGATGATTGCGTAGAGAACAAGATCGACAATGGTAACCATATGCCTCACACCTTTCAGTTTCGCCTTTGATACTGATGAATAAAAGTAAGAGAAGACCTCTTTAGTGATTTAAAGCATACCCACAGACTGGCGTGAAGTGCAATACTATTATCTAAAATTTTTAGTCATATTTTCAGAAGGGTGTAAAAACTCCGCCACTCCTTACCAGGGGCAAGAAGTGGCGGAGCTTACAGCACGTGAGGAACCGGAAATGAACCGGTTTTCTCAGGCGGACGTAATTACATCATGCCGCCCATGCCACCCATGTCGGGGGCAGCAGCTGCTGCTGCAGGTTCGGGCTTGTCGGCAACGACGGCCTCGGTGGTCAGGAAGAGACCGGCGATGGAGGCAGCGTTCTGCAGGGCAGAGCGGGTAACCTTCACGGGGTCGTTGATACCTGCTGCCATGAGGTCTTCGTATTCGCCGGTTGCAGCGTTCAGGCCGGTACCTGCGGGCAGGTTGCGGACCTTGTCGACAACAACGCCGGGCTCCAGGCCTGCGTTGAAGGCGATCTGCTTAAGGGGGGCATCGATAGCGACGCGGACGATGTTGGCACCGGTTGCTTCGTCGCCGGAAAGTTCCAGCTTCTCGAAGGCTTTAACGCCGGCCTGAATCAGGGCTACGCCGCCGCCGGGGACGATGCCCTCTTCAACGGCTGCCTTAGCGTTGCGGACGGCGTCCTCGATGCGGTGCTTGCGTTCCTTGAGTTCAACCTCGGTAGCGGCACCTGCCTTGAGAACTGCAACGCCGCCAGCCAGCTTGGCCAGGCGCTCCTGCAGCTTCTCGCGGTCGTAGTCGGAATCAGAGTTAGCGATTTCACCGCGGATCTGGGCTACGCGACCCTCGATAGCGTCGGCATCGCCGGCGCCCTCGATGATGGTGGTCTCGTCCTTGGTGACAACAACCTTGCGGGCCTGGCCGAGCAGGTCGATGGTTGCGGTGTCGAGAGAGAGGCCGACCTCTTCGGTGATGACCTGGCCGCCGGTGAGAATAGCGATGTCGGCCAGCTGGGCCTTACGGCGGTCGCCGAAGCCGGGAGCCTTAACAGCTACAGACTTGATGGAACCGCGCATCTTGTTGAGTACCAGCAGAGCCAGAGCTTCGCCCTCGACGTCCTCAGCGACGATCAGCAGGGGCTTACCGGACTGCATGACCTTTTCGAGGACGGGGACGAGGTCCTTGACGTTAGAAATCTTGGAGCTAACGATCAGGATGTAGGGGTCTTCAAGAACAGCTTCCTGGCGGTCAGCGTCGGTGACGAAGTAGCCGGAGAGGAAGCCCTTGTCGAAGCGCATACCCTCGGTCAGTTCCAGGGTCAGGCCGAAGGTGTTGGACTCTTCGACGGTGATGACGCCTTCCTTGCCGACCTTTTCCATGGCCTGGGCAATCAGCTTACCAATTTCGGGGTCGCCGGCTGAGATAGATGCGGTTGCAGCGATCTCTTCTTCGGTTTCTACTTCCTTAGCTGACTCCAGCAGTTCGGCGGTGACGGCTTCTACAGCCTTTTCGATGCCGCGCTTGAGGGAGAGGGGGTCGGCGCCAGCGGCGACGTTGCGCAGGCCTTCGCGGACGAGAGCCTGAGCCAGGACGGTTGCGGTGGTGGTGCCGTCACCGGCGATGTCGTCGGTCTTCTTGGCGACTTCCTTGACCAGCTCTGCGCCGATCTTTTCGTAGGGGTCTTCGAGTTCGATTTCCTTGGCGATGGAAACACCGTCGTTGGTGATGGTGGGTGCGCCCCAGGCCTTCTCCAGTACAACGTTGCGACCGCGGGGGCCGAGGGTTACCTTCACTGCGTCTGCTAGGGTGTTCAGACCCTTTTCAAGACCGCGGCGTGCCTCTTCATCAAAAGCAATCAGCTTTGCCATATGGCTTTCGCTCCTTCTGGAACATTCGGGGTGAGCGCGATTCTTCGGTGCCCGCGACGGACGGCGCAGCCCATCTCTCGCCGTCGGGGCGGGTAGGGTGCGCCTCACCAGAGCATCGCTTCAGGTGTTTTACTCAAGAGCGGTTCGGCGGCTAAACCTAGCACATGATTTAGCAGTCGAAGCCTCTGAGTGCTAATACCAATCTTGGCACTTGAGCTCTAGGGGCGCAAACCTATTGCTCCCCCAGCTGAGCCTTAATCGCCCACAGCGCACAAGAGGTGCCGGGCAGGTGGTAGGCGGACGTCCGCTGGCCGCGAGTAAGCGTCCCTAGCCTAGCTGGTAGGTGCCGGTTGCTGAGTCGTAGATGTAGTTACCGGTGGGGTCTAGGTAGAAGGTAGCGGTGGCCGGGTCATAGCTATAGCGATCAACGGAGGTGGGTATACCGGGGTTAGGCCCTATCTCTGCCGCTCCGGTGCCGCTATCGGCAGTTTCTTGGGCAGTAGCTGAAGGTGAGGACGGCGCCCCAGGCAGGCTGGTGGGGTCAAAGTCGGCTCCGAGCACCACGTAGACGAGACCGGTCTCAGCCTGGTAGTCCTGGGCGATGGTGGGCAGGCCCAGGGTGTCGGCTATTTCGTTAGCTTCTGAGGAGGCCCCGGTGGCGAAGTACACCAAAGACTCCGCTGTGTAGGCTCCTGCCCAGTTAGCGGTAGAGGTAACGGTGTAGCCGGCCTCTTCGAGGGCTGCGGTAGCCTGGGCAGCAGCGCCAGCAGGTGCACTGGAGTTATACACCTCAACGGTCACGCTAGAAGGGTTAGTGGTGGGAGTAGCTTCAGCGCTCGGGCTTGCCGATGCGGTAGCGGTGGCACTGGTTGAGCCGGACGCCTCGGGGGCGGCGGTGCGCGGAGAGATCACGTACATGGTGCCACCCACGATGAGGGCCAGCACGCCGCTAACAATAATAGCGAGCAGACCAGCGCGGGACGTCGCAGTATCGTTAACAGCACCGCGATAGGCGCCGCGGCGGGCGTTGTTCTCATCGATGTCGTCAAACTCATCGCGGGGGTAGCTGTTCACGGGCGTCCTCATGATTGTGCGCGGTGGCGGGCTTTTAGTTACTAGGGTACACGCTAGGTGCCGGTGAAGCGGGCTCACGCTCCCTACCGGCTAAGAGGCTTAGGTTAGGGCATCGCGCTTGAGCCGTAGGCGGCGGGTGAGCACGGGTTCGGCGGCAACTGCCTTGGGGTTGTCGATAAGAGCGTTGAGCTGCTGATAGTAGGCAACCGGGGTAAGCCCCAGAGTACGGGTAATAGCCTGTTCTTTGCTGCCCTGGTATTTGAAGCGTTTTTTCTCGAGATTGAGAATAGCTACCTCAAGCTCGCTCAAGCCCTCTGCGGGTTCGGTGGTCTCGCTGCTCATCTCTTAACTTTCAGTGGTCTAGTCTTAGTAGGGAGAATACCGCATCCCTTTCAAGGAGTACTGTGCCTGCCCGTCCCCTGCATGAGATTATGTCCCCTGACTGGGCTCAAGCCCTCGCCCCGGTGGAGCCTCAGATTCGAGCTATGGGGAACTTCCTGCGCGCAGAGCACGAGGCCGGGCGGGCAACCCTTCCCCCTGGAACCGATATTTTTCGGGCCTTTACCTACCCCATGAACGAGGTGAAGGTGCTGGTGATTGGGCAGGACCCCTACCCTACCCCCGGTCACGCGATGGGTCTGAGCTTTTCGGTGCGTCCCGAGGTGCACCCGATTCCCCGGTCGCTACAGAATATTTATAAGGAGCTCCAGGCCGACACCGGGCTGGTGCCTCCGGCTCACGGGGATCTTACGGCGTGGAGCGCCCAGGGGGTTATGCTCATGAACCGGGTGCTTTCGGTGGGGGCAGGTCAGGCGGGGTCGCACCGCAATCTGGGCTGGGAGCAGGTCACAACCGCTGCCATCGAGGCGCTGGCGCAGCGGGGCATGCCCCTGGTGGGGTTGCTCTGGGGTGCGGACGCCCGCAAATGCAGGCCCCTGCTCGGCGGCTACCCCTGTGTTGAGTCACCCCATCCGTCACCGCTGTCGGCCTCGCGGGGCTTCTTCGGCTCGCGGCCCTTTAGTCGGGTTAATGAGCTCCTGGTGCAGCAGGGGGCGCAGCCCGTGGACTGGGCACTCCCCCAGTAAAACATAGCTATAGGGGCATATAGACATGTCACACTAAGTTCCGCGAGCTCCTCGACCGTAAACGCCCTGTCATGTCATCCCACAGGTAAGTGCCGCACACAATCCCCGTGGCCATCAGCAGAACCGTCACCCCGGCGGCGGTGAGGCCCTGGCCCCCGGCAAAGATGTCCTCCCCTCCCAAAACCAGGTAGGAGGAGCGGAAAATAGTGAGACCCGGCAGCATAAACATCATGCCCGGCACATAATAAATAGAGGCCGGGCTATGCAAAAGATAACCCAAGAAGGCCGAACTCAAACCCACCAGGGTTGCCCCGGCAAGTATCTGCAGGCGTCCGCCTTCTAACCCCGTTATGGCACCCAACCCGTAGTAGCCTGCCTGCCCCAGCAAAGATACCAGCAGGGTCAGCCAGATAGTCTGGGCAGAGCCTTGCCAAGCAGCTGCCGACATGGCACTCCCCACCGCCATACCGGCTATAGAAACCCACAGGGGTGGCGGGCTAAAAACTGACTGCTGCACGTCCAGGCTGGTGGCATCAAAATAGTTCATGACCGTCACGGCCACCGCGATTCCCGCGATAATCCCGGTGAAGTTAGCCCCTGTAATAACAAACTTACCGGCCGCGGTGAGGGGGAAGCCGTGCAGGGCGTCCTGAACCGCTGATACCAGGCGGAAGGTGGGGAGCAGCATCATCAGCCCTGCCGCCACGATATGCGGGGCAGATACGTAAAAGCCCCTGGCATAAAACCAACCCTCGGGGTCAGAAACCAAGAGGGCCAGCACCGTAATCGTTGCAGCGCCCAGGGCCATCATGAAGTAGCTGGGCAGCCTCAACCGCCCCGCCCACACCAGCACAAAGTTCACCACGGTAAACACCGCCAGAGAAGTCACAGCGGCACGCCAGGAGCCTCCCACGCCCAGAGTAAAAGCCCCTGCCATCAACAGGTTCCATGCCAGCAAAACAGCCGGTGAATAGAGCTTCTTCTGCGCATTGACCTGAGCCAGACGGCGCTCGGCCCGGCCCCGGCTCACACTCCCCTGGGCAATATCGTGTACCAGGCGGTAGAGCTGATGCAGGGCTAGGTAATTCTCAGAGGTTGACCGCACCACCCGCACCAGGGTCGCCCCAACTTCTCAACACCCAATCCACCGGCTTCGGGCAGCTGCCCGCGCTCCGCTGCCTCATCAAATTCAGAGACATAGTTAATCACGATGGACTGGTAGGTGATATCAACCTCTACATCGTGAATACCGTACATAGCGCATACGGTCACAACAGCGGTATCTACGTCCGCAGCGTCAGCCCCGTAATGGAACATGGTCTCGGCCAGACGTAGGGCGAAAGCCAGAATCTCGTGGGTTTCTTCCTTCTGCCGAATCCGCTGCCGGTAGCGGGCTAAGGCCACCTGCGCCACCTGGCGCTGGGCCACGCGGGCAAGGCCGCGAATAGGGACGGTCAGGGCTTGCTGGGGCTGGGCAAAAGAACGAAAGCCCCCGTTAGCGGTCACGCTTTTCTTTCTGCTCGCCGCCCTCAAGGGCGGGGCTCAGATAGCGCTGAATGATGTACTGCATGAGGTAGCTCCCCAGCACCACTCCAGAGGCCATGGAAAGAATAATGGCGATAGCCGCTACCATGCCGGGTACACCGGCATCGGAGTTAGCTTCGACCGTAAACAGGTAGAGGCCGCGGAAGACCGAGAGACCGGGGAGCAGGAAGGTCAGAGCAGGAACGTAGAAGATAGAGGCCGGGGCGTGCAGGCGATAGGCCAGGAAGGTACTCATCAGGCCGATTACTAGAGCGGCAAAAGCTGTATTGGCCCGCCCAGCGCCGGCACCAAACATAAGGGTGTAGCCCTGGTAGACCCAGAAGCCGCAGGTTGAAATCAGCAAGATCCACAGCAGGGTTCGCCAGCGGGCGTGGGTAGTCACGGCAAAGGCTAAAGAGGCCAGCATGAAGAAGGTATAGCTGACGCCCAGCCCCGCCCCCACAAATCGGGTTTCGGTGATATCGAGTTCGCTCACGCCCAGTACCGACAGCACCGCTACCGCCGAGGCCAGCCCCACCACGATACCTAGGAAGGACATGCCCGTTGACACGAACTTACCCGCCGCCGTGAGCGGGAAGCCGTTGAGGGCGTCCTGCACCGTCGAGACTAGCCGGGCGGTGGGCAGGAGCATGATGAGCCCGGCCGCCACAATGTGGGGTGCTGAGACGTGAAAGCCCACTTGAGAGAAGATAGATGCCTCATCCGATATATAAATAGCGGCGAAGGTAACCACACCGGCACCCGCTGCCATGTTAAAGAAGCCGGGCATCTTGAGCTTAGAAATCAGGCTGTTAACGAAGTGAATCGCCAGGAAGACGATACCGCCCACAGCGCCCGCCGCCAGAGACCCGCCCAGGGCCAGGACCAGGGAGAAAGCCGCCACTATGTTGGCCAGCATAATGACCATGGGTGAGTAGGGCTTTTTAGCGGTATTGATTTTGTGTAGGCGACGCTCGGCCCGGTGGCGGGGTAGGCCGCCAGCGGTGATGTCGTTAATGAGCTTGTAGATGTCGTCCAGGGCAGCGTAGTTCTCTGACCAGGAGCGCACCACGCGCATAACCGTGTGGCTAAAGCGTTCTTTACCGGGTGCTGAGTTTTCGGGTTCGCTCAGGTTAATAGCCCGGGTGCGGTCATCGACCTCGTCAATATCGGAGACGTAGTTGATAATCACCGACTGGTTGGTGATATCAATTTCAACATCGTCCAGCCCATAGGCTGCACACACGGCCACAATCGCCGAGTCCACATCGACGGTATCTGCCCCGTAGTGGAACATGGTCTCAGCCAGACGCAGGGAGAAGTTGAGGACCTCGCGGGCCTCTTCTTTCTCACGCACGTACTCAGCCCGGTGGGCTGCAGCGATATTGAAAGGACGCTGGGCCAGGCGGGCAATGCCTCGCATGGGTTTGGTGAGCGACTGGTCGGTGCTCACAAAAGACTTGAGGGAGGAGCGCACCCGCGAGGGGCGTTTAGCAGCAGGACGACGGGGCGAGGCGGGCAGGGCAACGGTGTGGGGCCCAGCCGCTGAAGGGTAGGAGGCCTGTTGCAGACCGGTTGCCTCGTTAACGGTGGGGGTTCCCGCAGTTACCGGGCCAGGGTCGCTGTCGCTATCGGCTCTCCCCAGGCTCAGGTCGGTAGCCGGGCCAAAAGCTGAGGGCACCTGATAGGTGGCGGGGGTTGCCAGATCAAAAGCGGACGCCCGCGATTCAGCTACCCCGGTAGCAGTAGGGTCTACGGTTTCAGCAGGAGTATCAAAGGCGCTCTCCCCCTGCCCCAGGTGGGCCAGGCGGTTACGCAGCTGTGGGTCGCGCACCTCATCAAGCGACACAACCGGCAGGGGCCCCCAGGCCTGCGCGGACGAGGGGGCGGGGGCGTCCTGCCCACCAGCATCTCTGCTCTCTAGCGGCTGCCCGGCGCTCTCCTGACCAGCCACCGGGCTATCCCCCGGTACCGCTCTCGGCAGGAGCGCGGTTTGCCCGAAAGCCCCGGCCCCGGTGCCCTCCTCGGCGGGAACCATATCAAAGGCAGAGGCGGAAGGGTAAGCCTTTTGCTGCAAGGGGGACTTGCTGGGGGTCAAAGGGATTACTCCTTCCGCCTCTTACGGTGAAAGATGTTCGGGCACAGCGCCCGCTGTGCCCAGGGGTTAAGCCGGGGTCGGTTTAGTAGAAGGGCTGGCCGGTCTTACGCACCCAGAGCTGGCGCATGACCTTCTCAACGGCCTGGTTCCAGGCCTTGTATTTGACCGGTGAGAGCACCTGGTCCCAGACACCGACGTAGTCGATGACGTCCTTGGTGAAGGAGGTCTTAAAAAGACCCAGGCCGTAGTGGTGGTGGTCCTTATTCTTGAGCTCGCTCTTGGGCGGGGTGCCGCAGAAGTCGTAGCTCTTAATCTCGAATTCCTTCATCAGGTCGGTCAGGGCTGTCCACTGTACCTGGTGGGAGTCGCCGTACTGCTTGCGGCGGGGCTTAGAACCGCCGTCCTTGTAGGTGCCCTTCTCGCCGTAGCGGATCACGTAGGCGCCCACGGAGGGCTCGCCGTCCTCGTAGGTGAAGTAGAGGCGGCCCTGGCCAGCCTGCTCAAAGGTGGTCCAGAAATCACGATAGTAGTCGTAGGAGCGCAGGTGCACGTTGGCGTTGCCCTGACCCACGGTGTCCATGAGAGCGTACATCTTCTTCATGTTCTCTTCGGTCAGCGGCACGCGCTCAACCTCGCAGCCCTCGCGCAGGGAGCGACGCACGGCGTTGCGTCCGCGAGAGGAGAGAGACTTGAGGACATCTTCTTCGCTCTTGTCGGTATCAAGAATCGCGGTGGAGTCATTGGGCTGGATGTTCCAGCTCTTGACCAGGCCGGTCTTGGCCATAAAAGCGTTGATAGAGTCGTCTGCAATGATATCGGGCTCAATCTTAACCGCGAAGACGCCCAGCTTCTCGCGCTTGATGAAGTCCTTGTTGGCATCGAGAATCGCGGGGATCTCTTCAACAGAGTTCACGCCGGGGCCCTTGATCATGTACCAGATTTTGCCGAGGGCAGGTACGGACTTTTCGAGCACCAGGTTGTAGCTGGCAAAAGGGGCCTCTGCGCCGTCAAGGACGGTGGTGCCTTCGTAGACCAGGTAGAGGGGCTTCCAGCCGTGCTTGGCTTTGACGGAAGCGAAGGACGCTGACTGCAGCAGGTTGCCGCCACCGGGGCTGGCGATGACGTGGTCATCCCAGGAGGCGATTTCGGCGTCGGTAGCGAAGCGGGCTGTGAACTGTCGCAAGGTCCCTCTTTTTCTTTTCGTGCGCGCGTGGGCGCGGGAAAGGTTTCAGCTTCCCAGTCTATCGAGAGTGGGCGGGCTATGCACCCTGTGGGCGCCGTGAGTTTCGTCTGGTGTAACTGGGTATCGGCTCTGTCGCCCCTTACCCGGGCACAGTGAAGCCCCCGCTTGCGGTAAGCGGGGGCTTCATCATCAAACCGTTAGGCTGAGATTGCTCGACTAAACCGTATTACTCGGCGTCGTGGTCGGTCTCGAGGATCTTGACCAGGGTGTCGAGTGCTTCTTCAGCGCCTTCGCCCTCTGCGCGCAGAACGACCTTGTCGCCGTGCTTAGCGCCGAGTGACATCAGGGAGAGGATGGACGCTGCGTCCATTGCCTCGTCTGCGGGCTCGCCTTCAGCTGCTATGGTGACTTCTACGGGGAGGTCGCCTGCTGCTTCAGCGAAGATCGCTGCGGGGCGGGCGTGCAGGCCAACACGGCTTGCGATGGTGGCAATACGTTCTGCCATGGTGTTCTCCTTACAAAGGGGTGCGGATTTGTTGTCCACTACTGAGTCTAAATCAGGCGCGTATGTTTCGCGCGTGTTAACCGCTTATTTTGGTGTGATTTATTCAGAAATAGACGGTGGGGGTTAGAGTCCGAGCTCGTCCAGGATGGGCAGGTGCTTGCGCGCTGCTTCCTTAGCTTCTGCTGAGGAGATCTGGTCGAGGGCGTCGTTGGCGATCTGCTGTGCCTTTTCGGGGGTAACCGACTTGAGCACGGCGGAGACAGCTGCCATGGCGCCAGCGTTCATGGAGAGGGTGTCGACGCCCAGGCCAACGAGGACGACGGCCAGTGCGGGGTCGGCTGCTGCTTCACCACAGACGGAGACGTACTTCTTGACGCCGGCCTTGGCGGATGCTCGCTTGGCGCCTTCGACGGTCAGCTTGATCATCTTGAGGACGGCGGGCTGCCAGGGATTGTTGAGGTGGGCCAGGTCGCCGAGCAGGCGGTCTGCTGCCATGGTGTACTGGGTGAGGTCGTTGGTGCCGATGGAGACGAAGTCGACTTCACCGAGGATCGCTTCAGCGTTGACGGCTGCTGCGGGGGTTTCGACCATAACGCCACGGGTTGCCAGGCCTACTTCATCAACCATTTCCTTGAAGCGGCGGGCTTCACTGGTGGTTGAGATCATGGGGGCCATGACCCAGATGTCGGCGTCAGAGCCGTCGGCTGCTGCCTTGATGGCTTCAAGCTGGCGTTCGAGGACGCCGGGTACGGTCCAGTCGGTGCGGTAGCCGCGGACGCCGAGGGCGGGGTTCTCTTCTTCCTTGACGTTGAGGAAGGGCAGGGGCTTGTCGGCGCCTGCGTCGAGGGTGCGGACGACGATGTGCTGGCCGGGGAAGGCGTCGAAGACGGCCTTGTAGCTGGCGGTCTGGGTTTCTACTGAGGGTTCAGCGTCGTGGCCCAGGAAGCCGAATTCGGTGCGGAGCAGGCCCACGCCTTCGGCCTTGAGGCCGGCTGCCTTTTCTGCGCTCTTGCCGTCGCCGACGTTGGCGTAGAGGGGCACGAGGGTACCGTCTGCCATGGCGCCTGTGCCGTCGAAGTCGGGCAGTTCCTTGCGGTTGGCGTACTTTTCGGCCAGGTCGCGGTGCTCGTCGGTGACCTCGGTGTTGACGGTGCCTTCGTTGGAGTCAATGTAGACTTCGGTGCCGTTTTCGATCTCGGTGACGCCCTTGGCGGCAACGATAGCGGGCAGGCCGAGACCGCGAGCAAGAATCGCGGTGTGGGCCTGGGGGCCGCCGTCTGAGGTGATGAGGGCGATGACCTGCTTGGGGTCGAGGGTGGCGGTGTCTGCCGGTGCCAGGTCGATAGCTGCCAGGATGAAGGGGTCAGCTGAGACGGGGATGCCGGGGGCCTGCTGGCCGGTCAGCTCGGCAACGATGCGGGCGCGGACGTCGTGGATGTCGGTAACGCGCTCGGCCATGTAGCCGCCGAGGGCTGCCATCTGGTCGGCGAAGGCTGATGCGGCTTCCCAGACTGCCAGTTCGGGGGCCTTGCCCTGCTTTTCAACGATCTTGATGGCGCTCTTGAGCAGGGCGCGGTCGGTTGCCATCTGGGAGGTGGACTTGAGCACGGCCTTGCCATCGCGGCTAGCGTGCTCGGCGCGCTCCAGCAGACCGTTCTTGACGGTTTCGGCTGCGGCCTTGATACGCTCGGCGGCCTGCTCGGGGGTTTCGTCGGCTGAGAGCTTCAGGGATGATGAGGGAGCCTTGATGGGCTCGGGCATCTGAAGGACTTTGCCGATAACGCGGCCGGCGTAGACGCCGACACCCTTGTAGATAGTCATAGTGTTTTCCTTCTAAGAGGTTGAAGTGATTTAGGCGGTTGCCTCGGCCTTACGGCCTGCAAGTGACTTGAGAACAATATACATGAGAGCGCCCACTACGGTACCTGCGATGGCGGCCACAAGGAACATGAGGGGGTTCTCAACCAGGGCGATGATCCAGACACCGCCGTGGGGAGCGGGTGAGGCTACGCCTGCGCCCATGGAGATAGCACCGGCAACGGCTGCGCCGACAACGGATGAGGGGATCACGCGCAGGGGGTCGGCGGTGGCGAAGGGGATGGCACCTTCGGAGATGAAGGAGGCACCCAGCAGCCAGGCTGCCTTGCCGTTTTCGCGTTCGGGAGCGCTAAAGAGCTTGGGGCGGACGGCGGTGGCCAGGGCCATAGCCAGCGGGGGAACCATACCTGAGATGATGACGGCTGCCATGACCTGCTGGGAGGCCAGGGTACCGGCGGAGAGGCCTGCGGTGGCAAAAAGGTAGGCTGCCTTGTTGACGGGGCCGCCGAGGTCGAAGCCCATCATGGCGCCCAGGATGATACCCAGCAGAATGGCTGAGGCACCGGTCATGGAGTTGAGCCAGTTCTCAAGAGAGGTGGTAACCCAGGCGAGGGGGCCACCGAGCAGGAAGAACATGAGGCCGCCTGCGAAGAGGGTGGCTACGAGCGGGGTGATGACCACGGGCATCATGGATGCAAGCCAGCGGGGCAGCTTGAGCAGGGAGAGCCAGTAGGCACACAGACCTGCGAGCAGACCGGCGACGATACCGCCGAGGAAGCCACCACCCACCATAACGGCGACAGAACCGGCGATGAAGCCGGGGGCGATGCCGGGGCGCTGGGCCAGGCCGTAGGCGATGTAGGCTGCCAGAATCGGGACCATAGCTCCCAGGCCAAAGGCGCCGATGGTGTGCAGGGCAGCGCCCAGGTAGAGGGAGAGCGGGGTGTCGCCCAGGTTGGTGAGGGAGGCACCGGAGAGGATAGCTTCGGTGTCTACGTCACCCAGGTTGGGCATGGTGATCGCTTCGAGCATGAAGCCGATAGCCAGGATGATGCCGCCTGCTGCCACGAAGGGAATCATGTAGGAGACGCCGGTCATCAGGGCCTTGTAGATGCGGGTGCCCCAGGAGCCGCCTTCTTCAGCGGTTTCTGAGGAGTCAGCTGCACCTGCGGCGACGCGCTTGCCGTTGGGCTTCTCAGCTTCGGCAAGGGCTTCTTCGATCATGGCCTTGGGCTCGTCGATGCCGCGCTTGACGGGGGCTTCGACGTAGGGCTTACCGGCGAAGCGTTCGCGGCCGCGGACGGGCAGGGCAACGGCAAAGACGACGGCATCGGCTTCGTCGATTTCGGCCTGGGTGAGCTTGTCACCACCGGATGAGCCCTGGGGCTCAACCTTGAAGTCGTAGCCCAGCTCTTCGGCGGCGTACTTGAGGCCATCGGCTGCCATGTAGGTGTGGGCGATGCCGGTGGGGCAGTTGGTCACAGCCACGATCTTCTTACGGCGGGCGGGGGCTTCTGCCTCGGCAGCGGCTACGGAGCCGGACGCGGCAGCGGCAGCGGGTGCCTCAGCTGCCTTTTCGCGCAGGCCCAGGGCCTCTTCAACGAGGACGACGACCTCGTCAGCGGTCTTGGCGTCGCGCAGGGCAGCGGTGAAGGACTTCTTCATGAGGGAGCGAGCCATCTGAGAAAGAATCTTCAGGTGGGCTTCGTCGCCGTCTGCGGGAGCTGCGATGAAGAAGATGAGGTCGGCGGGGCCGTCCTTAGCGCCGAAGTCGACGGCGGGGTTGGGGCGGGCCATAGCCAGGGTGGGCTCGGTGACTGCTTCACTGCGGCAGTGGGGAATAGCGATACCACCGGGGATGCCGGTGTCGGTCTTTTCCTCGCGGGCACGCGCAGCGGCGTAGAGGGTCTCAAAGTCGGTGGCGCGGCCAGCACCTACGACGGCACCAGCTAGATGCTCGATGACATCGAAGCGGGTCTCGCCGAGGTTCTCATCGAGGCTGATGAGATCCGCAGTGATGAGAGCAGACATGTGCTCCTCCTCGGATTGTGTTTTAGGGTTTTGAGAATGTGGTTCGGTTGGGGTTTAGAGGGCCAGCTCGCGCAGGGTGACTGCTTCGGGCGTGGTTGATTCTAGGGTGGGCACCTGGGTGCCGGGGAGGGAGGCTGCGGCTGAGCCGTGGGCTACCGCCTGCACCAGGCATTCGGGCAGGGTTTTGCCCTGCTCGTGGGCAATCAGGAAGCCGGCCAGGGAGCAGTCGCCTGCGCCCACGGTGGAGCGCACCTTGATGGGGGCGTGGACGGCGTGCCAGGCGCCTTCTGCTGTCACCAGCACGGCTCCTCCCCCGCCGAGGGTAGCAAGGACCATTTCAACACCGCGGTCAACTAGTTCCTTAGCGGTAGCTGCGGTGAGTTCGGGGCTGGCTTCTAGCTCGTCCGCCATCTCAATCTTGCCCACCAATTCAGCCAGTTCTTCGGAGTTGGGCTTGATGAGGTTGGGCATGCCATCCAGGCCAACCAGGGCGTCGCGCAGGGCTGCGCCGGAGGTATCGACGGCGATGCGGGGGGCCTTCTCGCCCAGGGACTCGCGGATAGAGCGGCCCACCACAGCGTAGTAGTCGGAGGGGACGCCGGCGGGCAGGGAGCCTGCCAGCACTAGCCAGGAGGCCTCGATGGTTTCCTTGATCATGAGGCGGGTCAGCTGCTGCTGGGCCACATCGTTCAGGGGCTCACCGGGGGCGTTGATCTTGGTGGTGGTGCCGTCGGGCTCAACAACGGTGATGTTGGAGCGAATCGGGGCGCCGATAGGCATGTTGACGAAGGGCACCTCGGCCTCTTTGAGGCTGGCCAGCACGGGGTCTTCGTTGTCGCCGGGCAGCACAGCTACAGTCTCAAAGCCGGAGATATTGAGGGCACGGGCAATGTTGACGCCCTTGCCACCGGGGTCGGACGCCGCAGCGACGGCACGCTGAACGGCACCGCGCTTGATTTCGTGGTTGAGCTCCACGGTGCGGTCCATGCTGGGGTTGGCAGTTAGGGTAACGATCATGCGATAAGCACCTCTACGTTGGATTCTTCAAGCGCTGCAGCGAGGTCACCCTCGGGCGCTTTATCGGTAATGAGAGTATCGATGTCTTCAAGCCCGGCAAAACGCACCAGGGACTCCTGGCCGAACTTGGCGGAGTCGCACAGGAGCACCACGCGGCGGGCTGACTTGACGATGGCGGTCTTAACGATGGCTTCGTTGAGACCGGGAGTGGAGAGCCCAAACTCGGCATCCAGGCCGTTGACGCCGATAAAGGCGATGTCGGGGCGGATGGTTTCGAAGTGGGCGGCGGCCCGGGTACCAACAGCAGCCCAGGTCATTTTGCGCAACTGGCCGCCTACCATATCGAGTACCACGCCGTCGGCCTCGGCCAGCTTCACGGCGATGTGAAGGGCGTGGGTGATGATGAGGCGGTCGGCGCCTGACTTGAGGGAGAAATCTGCGGCAGCAATGCGGTCGGCGAGGATTTCGATGGTGGTACCGGCGTCGAGAACTACCGCACCGGCGTCCGAGTCGCGCAGCAGCTCGTAGGCACGCAGGGCGATTTTCTGTTTTTCGGGGGTGTTCATGTTTTGACGTAGGGCGATAGACGACTCTACAGAGGTCGACTGCTCTACGGTTACGGCACCGCCGTGCACACGGCGCAGCTTACCGTCAGCTTCGAGGGCTGCTAGGTCACGGCGGACGGTTTCCATCGTGACTTCGTAGCGTCTAGCCAGGTCTGCGCCGTTGACACGGCGTGCAGAAGCTACAAGCTTCGCTATTTCGGCACGTCGTTCTTCAGCGAACATGTGTTTATCACCTTATACAACTGGAAGGTGGGTCGGGTGACCCTATCTACAGTTGATTTTATGTGGGTTTCTGTGGGCACGTCAATGTAAAACCCACGGTTACCGGTGTATTTCGGTGTTTTGGTTGGGTTTTTCGGTCACTTTCACTAGGGCCAGTGCCAAAACCCAACCGATAGCACACCCGAGGGTGTTGGCGAGGACGTCCAGGGGTGAGCTGGTACGCCCGGGCATGAAGTGCTGGGTGGTTTCGATCGCCAGGGTACAGGCCAGACCGCCCAGGGGCACGAGCCAGGTGCGGGCCGGGCGCAGCAACCAGGTAAAGAGCAGGCCACCGGGCACAAACATGACTACGTTTGACAGCCATTCCACCTGCCCGTAGCCAAACCAGCCGGGCAGCCAGCCGCGGGCGTGGCCGTCCGCAAGAATCCGGGCTAGGGTTTCACCCGATTCTCCGGAGTCAACATGGGTGGGCCAGAGGACGATAAAAGCAACGGCAGCAACGTACAGGCAGGTGATACCCCAGAGAAAGATACGCCCCACTAGGGCTTACCTACCAGCAGGGGTTCCTTGACCTCTAGCCAGTGGGCCAGACCCGGCAGGTCAACTTCGAAGGGTTCAGCGTTGGCGATAGTGCCGAATTCGCGGCCGTGGGTGGCAGAGAGGGCACGGCGAATCAGGGAGCCGTGGGAGACGGCAATGACGCGCTGGCCCGGGTAGTCGCGGGCAATCTGGCGCAGCACCCTAATGCCACGCAAGTAGACGGAGCGTTCACTTTCAACCCCGCTGTAGTAGGCGTCGGGCTCCTTGCGGGCCTCGGCTGAAATATCAAGCCCCTCAGCTTCGCCGTAGCCGCGTTCTATCAGGTCATCGTAGGTACGGTCGACGGTCAGACCGAAGGCTGCGCCAATAATCTCTGCGGTCTCGTGGGCGCGGGAGAGCGGGGACGAAACCACCACGTCGAACTCAAAACCCCGAGCCTTAAGAGAGGCAGCAGTCTCGTAGGCCTGGGCACGGCCGGTTTCGTTGAGGGGTATATCGCTGGAGCCCTGCATGAGGTGGACCTTGTTCCAGTCGGTCTGTCCGTGGCGGATTAACATGATGGAGGACGCCCGGCGGGCAGGGGCCAGGGGCACCACCTCACCGTTGTGGGGCACCAGCACTTTCTGGCCGGTGCGGGCGGTTTGCAGGCGGGAAATCAGCATGCCGTGCACCACGATAATCAGGTTCTGCCCCGGGTAGTCGGCTTCCACCTGGTCAAGGGCGTCTTCAACGCGGGCAAGGAAATCGGCAAGGGGTTCGATGTCTGCTGTTTCGTTTTCTACCGTCTCCCAGAGGGCGGGGTTGTTCTGCACGCCTTCGAGGTCTTTGAAGGAGCGTTCTGCTAGGCCCGGATAGGATCCGAGGACGGGTAGGCCCAGCTCGTCGGCGATGATGGCACCGGTTTCTGCGGCGCGGGAGAGGGGGGAAGTGACGACGCCGTGCCAGGTGAAGCCGGGGTGGGCGTCCGCTTGGGTTTTGGCGTATTCGAGCACGTTATGAGCGGCGGCGAGCGCCTGGGCGCGGCCGGTGTCGTTGAGGGGGATGTCACTGGAGCCCTGCAGGCGGTGTACGAGGTTCCAGTCGGTCTGTCCGTGTCGAATGAGTACGCTAGGCATGGGTTCTATTATCCCTGCCCAAACCACCGAGCGCGGGGTGATGGGAGTGTTAGCTTGCTCCCGAGGCTCAGGGCTCGAGGTAGTCACAGAAAAGATGGTAAGTACCCGTGATATATCGTATGACCTCCCCCGCTTCGGTATGAGAGCATAGAACCATGTTTGAACTTCACTCAGCCCCCGCGAACTTTGCCCCCGCCTGCGCCGTCTTCGACTGCGACGGCGTCCTGCTCGACTCAGAAACCCTCTGGGGCGAAATCCAGGCCGAAATGTTCAAACACTACCGGGTAGAGCTCACCCCCGAACTCGAAGCCTCCCTCGTCGGCATCTCAGCCGGGGATCTTGCCGACCGTCTCTCAGTCCTCACTCCGCTGGCGTCCGAATTCGACGGCTCCCCCGAAGCCTTCCGCGACAGCGTCTACACCACCATCACCACCACCGAATTCGACATCATCGACCGCGGCGTCACCGCCATCGACGGCGCTCTCAGAGCCATTCAGCTGCTCTCAGCCAAGATTCCCGTGGCGGTGGCGTCCAACTCCGGCGACAAGCTGCTGACCAAAAAACTCACCCACTTCGGCTACGCCCCCTACCTGGACACCTGGGTCTCCTTCCACGACGTCGAAGAAGGTAAGCCCGCCCCCGACATCTACCTCGAAGCGACCCGCCGTCTGGGCTTTGCCCCCGAGCAGGCCCTCACCGTGGAAGACTCCGTCACCGGCATGACTGCCGCAACCGCAGCTGGCACCAGCTGCCTGATTTACCAGGTCGAGCCGGACGCGGCCACCCCCGCTCCCCTATTGACGGCAGGTATCGGTCGGTTTAGCTCCTTCACCGACCCAGCCTTCCTCGCCCAACTCGACGCCTGGGTAGGGCACCTGCCCGACCGCGACCGCTAACCCTCACTAACTTCTCAAGGACGAGCAGTGACAGACCCCGAGCAGAACCCGTGCCCCTCCCGATACGGCCGCCGCCTCGAAGACCTCAGCGACGACGAACGCGCCTACTACCGCGAATTCCTCCCGCCCCAGGCCCTGACCGGGCAGCAGGGCGCTGAAGAGCAGGTGCCGGGGCAGGCGTCCGCACCGCTCGGGTCAGGCGCCACCGCCCACCCAGCGCGGACGAGCCCCGGCAGCCAGCGGGGCAAACGACCCCGTAGCCGCTGGTACTGGCTACCGCACTCTCTTACTATCCTGGCGGTGATTCTGGCGGTGGCCTCTTTTCTGGTGGTGCCCGCCATTTACAGCGACGCGACCCCGGAACTACGCCGTAACTATGTAATTATGTGGGCGGAGCTGGCCTTCTTCTTCCTACTCTTTGCTGCCCTGCTCTACGGAATCTTTGCCCTCTCCCGGTTCACTGACCACGACGATGAGGACGACGAGCGGCTCATGCGCCCCACCGATTTTGCGGAGCGCCTCTACGAGCAGGAGCTTGAGCGCGGCATCGACCGGAAGGGCGGGGACGGGCCGGGTCTAGACGGGCTCTACGACTCGTCGTGGATTAGCGGCAAGAAAAACGATTAGACGGCAAAAGGGCCGGCGCCCGACGGGGAACCGGCCCTTAGCTAAATCTATTTCTTTCATGTATTCACTGTCATACAATGAATACATGACTGTTGCCGATAGCGTCCTCACCATCCGCATTCCCTCTTCCTTGAAGGAACGTCTCAGCAAACTTGCTACTGAGTCTGACCGTTCTGTGGCGTATTGTGCCCGGAGCATCATTGAAGAGCATATCGCTGAAGCTGAACATGCAGCGCAGCTGCATGCCAAGGTCCAGGCTATCCAGAAAGGGGAAAGAGCAACCTACAGCACCGCAGAAATCCGGGCTGAGCTAGGTCTCTAAGATTTAGGGCCGGCTCCCGAAGGGGAACCGACCCTTAGCTATCCCGTTTTAGGCGGTGGGATAACAGAAGAGGACGTGCGGATGCGCTTGGAGCCGGCTGGCTGGGGCTGGCATGAATTGCTCGTGAGCGTCAGCGAACCAGCAAGAAGGTTAGCCGGCAAAAGCGCATCCGCACGTCCTCCGAGTTACATTATCGGCGCATGACCTTGCGGGCCAGCATGTTGCCCACCAGCTGAATGAGCTGCACCAAAATAATGATTACGGCAACAACAGACCAGGTGATGACCTCGTTGAAGCGCTGGTAGCCGTCCACCAGGGCGACCTTACCCAGGCCGCCACCGCCGATGTAGCCGGCCATAGCTGACATATCGACCACGCCGATGACCAGGAAGGTGTAGCCCAGGATCAGGGGCCCGAGAGCTTCGGGGATCATAACGGTGAAGAGAATACGCATCTTGGAGGCGCCCATGGCGCGGGCGGCCTCAATAACACCGGGGTCAATTGACACCATGTTCTGCTCGACGATGCGGGCAATGGCGAAGGTTGCGCCGAAGACCATGGCGAAGATGGCGGCATTGACGCCCAGGCGGGTGCCGACCACCATCTGGGTCAGGGGGCCCAGGGCTGCGAGGAGGATGATGAAGGGGATGGGGCGTACTACGTTAACCACGACGTTCAGCAGGATGTTGACGAAGCGGTTAGCCAGGATGTTGCCCTGGCGGGTGGTGTAGAGCAGCAGGCCGAAGATCATGCCTAGGGCACCGGCGACCAGCATGGTCAGTGAGACCATGTAGAGGGTGTCGCCGAGGGCGGGGATGAGTTTGTCGGTGACGAAGGTTGAGTCCACGGTTAGCGTACCTCCTGCACGCGGGTGACGGTCTTGAGTTCAGCGACCACAGCGTCGAGGCTGGTGACGTCGCCCAGCAGTTCGAGGGTGAGGTTGCCGTAGCTCTTACCTTGCAGGGTTTCGAGGCCGCCCTGCACGATGTTGAAGGAGACGTTGCGGGAGCCCAGGTAAGAGAGGACCTTGCCGATGCCGTTGTTGCCTTCGGTGATTTCGATGTTGATGAGGTAGCCCTTGTGGCGGGCTTTGAGGTCGGCAGCTTCGTCGCCTACAGGCAGGGACTTGACGGTGGTGCCGACGAAGCGGCGGGCGACTTCGGTTTGCGGGTTGGAGAAGACGTCGTAGACGTTACCTGTTTCAACCACACGGCCGTTTTCCATGACGGCGACGCGGTCGGCGATGGTGGAGACGACGTCCATTTCGTGGGTAATGACTATGACGGTGATGCCCAGCTCGGCGTTGACCTTTTTGAGCAGGTCGAGCACTTCAGCGGTGGTTTCGGGGTCCAGGGCGCTGGTTGATTCGTCGGCCAGCAGTAGGGAGGGTGAGGTGGCAAGGGCTCGGGCGATGCCGACGCGCTGCTTCTGACCACCGGAGAGCTGGTCGGGGTAGTTTTTTGCCTTGTCGGCCAGACCTACGAAGTCCAGCAGCTCGGCTACGCGTTCGGCGCGCTTGGCCTTGTCCCAGCCTGCGATGATGAGGGGGAATTCGACGTTGCCGGCAACGGTGCGGGAGTTCATGAGGTTGAACTGCTGGAAGATCATGCCGATGTTGGTGCGGACCTGGCGCAGCTGGGATTCGCGTTTGCCTGCGACTTCAAAGCCGTCGACGGTGAGTGAGCCTTGAGTGATGGCTTCTAGGCCGTTGATCAGGCGAACCAGGGTTGATTTACCAGCACCGGAGTAGCCGATGATGGCGAAGATTTCACCCTTGTTGATGGTGAGGTCTACGCCGTTGACGGCGGTGACGGTTTTTTTGCCGACCTTGAACTCTTTGGTCACGTTGTTCAGCACGACCATGGGCTGAGGCCCGGTTGGCTGTAGTCGCTGTTCGGTCATGTCTTCTTCTTCGGTTGGGGTCTTGCTGTGACTGTGGGCGGACGCACCTGCTGGGGTGGGTGCACAAAGCGGCAGCCGCTGCGGGGCTAGAGCTGGCACCGGACGGGGCCGAAGTGTCTAGCCTACCGCAGTTGGCTGCCGCTGTTAGGGGTGCGTGAGCTAGCTCAAGGGTGAGCTTTGCCTAGTGTTTTAGCCGTTGCGCTTCTGCTCTTCGAGGGTAGCTAGGGTGGAGCGCAGTTCGGAGACCTCGGTGGTAACTTCAACTGCGGTGCCCTGGGTGTCTTCCTGTACCACGGCCTGTACTTCTTCGGTGTGGTAGAGCTCTACGATCTTCTTGTAGGTCTCGTTGTCGGCGTTATCGGCAGTGGAGACGAAAAGGTTGACGTAGGGGCGGGCTGACTCGTTAGCGGGGTCGTCCTGAGCCAGGGCGTCCTTGGGGTTCAGGCCGGCGTCCTTGAGGAAGTCGTTGTTGATAACGGAGCCGTCAACGGACTCGAGAGCGAGAACGGTCTGGGCTGCATCAACGGGGGTGACGGTGACCTTGGAGGCTGCGGTGTCGAGGTCGTCAACGGTGGGGCTGGTGGTTTCTGAGGTGAAGGAGACCAGGCCGTTAGCTTCAAGCAGCAGCAGGGCGCGTGCTTCGTTGACGGTGTCGTTGGGGATGGCGATTTCAGCGCCCTGGGGCAGGGCGGAGATGGAATCATGCTTGTTGGAGAACAGCGCCATGGGGTAGATAACGGTGGGGCCTACGATCTGCAGGTCGTCGTTTGCTTCTACGTTGTAGTTGGAGAGGTAGGCGATGTGCTGGAACCAGTTGAGGTCGATTTCGCCGGAGCTCAGAGCGGGGTTGGGCTGGGTGTAGTCGGAGAATTCAACGATTTCGATGTTGATTCCCTCTGCCTGAGCGACCTCAACGAGCTTATCGTTGGAGGGGTCGGTACCTACTACGCCGATTTTGACGACGTCGTCGCTGGATGATGAGCCGCAGGCTGCAAGACCGAATGCGAGGGGTACGAGAGCCAAGGTGGCAACAAATTTCTTCACGGCTATGAATCTTTCTGTTGAGAAAAGTGGTGTATGCGGCCACGTTTCAGCGGCACCGTCTCTAGCGCTGTGTGCTGATGTGGTTTCGGGCGGCCAGGCTAGGCGCCTCTTCTATTAGAACACTGTGGCGCCACCGCTCCCCAATGCGGCTTCTTTTTGGGTCATATGTCACGTGTGTGACCGCAACAAAAAGTTACGGCGTCATAAAACGTCATAAAAGGACGTCGGGTTTTAGCCCTTATTTTCCGCGAGCCAGTTAGCCTGCCAGGAGGTAAGGCGCTCCCGAATGCCCACAAAATGCTCCCGCATGAGCGTGGTGGCGGCGTCCGCGTCCTTCTTGCTAATGGCCTCGTAGAGCTTACGGTGGGCTTCCAGCAGGGTACAGGTTTGCCCCTCATCGAGGGGGGCAACAGTGTCCAGCACCCCGGCGATGGTGTCGTAGACCTGCCAGAAGACATCCAGCAGTCGGGAGAGCAGTTCGTTACCCAGGGGCTCAAAGATGGCTGCGTGGAAGCGCTGGTCATGCTCTGCTAGCCAGGCACCCCGGTGCACGCTAGCTTCCATGGCATCGTAGGCTTCTTTGACGCGGGTGAGCTGTTCCTCGGTCATCAGGGGGATAACCGATCGCAACAAGCCGACTTCTAGGGCTTCTCGCACTTCAACCAGTTCCAGGGCCTCCTGGCCGCCGTGATAGAGGGCCAGTTGCCCGCGAAAGCCGAGGGCGCGCACCATCGAGGTCAGGGCGTTGCCGCCCACGAAGGTGCCAAAGCCGTGGCGCACCTCAACGATGCCGAGAGCTTCAAGCACCTTGAGGGCCTCGCGGATTGAATTGCGGCCGACCCCCAGCTCGTCGATCAGTTCCTGTTCGGTAGGGAGGGGGTCCCCCTGGCCCAGCTGCCGTTGGAAGATCAGGTCGATGATGTCATGTTGTAGTTGCAGCTGGCGTTTTTGGGCGGCACTGAGGGGGGACGCCCGGTGCAAGAAAGCGGGCACGGGCTGTTCTAATCGGGGGCTGGTGAATGAGTCGTGGTGGTTCATACTACTGATTCTTACATCTTCTGCTTGACCAAATTAGACGTCCGTCACTACTATACAGGATATAGGTAGGACGTCCTACCTCCACTTTAGTTAGACAACCTCCCGCTCCACCCCAGGAGCGCAGCCCCTAAAGGAGTGAGACATCGATGTCACAGCTCACCCGCGTCAAAGAATTTGACACCTCACGCCGCGGCTTCTTCAAGATTGCCGGCGGTATCAGCGCAGCTACCGCTTTTGCCGCATCCATCGCAGCCTGCGGTAACTCATCAACCACCACCGACTCGTCAGCTAGTGGCAGCGCCGCAGGCGCCAACAACGACGGCACCATCACCGCCGCCATCGCCTACGATGTCTCCACCACTTTCGATCCCTCACAGGCATCAGGCGCTGCCCCCTTCGCCGCCAACATGCACATCTTCGAAGGCCTCTACGGCCTCGACCCCGCCACCCGCGAGCGCTACAACGCCCTGGCTACTGGCGACCCCGAAGTTGTGGACGAAACCACCTACCGTGTCTCCCTGCGCGAGGGCGCGAAGTTCCACGACGGTGCAGCTGTCACCGCCGCAGACGTTGCCTCCACCTTCGAGCTCTACACTTCAGAAGAATCGCTCTTCAGCCAGTTCCTCTACTTCATTGACACCGTCACCGCTGTTGACGATGCCACCGTAGAGTTCAAGCTCAACCAGCCCTTCCCCCTCTTCGCTGACCGTATCGCCCTGGTCAACATCATGCCCGCCTCGGCTAGCGACGACATCGAAGCTTTCGGCGCCAACCCCATCGGCTCAGGCCCCTACAAGTTCGTTTCTGCTACCAAGGGCGACCACATCGCCTTTGAGCGATTCGACGACTACAACGGTCCCCGCCCCGCCCTGGCTAAGAACATGAAGTGGCTGATTCTGGTAGAGTCCTCAGCCCGCGTTACCGCCATGAGCTCCCAGCGTGTCCAGGCTATCGAGTCCGTACCCTACGACAGCCTTCCCGTTCTGGAGAACACCAACGGCGTCACCGTTGAATCGGTGCAGTCTTTCGGCCTGCTCTTCATGATGTTCAACTGCGCCAAGGCCCCCTTCGACAAGAAGGAAGTTCGCCAGGCCCTCTTCTACGCCATCGACATCGAGAAGGTTATCTCCACCGGCCTGCTGGGCAACGCCACCGCAGCCACCTCCTTCCTGCACAAGGAGCACCCCGACTACACCGAGGCCTCCACCGTCTACAGCTACGACAAGGCCAAGGCCCAGCAGCTGCTCAAGGACGCCGGGGTCGAAAACCTCTCCATCACCCTGCGCACCACCGACCATGACTGGGTCAAGCAGTGCTCCCAGCTGGTTCAGGAATCCCTGAAGGACGCCGGTATCGAGGTCAATCTGCAGGACTCCCAGAGCTCCTCCCTCTACTCCGACTACGTCGACACCGGCGACTTCGACGTCGTTTTGGCCCCCGGCGACCCCTCCGTCTTCGGTAACGACCCCGACCTGCTGCTCTCCTGGTGGTACCGCGGTGCCACCTGGCCCGAGAAGCGCTTCCGCTGGTCCACCACCGCCGAATACACCCAGCTGCAGGAGGCCATGGCTGAGGCTGTCTCATCTGAAAGCCCCGATTGGAAGGGCATCTTCGACATCGTGGCAGAGAACGTCCCCCTCTACCCCCTCTTCCACCGCAAGCTGCCTACCGCTTGGTCGGCTGATACCCTTACCGATTTCGCCCCCATTCCCACCACCGGCCTGTCCTTCCAGAACGTAGGTACAACCCAGGCCTAGGTGGTTCCACCGGCACCGGCCTCCCCCAGCTGGTTTACCCGGTACCCCGTGAAAAGGTAATCCCATTTCCACACATCACATCCCCTTTTCACACCCCGCTCGGCACCTGCCCGCCCACGCTTGGGCAGGTGCCGAGCCCGCACAAGACCTCTTACCCCACCGGGGCAGCCCATCACACCCCCGAGCTGCCCCGGCTCCGTCCTAAAAACTTTAGGGAGCCAGACCCGTGTCAAACTTTCTCAGACTGCTTGGCAGGCGCCTTATCGCCCTGCCCATCATGATTCTGGGCGTCACCATCTTGGTCTTCGTCATCCTGCAATTCACCCCCGGCGACCCGGCAACTATCGCCCTGGGTGAGGGTGCCTCAGAAGAAGCCAAAGAAGCCTACCGAGAGTCACGGGGCCTCAACGACCCGCTCATCGTCCAGTACTTCGCCTTCCTTTCCCGGCTTGTCCGGTTCGACCTGGGCATGACCACTCCTCCGGCTCAGCCCGTTATCGACCAGATTAAGGTAGCCTTCCCCACCACCTTGCAGCTGACCTTCCTGGGCGTGCTCATTGCTGCGGTAGCGTCCCTGATTCTCGGCGTCATTGCAGCTCTCTACCGCGACCGCTGGCCTGATCAGATTATCCGTGTGCTCTCCATGGCCTCCATCGCTACCCCCTCCTTCTGGCTGGGTATTCTGATGATCCAGTACTTCGCCCTCGCCCTGGGCTGGTTCCCCACCGGCGGCTCAGCCCCTCCCGGCAGCGGTTTTGGCACCTGGCTCTCCCACATGTTCCTGCCCGCCGTGGCCCTCGCTATCCCGGTGAGCGCCTCCCTGACCCGCACCGTCCGCACCTCCATGGTTGAAGAACTCGACAAGGACTACGTGCGCACCGCCATCGGCAACGGTGTACCCCGTCGCGAGGTCATCACCAAGAATGTGCTCCGCAACGCCCTCATCACCCCGGTCACCGTGCTCGGCCTGCGTATTGGCTACCTGCTCGGCGGTGCTGTGGTCATCGAAATGATCTTCTCCCTCAACGGCATGGGCAACCTCATCTTCATCGGCATCACCGGTAACGACATCAACCTGGTTCAGGGCGTCGTCCTCACCATCGCCGTCACCTTCGTGCTCGTCAACATCATCGTTGACCTGCTCTACCTACTCATCAACCCCCGTATCAGGAGCGTCTAACCATGCGTAGCGGACTAGCAGAACGCCTCTCAGCGCCAGGCATCCGATTCAGGGCGCTCCCCACCGGCTCTAAAATCGCCCTCAGCTTCATCGCCGTCATCGCCCTGGTTGCGATTTTTGCCCCCTGGCTAGCACCCCACGACCCGCTGGCCTCCACCGGTGCCCCCATCGGGGCCCCCAACTCCGAGTACCTCTTCGGTACCGACCGTCAGGGCCGAGACATCCTCTCCCGCCTCATGTACGGTGCCCGCGCCTCCCTACAGGTTGGCCTAGGCGCTGTGGCCCTAGCCCTCATCATGGGCGGTATTCTCGGCGCCCTGGCAGCCACCAGCTCCAAGTTCGTCTCCGAACTGATTATGCGCGTCATGGACGTGCTCATGGCCTTCCCTGGTATCGCCCTGGCAGCCGTCCTGCTGGCCTCCCTCGGCAACTCGGTCGGCACCATCATCTTCACTATCGCCGTGGTCTACACCCCGCAGCTAGCCCGTGTGGTCCGTGCCCAGGTGCTAGCTGCCTGGGACGAGGACTACGTCCGTGCTGAGCGCGTCATGGGAGCACCTCGCTTCTACATCCTGCTCAAGCACGTTGTCCGCAACACCATCGCCCCCGTGCTGGTCTTCGCCACGGTCATGGTCGCCGACGCTATCATCCTCGAAGCCTCCCTCAGCTTCCTCTCCGCCGGTGTGCGCCCGCCTAATCCCTCCTGGGGTAACGTCATCGCCGACGGCCGTGCCCTGGTACTGGCAGGGGGCTGGTGGGCGACCACCTTCGCAGGTGCCATCATCCTGCTGACCGTCCTGGCCCTCAACGTACTCTCTGAGGGCATGACCGACGCTATGGTTAACCCCAAGCTGCGCCGCAAGGTCAAGATCGACGACTCCTCCGTGGTTGCTGGTACCACCGCCGGTGCCCTCACCGCAGCACCCTCTACCGCAGATGACAAGTCCATCGCAGCTGCCTCCCCCGAGGCCCAGGAGCAGGACGTAGCCCCCTGGGGTGAACCCGTCAAGCACGCCGGCGCCCGCCCGGCAACCGAGAGGGACGCTGTCGCCGCAGCCAACCTGGCAGGGGTGCTGGAGGAACTCAAGAGCGCAGAAACCCGCCGTACCGACCGCCTACAGGCGGACGCGTCTGCCCGCGTCATTCTGGAAGTCAAGGACCTCTCCATCTACTTCCCCGAACGCTTCGGCGACACCCCCGTGGTTGATCGTGTCTCCTTCACCGTCACCGAGGGCCAGACTATGGGCCTGGTCGGTGAATCGGGTTCCGGTAAGTCCATTACCTCCCTGGCAATTATCGGCCTGCTCGATAAGAAGGCCAAGATTACCGGCTCCGTACTCTTTGAAGGCCAGGAACTGGTAGGGGCCTCAGAAGCCGAGTTCCAGAAGCTGCGTGGCTCCGTGATTTCCATGGTCTACCAGGATGCCCTCAGCTCCCTGAACCCCTCCATGCTCATCAAGGACCAGATGAAGCAGCTGACCCGCCGTGGCGGCCGCAAGAGCCCCGAAGAGCTCCTGCGCCTGGTCAAGCTCGACCCCGAGCGTACCCTGGCCTCCTACCCCCACGAGCTCTCCGGTGGTCAGCGTCAGCGCGTCCTGATCGCCATGACCCTCTCCCGCTCCCCCAAGCTGGTTATTGCCGATGAGCCCACCACCGCCCTGGACGTCACCGTGCAGGCCGAAGTGATCAAACTCCTCAACGAACTGCGGGAACAGCTGGGCTTCGCCATGATCTTCGTATCGCATGACCTGGCCCTGGTAGCCCAAGTGGCCCACCGTATCTCGGTCATGTACGCCGGTCAGATTGTAGAGGCAGGCTCCACCAGCCAGCTTCTGACCAACCCCATGCACGAATACACCCGAGGCCTACTCGGCTCCGTGCTCTCCATCGAGTCCGGCTCCGAGCGTCTCTACCAGATTCCCGGCACCGTGCCCTCCCCCTCCGACTTCGCCACCGGCGACCGCTTCGCCCCCCGCTCCCAGCGCCCCGATGCTGACCCCGAGCAGAAGCTGGTCTTCACCCCCGTCCCTGGCGATACCGACCACCATTGGGCCTCCCACCTGGCCCCCGCCACTACTTCACAGGAGACAGCATGAACACCCAGCCTGTGACCCCCGCAGCAGAAAACCTGCTCAACACCACCGGCCGTGCCGCCGTCCGCCGCGTCAGCGAACCCATCATCGAGCTCAAAGACGTGCAGGTACACTACCGGGCCCGCACCGGCGGTATCTTCAAACCCAACATTGTCAAAGCTGTGGACGGGGTAAACCTGGCCGTCCGCCGCGGCGAAACCATCGGCCTGGTCGGCGAATCGGGCTGTGGCAAGTCCACCCTGGCCTCCATCATCGTGGGGCTGCAAAAGCCCACCGGGGGCGACGTGCTCTTCAAGGGCAAGAGCGCCCTCAAACGCAATGCCGCCCTGCGTAAGGAATTCGGTTCGGACGTCTCCATCGTCTTCCAGGACCCCTCCACCGCCCTCAATCCCCGTATGACCGTGCAAGACATCCTCAAGGACCCCCTGGATGTACACGGCATCGGTGATAAAGCCGGGCGCGACCGCCGCGTCCGTGAGCTCCTGCACCTGGTGGGCCTGCCCGCCTCAGCAGCGGACGCCCTCCCCTCCCAGATCTCTGGCGGCCAGCGCCAGCGCGTCGCCATCGCCCGCGCCCTGGCCCTGGAACCCAAAGTGATTGTGGCCGACGAACCCACCAGCGCCCTCGACGTCTCCGTCCGCGCCCAGGTGCTCAACCTGCTCTCAGACCTCAAGGAAGAACTCTTCCTCGGCATGGTCTTCATCTCCCACGATATTCAAACCGTCCGCTACGTCTCCGACCGTATCTGCGTAATGAATAAGGGAAAGATTGTCGAAGAAGGCAGCGCCGAGCAGGTCTTCGACACCCCCAGCCAGGACTACACCCGCACCCTGCTCGGGGCAGCCCCCACCCTGCTCCACGTCTAAACTAACCACCCGGGCGGCGCAGCTCACCGCCGAGTACCGCGCCACCCCAACCCCACCAAGGAGAACACCCCATGACCGCTCCCGTTTTCTCCGGCGTCATCCCGCCCCTGCTCACTCCCCGCACCGCAGACGGTGCCCTCGACATCCCCTCCCTGCGCCGCCTCATTGACCACCTCATCGACGGTGGAGTAGACGGCATCTTCGCCCTGGGTTCTTCTTCCGAGGTGCTCTACCTGACCAACGAAGAACGTGAAACCGTACTCAAAACCTGCGTGGACGCCATCGCCGGCAGGGTCCCCCTCATCGTTGGCATCAACGACATGACCACCGCCCGCGTCATCGACGAAGCCAAGCGCCTGCTGGCCATCGGCGGTGAGGCCATCGTCGTTACCAGCCAGTTCTACGCCATCGACAATGCCTTCGAAGAAGAACGCCACTTCCGCGCCATCGCCGATGCCGTCGACGTCCCCGTTTTCGCCTACGACGTACCGGTCCGCACCAAGCAGAAGCTCCCTCTGCCCCTGCTCACCAAGCTAGCCCGCGAGGGCGTCATTGCAGGCGTTAAAGATTCATCCGGTGACGACGTCTCCTTCCGCCAGCTCACCCTCGCTACCCGCGACCTCGACGGCTTCGCCGCTTTCACCGGCCACGAAGTTGTCTGCGACGGCGCCATGCTCTCAGGCGCCGCAGGCCTGGTCCCCGGTCTCGGCAACGTTGATCCCGCAGGCTACAAGCGCCTCTACGAAGCAGCCCGCGCAGGCGACTGGGAAACCGCCCGCACTGAACAGGACCGCCTGGCTAAACTCTTCGACATCGTCTTTGTCGAAACCCCCAGCGTCTCCGGCGGCGCAGCAGGCCTTGGCGCCTTCAAAACCGCCCTGCAGGTCATGGGAGTCCTTGACTCCAACACCATGTCCCAGCCCATGGAAACCCTCGGCGACACCGAAACCCAGCGTATCCGCTCTATCGTCGAATCAGTCGGGCTCATCTAGCCCCTCCACCTGAGAAAGGGACGCCCTCATGACCCACCAGCCCGTAGCACTCACCGCAGATCTCGGCGGCACCAAAACCGCCCTCGGCATCATCTCCCCCACCGGCGACGTCCTGCACCGGGATAAAATCCCCACCCAGGCCCAGGCCGGAGGAACCAAACTCGCCGAGCACACCGCGTCCGCCTTAGCCGACCTCGCCGAGCTGGCCCGCAGCCGCGGCTACCAGCCGGTCGGCATCGGTATCGGATCCGCAGGCGTCATCGGTGAAGAAGGGCAGGTCATTACCGCGGCCAACCTCATCCACGATTGGAGTGGCACCCCGCTGGCAGCCATCGTCACCGACCGCACCGGCCTGCCGGCCTTCGCCGTCAATGACGTCCACGCCCACGCCCTGGGCGAAGCCTGGCAGGGTGCCACCTCCACCGCCGAAACCAGCCTCATGGTGGCCTTCGGTACCGGCGTTGGCGGCTCCTACATCAGCGGTGGTACCCAGATGAGAGGGGCCCATTCCCTAGCCGGGCACGTGGGCCATTTCTCCTCCCCCTGGGCAGTCGGCATCACCTGCACCTGCGGCGGAACAGGCCATGTAGAAGCCGTTGCCTCCGGCACCGGCATCGTCTCCAGCTACCACCGCCTCGGCGGCGAAAGCCCCGCCGCCAACCTCTTCGACCTCGAACACCTGGCCGATGCAGGTGACCCTATCGCCTGTGACGCCATCGCCCTTGGAGCCCGCGCCGCCGGTATCGCCCTCGGGGACCTAGCCACCATCCTCGACCCCCACCTCATCGTCGTCTCCGGGGGTGTCGTTAACCTCGGCAAACGCTGGTGGAACGACATGGCTGCCGCCTACCTCGGCGCCGCCCTGGGGCAGGCTGCCGAAACCACCATCGTCCGCGCCACCCTCGGCTCCGACGCACCCCTACTCGGAGCCGCCACCCTCATCCCCGACTTCGTCACCCGCTAGGAAAACACCGTGTTCACTCCCAACCAGCTCACCGACCTCCTCGCAGGCCAGCTCATCGTCTCTGCCCAGGCCTACCCCGGCGAACCCATGCGCGACCCACGAACTACCGGCCAGGTCGCCGCCTCCGCCGTCCTCGGTGGAGCCGCCGCCGTACGCGTGCAAGGCCTAGCAGATATCCAGTTCACCCGCACTGCCGTGGAGGTACCCGTCATCGGGCTCTGGAAGGACGGCCACGACGGCATCTTCATCACCCCCACCCTGCACCACGCCCTCGCCGTTGCCCAGGCAGGAGCCCACATCGTCGCCCTCGACGGTACCCTGCGCGACCGGCCTGATGGTCTGAGCCTGGCTGAGGTTGTGCGCGGGGTTCATGAGGGGTCAAATGCCCTGGTCATGGCAGACTGCGACTCCCTCGATTCTGCTCTTGCCGCGGCAGAGGCCGGTGCCGATTTCATCGGAACCACCCTGGCAGGCTACACCGGTGCCCGCCCCAAAACTGACGGCCCTGACCTGGAACTCCTCGAAGCCATCGCCGCCCGTAACCTTGGTCGCCCCCTCATCGCAGAAGGACGTGTGCACACTCCCGCTCAGGCCCGAGCTGCTCTCGATGCTGGCGCCCACGCCGTCGTCGTCGGCACCGCCATCACCCACCCCATTTCTATTACGGGCTGGTTTAAGGACGCGATGACTCAATAACAGAAAGGCTTCGCAGACTCGCGCTCGCTGTGAGCCTGCTCCGCCTTTCTTATACATAAACCTCAAAAAAATAACTCAATAAATATAAAACTGGGGTGCGACTATCTACATAGCGACACCCCCAGTTTTATATATTTTTATGCCCCAATATTTTCCGGCTTCTGAAAGAAGGGGATATTACTTTGAGCAAAACGATAATATTCTGCATTTTTTAGCTGGGATGCAGCAGCTTCATCGATGACCACCGTGACATCGGGGTGCAGCTGCAGAATCGAACCTGGGCAGGAAGCAGTAATAGGCCCTTCTGCCATACCAGCAATTGCCGTAGCCTTGTTCTCGCCGTCCGCTACCAGCACGATTTTGCGGGCCTCCATGATGGTACCGATGCCCTGAGTGAGGCAGTGAACCGGCACCTTTGAGGTATCACCATTGAAGAAGCGGGCATTATCTGCCACGGTCTTGGGAGCCAGAGTCTTGATGCGGGTACGAGATGCTAGGGAGGACCCAGGCTCGTTAAAGCCTATATGCCCGTTAGCGCCTATACCAAGAATCTGCACGTCAACTCCACCTTCGTCCTTCATGGCGGCCTCGTAGGCGGCGCACTCAGCCGGAATATCTTCGGCCATACCATTGAGCACATGCACGCGTTCGGCACTCAGGCCCACCTTCTGCACCACCTGGTCATCAATGACACTGTGGTAGGACTCCGGGTGGGCAGGGTCAAGACCCACATACTCATCGAGAGCAAAAGCGCTCACTGCGCTCACATCGAGACCAGCTTGGACCCGGGCAGCAAGATGCTCATAGGTGCTCTCGGGTGACGAACCGGTTGCCACCCCCCACACGGTTGAGGCCTCGCGCTGATTATTTCGCTCGGTCACCATAGCAATAAGGGAGGCAGCATAAGCTCCCGCTTGATCCTTTGAATCACATATAATTATTTCCATAAGAATATAGTACGAAAATATATGTATAAATACCCACCAGCACAAAAATATGACGTATTGATAAGGGGTCCCTATGCCGCGCACTATTCTTTTTCATTCCCTGACCCGCCTCACCTCACCGGCCAGCCCCACCGGCTGGGCCCTAGTAGAAGGCGAGCGCCTGCTGGCTGCCGGTGAGGGTGCAACATGGAAGCAGCAGCTAAGTGCCGCCCAGCTAGCCCAGGCTGAGGTGCGCGAGGCGGGAGGCTGGCTCCTAGCCCCGGGCTTCACCGATATCCATTGCCATGGCGGGGGCGGCACAGCTTTTGAGGATGCCCTCGATGTAGCTGCCGCCTTGAGCGTGCACGGGCAGGCGGGTACGTCCGCCCTGGTAGCGTCCCTGGTCTCTAACCCCCTGGAGCAGATGCAGGCCACGATGAAGGCTCTGCTCCCCTTGATGGGTCAGCAGGTGCCGGGGCAGGCTACCTTGCACGGGTTTCACGCTGAGGGGCCCTTTATCTCCCCCGCCCATAAGGGGGCCCACGCCCCCGAGACTCTCCGGGTGCCCACGCCCGACGCCCTTGAGCAGCTCTGGGAGGCCTCTGAAGGTAGGCTCCTACAGATCACCCTGGCCCCTGAGACCGACCCCGGTCTAGCTACTCTGCGGCGCTGTGTGGAGCTGGGCATCCGGGTTGCTGTAGGGCATACGGACGCCACCTATGAACAGGCCAAGGCCGCTTTCGATGAGGGTGCCTCTCTGCTGACCCACACCTACAACGCCATGCGCCCTCTACACCATCGTCAGCCTGGCCCGGTTGCCGCCGCAGCTGATAGCCCGCACGTGACCCTGGAGCTTATTTGCGATGGGGTTCATGTGCACGGGCCTATGGTGCGGGCAGCCTTCTCGCTTGCCCCCGGTCGGGTAGCCCTGGTGACGGACGCGATGGCTGCCGCCGGGTGCGCGGACGGCCCCTACCGGCTGGGTTCTTTAGCGGTAGAGGTGCAGGATTCTGTTGCCCGAATCAAGGGCACCGAGACGATTGCCGGTAGTACGCTCACCCTGGCGCGGGCAGTGGAGCAGGCTGTCGCTTTCGGGGTTCCCCTAGCAGAAGCAGCCCGGGCTGCCACCGGCGTCCCCGCTGCTGCCCTTGGCCTAGCGCAGGACACACACAGCTACGCCCTGCTGGGGCCGGACGGCTCTCTGCAGGGCGTGCTGCGAGGTTAGTTCTTATTTGCTGTACTTAGCTTCGAGGCTTTCACGTACCTTACGGCGCAGGGTCTTGCCCAGCATGGAGCGGGGCAGCTCCTCGACCTCGTAGTAGTTCTTGGGCACCTTGTAGCGGGTCAGGCGCTCGTAGCAGTGCTGTTTGAGCTCTTCGGGGTCGATGGCGTGGCCCTCGGCAGGGATGATTGCTGCGGTAACCTTTTCACCGCCTGAGCCATCGGGCAGGCCGACAACGGCGCAGTCCGCTACCGAGTCGTGCTGTTTGAGCACGTTTTCAACCTCGGTGGGTGAGACGTTGAAGCCGCCGGTGATAATGACTTCCTTGATGCGGTCGACGATTTCGATGAAGTAGTCGTGGTCCAGGCGCACAATGTCTCCGGTGCGTAGCCAGCTTCCGGGGAGCAGGGTCTTGCTGGTGTCTTCGCCGCGCTTCCAGTAGCCGCGCATGACCTGGGGGCCGCGTACCAGCAGTTCCCCCTCAGCCCCGTCGGGGACGTCCTGGAGGGTTTCGGGATCAACGACGCGGATATCGGTTGAGGGGAAGGGCACGCCAATAGAACCGGCTCGGCGGGTGGAGTTCAGGGGGTTGCAGGAGACGAGGGGGGAGCATTCTGAGAGCCCGTAGCCCTCTACGAGCAGGCCCCCGGTGGCTTCTTCCCATTCTGCGACGAGTTCGGTGGGCAGGTGCATAGCACCAGAGACCGCATAACGGATACCCTGCAAAGAGACGTTGCGTTTCTTGGCTTCTTCAAGCATGCGGCGGTAGACCGGGGGAACTGCGGGCAAAATGGTGGGGGTGGTGCGCTTCATGGCCCGGAAGATCAGGTCCATGTCTACGGTGGGGAAGAGCACCAGGCGTGCCTTACATACTGCCGCGATGGTCTGCCCCAGGGTCATGCCGTAGGCGTGGAAGAGGGGCAGGACGGCGTAGATGACCTCGTCGTTGCCGGGCTGGATCCACTCTTCACCCATGCGGCCGTTTGATTCGAGGTTGCGGTGGGTGAGCATGACGCCCTTGGGCAGGCCGGTGGTGCCCGAAGTGTATTGCAGTAGCGCCAGGTCGTGGGCGGTAGGACGGTGGTGGTCGGCGGCCAGGGGCTGGTTCTTCATGAACTGGCGCCAGGGGGTGGTGCCGCGAGCAGTACCTTCGAGCTTTTCGCGGGATTCCTTGAGCTTGCCGATGGGCAGCTTGAGGGCGGTGCGCATGGTGAAGGGCATTTCTTCAATCATGTTGACCGCGTAGATGTTCTTGGGGCGAATATCGGTGGGCAGGGAGGTGATGTTGTCTGCAATCTTGTCCCAGACGATGGCGGCCTTCGCGCCGTGGTCTTCGAACATGTGGCGTAGTTCGGAGGAGGTGTAGAGGGGGTTGTGTTCTACAACGACAGCACCCAGGCGCAGGATCGCGTAGAAGGCTACGATGTGCTGGGGGCAGTTAGGTAGCACCAGGGCGACGCGGTCGCCGTGCTGGATACCGGCTTTGCGCAGGCCTTCGGCAACACGCAGAATCTGGTCGCCCAGTTCGCCGTAGGTGGTGGTAGCGCCGAAGAATTCAAGGGCGATTTTCTGCGGTACGGTACGCACTGCTTCTGCCATGAGGTGGCTCAGTGAGGTTTCAGGTAGGGCAACGTCTCTGTTGCTTTCTGGCCTGTAGTTCTTGACCCAGGGGCGGTGGGCCAAGGGGAAGTCGGTGTCGGTCTGGGGTGAATTTTCGGCTGACTGCATACACACGATTGTGCCACAGGGGCGGTGGAGCTGACATACTTAGGGGTATGGCTCGACGTAGAAATGACGATATTAGCCCCGAAGAATTCCGGGAGCTCATGCGAGAGATTAACAAGCGCATGATTATTGCCGGTCTCATTGCAATCGGGGTTGGTCTGGCGATTATTGCTCTAATGACCCTGATGTATGGGAGCTAGCATGACGAACTGGGATGAACTGCGCGCCGGTAAGAGCGTCTTTGAACAGATGACGGCGGGCTTTGCCTACCGCCCCGACCAGGAGTGCGCCGATACCCATTACCGGGTGGTGGAGCTGGTTGAGGAGTACACCCGACTGTACCGGGCCCGCGATAAGCGCAAACAGGAGGTGCTGGCCCAGATTGTGGGGTCGCTTGGTGAGGGGTCGATGATCCGCCCTTCGGTCTCCTTTGACTATGGAGTGAACACCCATATCGGGGCGGGGTGTTTCTTTAACTTTGGCTGTGTTTTTCTGGACGTTGCCCCCATTACCTTTGGCGATGCCGTCCTGGTGGGTCCCAATGTACAGTTCTTGACGCCCACCCACCCGTTGAATCCGGTAGACCGCGAGGCCCTGTGGGAAGGTGGTCTGCCGATTACGGTGGGCCGCAACGTCTGGATTGGCGGCGGGGCTATCCTCTGCCCCGGCGTCACGGTGGGCGAGAATGCCGTGATTGGCGCTGGCGCTGTGGTGACCAAGGATGTTCCGGCCAATGCTGTGGCTGTCGGCAACCCCGCACGGGTCATTAAGTATGTGAATGCCGATGAGCGCCCCGCCGACCCGGCCCACCAGTACAGCCCCCAGGCTCTGGGGCTAGCCTAAGTATTTCCACTACAGAAAGGGGTACCGGTGACCGAGCCGTCCCAGAACCGCCGCGACTTTGATGAGTGGGATGCCGTCTTTGAAGACTCCGACCCCACCCGGGTTCTCGATCCGCGTACCTTTGGGCAGGACGCCCGCGGCAGCCAGGGTTCTACACCAGCGGACGCCGGGGTTTCGGCTACCCGCTACCAGCGCGTCCGGCCCGCAGAGCAGAACCACCAGCAGACCGCACCGCCCCAGGCGCAGCCCCAGCCCACGCAGCAGGTTTATTCTGCTGAACCGGCAACTCCTGCCCAGCCCCTGCAGGCGGTACCGGCGTCCGCCCGCCCGGCAGCGAATCTGGGTGCGACGATGCCCGCTGCTGCCCTCAAACGGGTGCAGTTCATCCCGGCTTTCTGTGGTGCGCTGGTTGCCTACGGTTTGGCCACCGGGGGCCTGGCCCTAGCTCGAACTCTCATGGGGCTGCTGGGAGTATCTACCTACAGCAGCCTCACCGAAACGGTTCTAGCTGTTACTACACCCGCCAGCCGCGCCCAGGCCTTACCCTGGCTCATCACGGTTGCGCTTGTTCTCTCCCTTGCCTTCGGGCTTGGCGGCTACGCTGCTACGCGCATGACGGCACTAGCCCCCGGTAAGCAGGCTGTGGGCGTCCTGGCGGTCAGCGCCCTCGGCAGCCTGCTCGCCACGCTTCTCACCTGGGCCACGGCCCAGCTAGCCCATCCGCTGGCCCCCAGCTACGCCCTGCAACCGCTCCTATCCCCAGATGTGGCAATCGGTGCCCTCACAGCCCTGGCGGCCGGTCTCCTAGCTCTTCTTGCGGCCCTCGCCGGGGCCGGGCTTGGTCTACGCTACCACCGTGCTCTGACCGGTGCGGACGCCCGCGCCAGCTAGCAGACGTGAAGGCGCGTCACAGCGCCCACAGTTCAGCCCACGAACCACACTTTGCCTGTAAAATATTTTCGTAAGAAAAAACACCCCAGTCTGCTCACCGCACTCCAGTTACAGGGCAACCGACGAGCAGCCACCACCCACAGGTGAAGGTTGCACCAGCACACGAGGTAAGTAGGGAACATGAGCGTAGTACGCGTAGGCATTGTCGATGACCACGAAGTTGTCCGTGAGGGCATGCGAGCCGTCGCAGCAGGCGCCAGCGAGATCGAACTGGTTGCCGCAGCACCCACCGCCGCAGATCTTCTCGTTGCACTGGGTCGCAGCCTTTCCGACCCTTCCTCAGCAGACCTGGGCAAGCTCAAGCGCGACTGCGACGTTGTGCTGCTCGACCTCTCCCTGCAAGATAAGTCCCGCCCCTCAGAAAACGTCGATATCCTGCAGCGCGCCGGTATTAAGGTGCTCATCTTCAGTATCGGCGAGAACCCCGGCCTCATTCGTGAAGCCCTCAAAGCAGGTGCCCTTGGTCTGGTTCGCAAATCAGAGCCCCTGGAACACGCACTGGCAGAAGCTAAGAACATCGCCGAAGGTAGGGCCGTTGTCACTAAGGAACTAGCGGCAGCAATCGACGGTGACCACGAGTTCTCCCGTGCCAATCTCTCACCCCGTGAGCAGGAAACCCTGCGCCTCTACGCCTCGGGCTTCGCCCAGGTGCAGGTAGCCCGCCGCATGGGCATCAAGCAGTCCGCTGTTAAGACCAATATCGACCGCATCCGCGAGAAGTACGCCCGCGTAGGGCGCCCCGCCCCCACCAAGATTGACCTGCGTATTCGTGCCATCGAAGACGGCCTGGTTGATTCCATGGAAGACACCTCAACCGCAGACCGCAACCTCTAAGACGCGAAGACCTAAGGACGCACCCTGTCTACCACCACCGGCGGCGCCTCCCGGGACCTAGCCCACGCGCTACAACCGTCGCGGGCAGACCGCATCCGTTCTTTCTCCTTCAAGTCACTCTCCCTCACCACAGGGCAGCAGCGACTCATGGGGCCGAGCTCCTTCGGCCTCTACTGCACCCTGGAAATCATCTACTCCCTCATCGCTGTAGGTCTGCTATTCCAGTCGCTTGCCAACATCTCTGAGATTCGCGGGGGTGACTCCTACTGGTATCTGGCGATCATTCCCTTACTAGTAGCCCACGCTGCCCTGCTGATGTTCAACGGCATTCGCAAGGAGGTCTCTGCTAAGGTTGTGAGCTTTATGCTGGCGATCGCCTACGGCTCTTACCTTCTGTGGCCCTTCACGGTAGGGGCTGAACACTCCGCAATTCCCTGGTCTTGGCTCTTTGGCATCTATGCCATGCTGGTTCCGGTCTTCGAAGAAAGCCCGCGAGAGAGCATCATTCACAGCATCGTTTTCCCGGTGCTACTGGTCATCAGCTCGGTGTCTGCCCACGTGATCAAAGGCTCCCCCCTCGACGCCACCGAGCTTCTCATTCGTGTGGCCTATCTAGGCTTCTGTTGCGCCCTGCTGGCCGGCCTGGCCCGCTTTGCCCTCAACGCCGTCCGCGAATCAGATAAGACCTACTACGAGACCCTCTCTGCCCAGCTTCTGCTCAACCGCTCCCGCGACTACGCCAAGGAGCTGCAAGACTTCGATAAGCTGGTCCACGATAACGTGATGGCAGCCCTGCTCGACGCCAGCCGTAACCCCGGCGAGCTACCCCAGCGCACCCGACTGCTAGCCCGCCGCGCCATCGGCGTGCTCGAAGAAGAGGCTCTCAAGTCCCAGCCCCAGCGTCCCATCACCTTCCAGGCTCTAACCGAGCAGATTGCAGAGGGCGTGGAGCCCTGGAACCAGCGCCTGCGCTTTGTCTCCGACTCCATCGAAAAGCACCCGCTCGCCAGCCCCGATTCCACCCTGCCCTACACCGCAGCAAGGGCCTTCACCCACGCCGTCACCGAGGCGGTATCTAACTCTGCCCGCCACTCGGGCACCCGCACCACCCAGATCTCGATTCGTACCGAGATGCGCCGCCCCTTCAACTCCACCCGCTCCGACGAGGTGCGCCCCTACATTCTCTGCACCATCTCAGACAAGGGCCAGGGCTTCTCGATGAGCGATATCGATTTCCGCCGCCTGGGCGTGCGCGTGTCGATGATTCGATCGATGGAGGACGCCGGTGGTATGGTCACCATTACCTCGGCACCGGAGAAGGGCACCCGCGTCGTCGTCCAGTGGCCCCATGAGGAACCCAATGCTGGCTAAGTACTATCGCTCCCGCATCCTCACCCTCATTCTGGGTACCGTCACCCTGCTGATTCTGGGGTCTTTCTTCTTCTGGTACGACCACTACACCGTCACCCGCGCCCCCCACTGGGCGATTCTGCTGAGTCTCTACGCCCTGGCTACACTACCGGTTTTCCTTCCCACCAAGCGTCTGGCCCTGCCCGACGTCATGATGCCCATCATCATGGTGCTGGGGCTTAACTCGGTTGATACTACGCTGAGCGCTATCAGCCACTCGATTACCTTCTCCAATCTCTCCTGGCCCCTCATGGCCTACACCCTGCTGGCTGCGGGGCTGGTCTTGCGCCGTCATACCTTCTTTGGCTGGCTCTTCTTTTGTGGCTTTGTGGTGCTGGTGCTGAGCTGGCACACCAACTATTTCGATACCCGCCTGACGCTCTCTACCGAGTTTGCTATCCCCTTCCTGCTCATGCTGGTGAGCATGATTGTGCCCAAGCAGATTGAGCAGGCGGTCTCTAAGACCAGGCAGGCCCGCGGTATGCGCATTATCGCGGACGCCGGGCGCGCCGAAGAGACCGATATGGGCGCTATCGCTACCCAGCGTGTGCAGGAGGTCCGCGCCCTGACCGAGGATATGCTGCACCGCATCGCCTATAACGAGTCACCGGTGACCCGCGCCGAGATGGACGAATTCCGCTTCACCGAGGCGCAGCTGCGCGATACGATTCGCGGTCGCTACATCGTGAATAAGGAGATTCTGGACGCCGCCTGGCTGGCCCGCCAGCGCGGGGTCAAGGTCGATATTCTGGACGAGCGCGGCTCGGCCCTACCCTCCCGCGTATCGCTGGCGCTTACCCAGTGTGCGGTTGATCTTTTTGATAACGCGTCAGGCGGTACTATCACGGTGCGTGCCTTCCCCGCTGACGATCAGACCGCTGTCATGCTGGTGCACGATGGCAATTCAGAGGACGAAGAACCTAGTGCCATTGAGATTTCTCAGACCGGCGTGGTGGAACGTTTCTAGAGCTTATTTAGTCTGGGCACCTTATCTATGGTGGGGCAGTCTTGTGGGCATTTTGAGGGAAGCGGTTAGCCTCCTACCCACGGTGTAGGCGCTAGTGTCGCCCTATATGAGGACATACAGACCGAGCCACCCTCGACTAAGATTTACAGTAACTTGAGTGTTTCTTGCACTGAGTCGGGGGACTCAGTGTTCTGGCGACGTTGGGGGACTGACCCAGAGATTATCGATAGGAGCACCTCAAGGGCATAAGGTAACCTACGAGACCTGAACTTATGTGGGCTCAGTGCCCATAGATTCGGATTTCTTGGGGGAGATAATTCGGATTATGCTCCAGGTTTCGTACCTTGGCGTTGTGAGGCTCCCGCCCTAACCGGCGGGAGCCTCACTCTGTTCACACTCGTTCCGTTGGTTTTTAGCCATCAGGTTGAACTTTCGACGGAGCCAGCGAGGTTACCGTGTGCTGCAAGGCCCGGGCGCTCTTTGAGTGCCCGGGCCTTGTGCTTTTCTGCCCTTTACATATCGAGGAGGAGCGCGGGCTCCTCAAGGATTGATGCGACGTCTGCCAGGAACTTAGCCGACAGATCGCCGTCGAGGACGCGGTGGTCAAAGGACCCGCCCAGGGTGGTAACCCAGCGGGGAATTACTTCACCGTCTACGACCCAGGGCTTCTGCTTAATGGTGCCGAAGGCAACGATGGCAGCCTCACCGGGGTTGATAATCGGGGTTCCGGTATCAATGCCCAGAGAGCCGATGTTGGTGATGGTCATGGTGCCCTGCTGCATTTCGGCGGGCTGGGTTTTGCCTTCGCGGGCCCGGGTGGTCAGGTCGTTGAGAGCGATCGCCAGCTCCCGCAGGTTCATGGTCTGGGCATCCTTGATGTTGGGGACCATCAGGCCGCGCGGAGTGGCTGCGGCGATGCCAAGGTTCATGAAGTGCTTAATCTGAATCTCGGAGTCGGTCCAGGTGGCGTTGACCTGCGGGGTGCGGGCAGTTGCCCAGATAACGGCCTTAGCCAGGATCAGTAGCGGGGTGACTTTGACGCCCTCAAACTGGGGTGATTTTTTGAGGCGCTTGACGAATTCCATGGTGCGGGTGGCGTCTACATCCACGAAGATTGAGACATGGGGCGCCTTAAAGGCTGACTCGACCATGGCTTTGGCAGTGGCCTTGCGGACGCTCTTGACCTTGATACGTTCGATACGATCGCCGCCAGCACCGGCGGGAATCCAGAAGCTGGTGGGGTCGGTGGTATCGGTGATGCTGGCCTGTTCGGTGAGGCTCAGGTGGGCTGCATAGTTGAGCAGGTCGCGTTTGGTGACCTGCCCCTGGTCCCCGGTGGGGGTGACCTGGGCTAGGTCGATGCCCATGTCTTGGGCTGCTTTACGCACGGGGGGCTTGGCCAGGGGCTGGCGGCGGGGCACCTCACTGGTGCCGGTTTCTGCGGGCAGCTCATGGCTTCCCAGGCGGCGGAGCATTCCCTTGCCACCTTCGCCCAGGAGCTTGCCCGCGCGGGCGGGCAGGCCGGTCAGCAGCTGACGGCGGCTGTCGGTGCCCAACGGTGTAGAGGCGGGTACCTGAGCGGACGCAGCAGCGCCGGCAGGTCCCGCAGGCTGGGGGACGGCGACGGGCTGGGCAGCAACCGGGTGGGTAGCGGCTGTCTTCTTACGGGCCCGGCGCTTGACGGGGTCGGCCTTGGGGCCTGAGCCTACCAGGGCGTTGCCGCCGCCCTGCTCCCCTGCCGGTGCGGCAGACTGCTGGGGGGCGGCGTCCGGACGCTCTGCAGCAAGCCTACTCCCCCCGCTTTCTTCGGCGCCTTCCCCGGCAATAGCGATGATGGGGGTGCCCACCTCTACTGTCTCGCCCTCGGCAACCAGGAGCTCCTGCACGGTGCCCTCGTAGGGGGAGGGTAGCTCGACCACTGACTTAGCGGTCTCGATTTCAACAAGTACGTCGTTGATCTCGACCGTATCGCCGGGGGCAACCTTCCAGCTGAGAATTTCAGCCTCGGTCAGACCTTCGCCCACATCGGGCAGGTTAAACATCTGTGACATGGTATGCCTTTCGGGCTAGTAGGCCAGGGAACGGTCAACGGCTTCGAGCAGGCGGTCGATGCCGGGCACGTACTCTTCTTCAACGCGAGAGACCGGGTAGGGAATATGGTAGCCACCGACACGAATCACGGGGGCCTCTAAGTGATAGAAGCAGCGCTCGGTGATGGCGGCTGCGATATCTGAGCCAATACCGCCAAAAGCGGGGGCCTCGTGGGCCACCACAAGACGCCCGGTTTTCTGCACCGAAGCCTCAATGCTGGGCAGATCAAGCGGCGAGAGGGAACGCAGATCGAGCACCTCGATGGAGTGGCCGTCCTCTTCAGCAGCCTGGGCCGCTGCCAGGGCAACCGGGACCAGGGGGCCATAGGTGGCGATGGTCAGATCATCGCCCTCACGCACCACCTGGGCGGTAAAGGGGTCGAAGTCGGTATCTGAAAAGTTGACCTCACCCTTCATCCAGTAGCGGCGCTTGGGCTCGAAGTAGATGACCGGGTCGGGGTGGGCGATGGCTTTGCGGAGCATCCAGTAGGCGTCGTGGGGGGACGAGGGGGTCACCACGCGCAGGCCCGGGGTGTGGGTAAAGAGGGCCTCGGGTGACTCCGAGTGGTGCTCTACCGAGCCAATCATGCCGCCGTAGGGAATACGGACGGTAACGGGCACCTGATACTGACCGTGGGTGCGGCCGTGCATTTTTGCCAGCTGCGAGGTGATCTGGTTGAAGCCGGGGAAGACGAAGCCGTCGAACTGAATTTCGGGTACGGGCCGGTAGCCGCGCAGAGCCATGCCGATGGAGGTTCCGATAATGCCGGATTCGCCCAGGGGGGTGTCCATGACGCGGGTGGGACCAAAGGTCTTTTGCAGGCCGTCGGTCACGCGGTAGACGCCACCGAGTTTGCCAATGTCTTCACCCAGGGCCAGAACCTTGCGGTTGGCGGTCATTTCATCGTGTAGGGCGCGGGTGATGGCCTTGGCGAGGGTGAGGGTTTCGGTGCCCTGCTGGGGGTTCTGTTCTGACATGGGTTAGTCCTCCTCGAAGCCGTCGTTGTAGGCGCGGTAGAAGGCACGGTCGTCCTCCACCTGCTGGTGGGGGGCCGCGTAGGCGCGGTCCAGGTAGGTTTCGAAGGTCTCGGGTTCGCTGGCAAGGACGTAGGAGCGGACGCCCTTCACCTGCTCTTTGGTGTAGGCGGTGACCTCGTCAAAGAAGGCGTCGTCGGCCTGGCCGGTTGAACGCAGGTAGGCTTCGAGACGCACCATGGGGTCGAGCGGCTCGTAGGTGGCGCTGTGGTCTTCGGGGCGGTACTTGGTAGGGTCGTCGGCCGTGGTGTGGGGGCCGAGCCGGTAGGTTTCTGCCTCAATCAGCACGGGCCCCTCCCCCGCCCTGATTTTGTCCATGGCGTAGCGGGTGGCGGCGTAGACGGCTAGCACGTCGTTGCCGTCCACGCGCAGGCCCTCAAAGCCGTAGCCGGCGGCGCGGGTTGAGATGGGCACGCGGGACTGCACGCTAAAGGGCACAGAGATGGCCCAGTGGTTGTTTTGCACGAAGAAAAGGACGGGCGCGTTGTAGCTGGCCGCAAAGATCATAGATTCGTGTACGTCGCCTTCGGTGGTTGACCCGTCGCCAAAGTAGACCGCTACGGCGGGCTTCTCGGCGTCCTGTTCGGGGTCGGTCGCCTGACCCTGGCCGGTCTGGGCCTGACCGGTTTCTGCCTGGATCTCGGCGTCGAGGTTCAGCCCCATGGCATAGCCGGTGGCATGGAGTACCTGGGCGGCCAGCACCAGGGTGTAGGAGTGCACGTTGTGCTTTTTGGCGTCCCAGCCCAGGGTGCCTGAGCCCCTAAAGAGGGGGGTGATTTCTTCGGGGGTGATACCGCGTTCGAGAAGCACCCCGTGGTCGCGGTAGGAGGGGAAGATGTAGTCGTTGGCGGCAAGAGCCCGGGAGGACGCCACCTGGGCTGCTTCCTGCCCGCGGGAAGGTACCCAGAGGGCCAGCTGCCCCTGGCGCTGGAGCGCTGTCATTTCGTCGTCGAAACGTCGGGTCAGGGCCATGGTGCGGTACATATCTTTGAGGTCTTCGCCGGTCAGTTCGTCGACGTAGGGCGAGAAGCTGGTGTGGGGGGTGGTCTCACCCGCTTCGTTCATGAGCTGGATACGCTCTGGCGTTCCCCAAGGGTTGCTGGGGTTTTGCGTCTGTGACATGGGGGTCTCCGGTTGTGCTCTGTTAATACCTTTTCTTAACCCTACGCCTGCTCAGGGGCAGAGAGGGTCCATTTTTAGAATTTTGAGGGATTAATTGCAAATAAGTTGAGGTAGGCGGGCAGATGACACCGCCCGCCTACCGTCCGCCTGCCCTAGAGGGGCTTATCAGTACGTTCTTCGAACTCTGCTGCGATGGTGAGCAGGCGGGCGTTGGCCTCGTCCTCACCGATGCTCACACGCACACCCTCGCCGGCGAAAGCGCGCACGGACAGGGCGTTGGCTTCAGCCAGGGCAGCGAAGGCTGCCGAGTGCTCACCCAGGGGGAGCCAGACGAAGTTGGCCCGGGTTTCGGGCACCCAGTAGCCCAGATCCTGAAGCCCTGCAACGACTTTTTCACGCTCAGCGACCAGGTGCTCCACGCGCTCCATAACCTCGTCGTTGTGATCAAGGGAGGCCACGGCGGCCTTTTCGGCCAGGGCACTGACCGCAAAGGGAGTGGCACCCACGCGCAGGTGGGCGGTGACCTCGGGATGGGTGATGGAGTAGCCCACGCGCAGGCCAGCCAGGCCCTGGGCCTTGGAGAAGGTGCGCAGAATAGCAACGTTGGGGTAGTCGGGGTAGACGTCCAGACCGTTGACGGGAGGTTCCTGACCCTCGGGAATCTCGGAGGCCGCGCAGAACTCGAAGTAGGCCTCGTCAATCACCACGAGTACATCACTGGGTACCTTGGCCAGGAAGTTGCGCACCTGGGACTCGGTGACGGCCGGGCCGGTGGGGTTATTGGGGGTGCAGATAAGGATGACGCGGGTCTGGTCGGTCACGGCAGCTGCCATAGCGTCCAGATCGTGGGCGCCGTTGGGCAGGTTGGGCACCTGCACGCTCTTAGCACCGGCCAGGCCAACGCAGATAGGGTAGGCCTCGAAGGAACGCCAGGCGTAGATAACTTCGTCCTGCACACCGTCGGTGTGGGTACCTGCAAAGGTGGTCAGAATTTGGGTCAGGGCACCTAAGCTTCCTGCGCCGGTGACGATATCCTCGGGGTCAACCTCCAGGTGCTCCCCTAGCGCAGTACGTAGGGCGGTAGAGAGCGGGTCGGGGTAGCGGTGGATGGTATCGAACTCAGCCAGAATCTGAGCAACCGAGGCCACCGGACCGAAGGGGTTCTCATTCGATGAGAGCTTGTACTGGGTAAGCCCCTCAACCGGCGCCGGGGGTTTACCTGCGGCGTACTTGGGGAGCTGATTGAAAACCGGGCGGGGGTGCAGCCCGGAACGCTGTGAACTTGTCATGCCATCCATTCTAGTGTTGCAGGCCACAAAATCTAGGGTTGGAGGTGCCATGCTTTTGGTCAGCAGTGCCCGTAACCGGTGGTTGCAGCCCTCTCTTTCTGGTAAAGTTTTCTTTCGTTCGCCCCCGATAAAGGGGTGGGAGCAGGCCTCCATAGCTCAGGGGTAGAGCATTTCCCTCGTAAAGAAAAGGTCGTCAGTTCGAATCTGACTGGGGGCTCCCGGTTCAGCAACGCCTTCACCATCTTCCGGTGGGGGCGTTGTTCCGTTTAATAGCCACTCGTAGTTAACCCCCGTGGCCAATGCCCACAGCTTGATTGTGTTGGTCTGTGGCTCCGTTCTGTCGCTCTCTGCATTCCTGACAGTAACTCTTGAAATGCCCACTTTCTCGGCAAATTCAACAATCCCCAACCCAGTGGTTAGGCGCGCTTTTCGCAGCCTGTCGCCAAGCGTCCATTGGGGGACAAATCCACGTGCATGTTCAGCTCTAGTCATACGCCTAAGTCTATTCTTGCGCTAAACGTTTAACAATATCCCTATGGACAGTTGCAGTGTGATGTTAAAGGTTGTAAGCTGTCCCTATGGAAAGTTCTAACCGCTTGGTAACAACAGCTGATGCAGCAAGGCGCTTGGGAGTGACACCGCAAACTGTCATTCGAAAAGTCCATGCAGGGGAACTGTCTGCCAAGACTAAGGTTCCTGGACTACGCGGCGCTTTCCTCTTTGAACCAACTGAAATTGAGCACTTCCGCGTAATGCGCGAACTTCAGACCGCAGGAAAGGGTAAATGATGGAAAGTATCAGTTTTGAAATGGCCTGCCCCTATGAGTGTATTGAGGCAAAAGTGCAGGTCAGGCCTGATTATGCTTCTCGCTTTGGGTTTGGCATGGAGTTTGAACCAAAGTGCCCTGTGTGTGGTGAGAATTTAGAAGATAAGGGGTGAGTAATGGACATTGCAAAGCGTCTCGAAGAACTGAGGTGTATGGACCTCTTTGACTTCGACGGGCAAATGAACCTCAGCCTACGGTCAGCCTCAATCATCGTGGCAGCTGAAATCATCGCAGAAGCCATAAAAGAAGCGGCCTCCCCCAAAGAAGAGACCGCAACAATTCACAACTTCACTCTCAATCTTCCAAAGGGAAATCGGGAGATTTACGAAGAGATTCAGCAGCTGCTCTCAGAAAGAAAAGACTAATGACAGGGCTTGAAGTAGCTGCACTCATCACCGCCGTCGCTGCCATCGTGATGAACCTTTTAGCCCTGAGAAACCTCAAGATTTTACGAGCTAATCGTTCAAAAAGTGAACCCAGCGCCGACGACGCTTGAACAGGCGCATCACCCAATGCGGGTGATCCCATTCAATAATCCAAGTTTCCTGTTCATCAGGAATGGGGTCCGTACGCACCCAAAAGGAGCTGTGAGAGCCGATGACTTCAGCAACATCTCGTTCGTTCTTTACTTTTCCGTCGCTACCAATGATCTTCATGGTGACGTTTCGAGCTGGATGGTCACCAATATTCTCGATGGTTGCTTTTCTCCAGCTGGAACCAAAGCCAATTGGGCGAACTGAGGGGTATTGCTCAACTACCCCGCTTCTTTCATAAGAGATACGCCCAACAAGCTGCACCTTATCGACGCTTCTCCAGATCGATGTTCTGAGATAGGTAAACGCTGAAAGGGCCAAAGCGGCCACCGAAATTATCAAACTAAGCATGTGAATTATTAAACCCTACGAAAGGTAAACCCCATGTCACGTAAGAAGACTATCCCCGTCCCCTCTGAAGCCATCTTCGACACCGTACGCCGTCAGTACGAGACTTCCACGCTGCACCTTGAGGCTGTTACCGACAAGATCGAGAAGCTGAAGCAAGACCTCTCTATCGAGGAAACCCGGGCCGCGAACCTGCGCGAAGATCTGGCCGCTATGACCGACTTCCTCGGCATCAACGAGGCACAGGCAGCATAGATGTTTCTGACTCTTCACATATTCTGCACTGACTGCGATGAAACCATTGCAACCTGCGAATACGTCAAGACATCTATGGTGGAAGGCATTTTCAAGCTCTATGACGGCTTATGCCCCATCTGTGGCGACTGCCTACTCACCATCTCTAACCAGCCTCTTTAGAGGCAAGCCCTGCGGGCGCAGCCTGGGGCTGCAACCTACTGAATCAATCAACCTATCTACACAAAAAGTAGTAAGGGTAAGTGTTCCGAGGATAACCGCACGCAATCAAACTGGTTCGACTCCAGCGCAGGGCACGGCTACCCCCTAGCTCTTCCGGGGCGGTAGCTAAATAACCGAATATGTGTGTTCTAGAGCCCTGCCTGAGCTACCGCGAACGGCTTAGGCAGGGAACAAGCAAGTATGGCGCAGCCTGGGGCTGCACGCTTCGATTCATTGCTATATGGGTGGCTACCGGTTCGACTCCGGGTACTCGCACGAAAGCAAGGGCATAAGAGCCTGATTGCTACACCAGTGGCCCGCTAGGCAGGGCTGGAAACCGCCTAGACCCATAACTAAATATCAGAGGTGCTAACCCCGGCATCTAGACCAAATAGGGGAGCCGTGACTGTAGGAAGCACGGTAGTTGGCCGTTAGAGGGTTACCGCAGTTCTATACACGCATGCAGAGGCAGGCAGTTGCTTCCATAGACCGCGAGGCTATGGGGTGAAGGAGTGCCGAAACTGTGCCCACAGGGCGCCCATCTGAGCTGATGGGCCAGATCTCTGCATACACGCCGCCACTGTCCTGGAGTAATGCCCAGGGCCGTCTGTAAGCGACCGACCGACCGACCGGTGAGAGTCCCAAAAGACGCCATATCTCACGACTAAGGGGGAAGTGTATCCACTTTCCCTTTTGCTTGTGGGATATGGGGCATCCCGCTCCCTCCCTCGCTCCCAATGAGAGATGAAAGCGGGTGCCCGTATAGAACTGCATAACTATACATACAGAAAGGAGTAGGGCATGGTGATTCTTCACTACGCAGCACAAGAGCCAGGGCAGGGAGTAAGAGCAGATAAACCCCTATCCCCTAGAGGTACAGCCCTACCACGAGCCCTAAGACCCACAGCAGAAGACAACCTAAGAAGCTATCAGGCATGGCTAGCAGAACGAGAGCACAGAAAGGCCAGGGCTCGAAAGGTCAGCTTCCGTGTCCGATGAAAACAACGTCATACCCCTGGCTAACCGCAGGGCAATGAAGAAAGCAAAGAATGATCCCGTCAATCAATCTTCCCAACAACGCCCCGCCCCGGTGGTTGCAGCACAAGCTATCAGCCAGCGGAAATGTCTCGTCTGCACCAGGCCAACCGGCTCCTACGACACCCGCTACTGCCCAGAGCACACCGGCGCCTACTGGCGCTGGCTCGAATGCACCGAGCCAGGATGTGAAGTCGTCGGTGAGCGTCGAATCCCCGGCCAAACTGTTTACCGCTGCCCAAACCACAGCAATGGTAGAAGCATGGGAACGGTTAGTGAAAGCAGTAGAGGAAGCGGACAAGGGCGCGAGCAAGTCAGACTTCTCCTTGCACAACGCCGCGCAGCACTAGCCAAGGAGCAAGCACGCAAGCCCCTACCCCCTAGACCACCCAACAACATAGGCCACTACATCTAAGGAGCCCCCCATGAACATCTTCACCAAGTTCGCCGTGATTCTGCTGGTATCACTCATAGCCCTGGTATTCACGGCCTTTCTCGCCAACCTCGGCATGTCAGATGAAGACGCCTTCACGATTACCATCGGCGTCCTCTCTGGCCTGCTGGTTCACAACGTAATGGACTGAGCTTGAACACCCTGGACGCCGCCCGCAACAACCTCACCTACGCAGCCAATAGGCTCACCGCAGCACACCAAGACCTCACCCTAACACCCGACGAGTTCGACGCCGTGCTCAACGATTACCAGCTAGCTACCCGCGCCTATCACCTCGCCATCCGTGCCACCAACCTAGCCCTACGCCCTCAAGGAGTGCCCCACCGTGGCCTATGACCCCGCCCGCCGCCTACGCGAGCCCCGCCTACTCACTGAGGCACAGGCCGCCGAGATACTGGGGGTAGCCCCTCGCACCCTACGCCGGTGGCGCACGGAAACCCACACAGCCCCGGCGCATATCCGCATCGGCTCACAGGTGCGCTACGCACCAGCAGTGATAGCTAAGTACATCGCAGAGCAGCAGACCAAGAGCTCATGAAGTGGGAGCAGATCCCATACAAACAGCGACAGCAGCTCAAGGCGCAGCTCATTGCGCTGTATGGTCTTGTCTGCTGCATCTGTGGAAGACCAATCAGAAGCGCGAAAGAAGCCACGATTGAGCACAAAAAGAAGCAACGAAATGGAGGAAGTCATGAGCTAAGCAACCTGGGACTGGCACACGCAAGGTGCAACTACTCAGATAGGCATGATGACATCGACGAAGGCTCACGAATCATCGATAATTCCGCGTTTTTTGAGCCGAAGTGCACCTAGAACAGCCCGCGCCTGTTCTTCCCCTCCCCCGGCTTCTATAAAAAAATTGCCCCACGTCAACCCACGAAAAGGACACAAAAAAATGACCCTCACACCCGCCCAAAAAGTCGCCAAAATTCAAGATAAAAACGCACTACGCGACACAACTCAAGACCTGCTGCCAGGTTTCGAAGAACCGGCCCACGAAGTCGGCAATCTTGAGGCCGCCACCCGCCGCACGGTGGTCTACATGCAAGAAATTGGACTGGTCACCCAGGCAGAAGAGGCATACTGTGTTCTTGCCATTGAAGCTGCCCGCGAGTGGGATAGGGGTGCCCGCTATGGCAAGCTCTCCGGCAAGGCCATGTACCTCAACGCCGTCAACAGTGTTTTCTCTGAGCTGCCCAAGCTCGAAAAGACCGTTGAAGCCGCTGGCATGACCATCGATAACTTGATTGACGCCATCACGGCCCAGCCCAACACCCCTACCCCCCTGAGCTAACCCGCCTGCATCATGGATTACCGTACTGAGATTTTCCGCTACGCCCCTGAGCCTGCCTACCATCCGCCCCGTGATTTTCAGTATCAAAGCGAGCTACACGAGGTAGAGCGAGTTGCCAAGCTGCTGGGCTTCACCTTGATGCCCTGGCAGCGCCGCGCCATCGATGTAGCCAGTCAATTCAAGCTAGATGCCAGGGGACGGCGAATCTACAAGTACACCCACGTTCTGATTACCGTGCCCCGCCAGTCCGGGAAAACCACCCTCATGGGGCCGGTTCAGATTCACCGGATGATGACCCGGGGCGTACCTGCTGCCTGTTGGTACACTGCCCAGTCTGGGCAGGACGCCCGCAAACGTATTATTGAACTGATCGAGCTAGTTGAGGGCTCCCCGATGAAGATGGTCATTAGCTCCCAGCGCTCCAACGGCGGTGAGGGCATCAAGCTAATCGACAAACCCGGCTGCCACGTCACGCGATTCTCCCCCACCTATTCGGCCCTGCATGGCGAACACCCGCACCTGGTGAGCTTTGATGAAATCTGGCACTACGACAAGCCCCTAGGTGAAGCCCTCCTAGGTGCAGCTGAACCCGCCCAGATTACCCTAGGCAAGTCCGCGCAGGTCTGGATGTTCTCCACCATGGGAACCATTGAATCTGACTTCATGAACGAGCTGGTGGAAACCGGGCGCGCAGGTGCCGACCCGAACCTGTGCTACATCGAATACTCAGTACCAGAGAACGCCGACCCCTTCGACCCTGCTGTGTGGTGGCAATACCACCCCGCTCTTGGTAACACGATTGACGAAGAGGCTCTACAAGTGCGCGCCGAAAAGGCCAAGGAATCGCTAGAGAAGCGGTCTACCTTTATCCGCGCCTACGGCAACCGCGTAGGCGGCGCCCGCACGGCCATCATTGACCTTTCCCTCTGGGACGAGCTGCCGACCATTACCGCCCCGCCTGCTGACCGTTCCGAGGCCGTCATAGCCTACGAGGTAGCCAAAGATTCTAAGGCCGCTGCTGTGGTCATCGGCTGGCTCGAAAACGATGCACCATGTTTCCAGATTTACAAGCAAGCCCCCGGCACAGCCTGGGTGGCCGATACCGTGCGCGAGCTGGCAGAAGACTGGGGCGCTACCATCGTGGCCGACGGTGGCGGCCCCTCCCAGCGCATCACCACCGAACTTACCGCAGCAGGTACAGATGTGCGCGCCCTGAGCCTGGCCGAATACGGCCAAGCTACTGAGAACTTGCTGAACCTTATCGCTATTGAGGGGTGCCTGCACATTCCGGCGGGCACCGCTGCTGATGAAGTGCGCGCCCAGCTCTCTTACGCTGTGCCTCAGACGTCCAACGGGGTCAGGCGCTTCTCGCGCGATAAGACCCCGGCTGAAATTCACGCCCTGGTAGCTGCAACCGTGGCCGTCTATGCCGTCATGCACCCGCAAGCTGATAAGGTGCCAGCTCTGGCGCTGCCCTACTAGGTGGACGCTATTGGCCACTGTTGGCCACTGTTGGCCACTAATGGCCACCGTTTCTTTTAACACTCGCGCCCTTAACGCTTAAATCGCTTCTATGAATACCCCGCTAGAAGCCATCAGCCACCGCGTCCGCAGCGCCTTCGAGACCATCGAAGCCCGCGCCGTCGCCGGTGACGATGGCACCCTAGTGGATCCCCGCGCCGACTACGTGCCCCTGCGGGTAGCCACCGAACGCATGTACGGCTACGAGCCCGCCGCCGCCGCCGACGCACTGGGCCTTATCCCAGTCTTTCGCGCCCTGCAAATCATCTCCACCGCAGCCGGTCAGCTCACCATAGAACAGCACCGGGGGCAAAAGGTGCTGCCGGTAGAGTCAACGGCCTCAGTTATCCGCCGACCCGACCCGACCACCACCCGTACCCAGTGGATTCAAGAAGCTGTGCTATCCCTGGCCACTGACGGCAACCTCTTCTTGCGCGTAGTACGCGGCAAGACCGGCGATATTCTGCGCGTGCAGGTACTTCCCCCGCGCGAGGTCACCATCTCCGAAAACCCCAAGACCGGCCACATCACCTATTGGTACGCGGGGCAAGAACAGGCTGAGATTCTTCACCAGAAGTTTATGCCTATCCCCGGTGCAAGCCGGGGGCTCGGCCCCATTCAGGCTGCACGCCAGGAAATCGCCGGGGCTATCGAAGTACGCGACTTCTCCACCAATTGGTTCAACAAATCAGGCCAGCCCAGTGGCTTACTGACCGGCCCCTCCATCAAGACCGCAGCCGAATCACAGGCCACCATGAAAGCCTGGAATATGGCAGCGCAAGACCCCGATAACCCCTCACGGGTGCGCGTCCTCGGTGGCGACCTCACCTACACCCCCCTGCTGCTGAATCCAGAAGATGCCCAGTGGCTGGACGTCCGAAAATTCACCGTCACCGATATAGCCCGGCTCTTTGGCATCCCATCGGCCTTGATGCTGGTATCCCTCGACGGCAACAGCCTCACCTACTCGAATGTAGAGCAGGAATGGGTAGCATTCACCCGCTTCACCCTGATCGAGTACCTAAGAAAAATCGAGGAAGCCCTTTCTGAGCTAGCCCCGATGGGGGCAAAAGCCCGCTTCAACATCGAAGCCCTGCTACGCGGCGACACCGCTGCCCGCTACGCCTCATACGCACTAGGTATCAGCTCCGGCTTTATCACCCCCGATGAAGCCCGCCACCGCGAGGGCCTAGAGCCGCTCACAGATTCCCAGATAGACCAGCTCCAGAAAGTAGGAAAGGCCAGCAATGCCCCTGAAAATTAGCGACCTAACAGACTCGCACGGCCACGCCACCCGCACCATGGGCCAGATTATCCGCGCCGATGGCGGCTCTTTCACCGGCCTAGGCCTGTCCTACACCGAAATCTATGAAACCCCCTGGTTCTCTGAGCGCTTCGAGCCCGGCTGTGTAGAGGACGGCACCGGCTCCGGCGTTCCCATCTTGCGAGACCACAACATGGAACGCCTGGTGGGGCGGGTAACAGAATCTGCCAGCACCGATGAGGGAATGCAGATTACCGCAGCTCTCAGTACCACCGGCCTAGGTGAAGAGACCCGAACGCTGCTGAATGACGGAACCCTCACCGGCCTCAGCGTTGGCTTCAAGCCCATCCAGTGGCGCGAAGAAAACCTTGAGGGCGAAGAACGCCCCCTCATCGTCCACGAACGCATCGAGGTCATCGAGTACTCCCTAACAGCCTTCCCCGCCTACAAGACCGCCCAGGTCACCGAATCCCGATCCATCGAGAAGAAAGAACCCATCACCATGGACACCATCACCCGCTCCGAGCTGGACGCCGTGGCCACTGACTTCAGCACCAAGCTCAACGACTTCGAACGCCGTGCCGCCGCCGGTGAATTTGCCCCCGCCCCCGTGGACGACACCCCCGCCTACGTCGCCCGCGCCGCTGCCTTTGACTCCTTTGGCGAAATGGTCAAGGCCCTGGCCACCCCCTCAGACCCCCGCCATGAGGACGCTGCAACCCTCTACCGCGACCTGACCACCGCCGACATCCCCTCAAAGATGGCCACCACCCCCGGCTGGTTGGGCGACCTCACCCGCGAAATTGTCAAGCGCCGCCCCTGGACTAACATGTTTGACACCGGCGCACTGCCCTCTAAGGGCATGACCGTGGATTACATCAAGACCTCCAAGAACGCCGTTGTCGCCAAGCAGGCTAAGGAACTTGACCCCCTGGCCAAGGGCGCAGGCTTCACCGTTGAAAAGTTCTCAGCCCCCGTTGAGACCTACGGCGGCGCTAACACTCTCTCGCAGCAGGTTATCGACCGCTCCGAATCATGGGTAGTGAACGACATGCTCCGCGCTATGGGCCTGGAATACGGCGCCCAGACCGAGGCCGCTATCAAGGCCCACATCATCAAGGAAGCCGACGCCCTGCTGGCCAAGCACACCGCAGACTCTTCAGCAGGTCACGCAGTCAACGTGCCTACCGACTTCGGCGCCTTCGACTGGATTGATGCCATCGCAGACGCTGCCGAAATCTTTGAAGATCGTAATTACAGCCTGACCCACCTGGCTATTTCTAAGGACATCTTCAAGATCCTTGCCCGTGAAGCCGGGGCCGATGGCCGCCCGCTGCTGACCCTCACCGGCACCGGCGTCAACGTGGTAGGTGAGCTGAACCTGCCTAAGAGCTTTGGCAACCTGCTGGGCCTGCCTATCCGCGTGCTCAACGGCGTCGAAAACCGTGCCCTCTTCTTCGACCCCATCGCCATCCGTACCCTCGAATCACCGGGTGCGCCCTTCCACCTGCAAGACCAGAACGTTTTGAACCTCTCCCAGGATTTCAGCATCTACGGGTACATGACCCACCTGACCCCCTACCCCGATGCCCTGCTGCCTGTAAACTTCGGCGCATCACGCGAGTAGTAGCTAATGAAAACAGTTGAAGAGCTAGCCCCACAGGTAGCGCAGCAGGTCAAAACCGGCCAGGTCACTGACTACATCAACGGCTGCACCCAAGAGGCAGCTGACCTTGTGGCCGCGCACATCGCCGGGGTAACCGTGCCCGATTCAATCCATGAGCGAGCCATCATCGAAACCGCCGCAGATCTCTTCTGGCGCCGCAACGCACAGAACGGCATCGCGCAATTTGATAACGGTGAGGGACTGGAGCTTATGCGAATCGGCGCCGACCCGCTGCACGCTGCACGTATCTTGCTCAAGCCCTGGACGGGGGTGCCCATCGCATGAGCCAGCTTGAGATAGCCCGGCGCTGGGCTACCCGCGCCAACCTCGCACTGCAAGAGGCCGGGCACCAGGTGCTAGCCACCCTCGACCCTGAGGAAGCTAACGGGAACCTCAACTCAGGTGAACCCGTCATCCTCATCGAAGTTGAGAACGCCACCTATGAGACCTGGACTGTAACCGAATACAAGTTGCGATTCATTCTCATATCACCGCACCGGGCAGCGCTAGAAGCGTGGGAACAGCTCGAAGCTATCACCGCCGATATCCGCGACCCGCTGGAGCTGGAAACCGCCCAGCTCTCGATGTGGCAGCCCGATAACGGGCGCCCCTACCCCTGCAATCTTTTGACCACGACCACTACAGAAATGGACTAATACCATGGCAGAACTTCAGAAACTAGGCCCCGGCCTGCTCACCATTGGCGAAACCGGCTCCCCCCAAGAGTTCGGCGCCATGACCACCAAAACCGAACTTGAACCAGAATACGACAAGGACGATGACGTTTCCGTCCTCTCCGGCGAAGATTACGGCGGCGATGAAACTGAGAAGTGGACGCTCAAGTTCGACCTGCTCCAGGACTACACCGCAGAATCCTTGAACTACTGGCTTTACCAGAACGCCGGTAAGACGCTGCCCTTCACCTTCGTCCCGAACAAGGAAGGCGCCCTGCAAGCCAAGGGCAAGGTACGCATTCGAGCAAGCAAGCTCGGCGGCGAAGTCAAGAAGACCAACTCCTCTGAGATGGAGCTGCCCGTAATCGGACGTCCCGACATCACCCCTGACTACGCAGGCTAATGGCCGTAGAGATTGACGGTGCGCGGCGACTACGCGCGACCCTGAAAAAAGCCGGCTACGACATAGCCGACTTCAAAAAGGTCAACAAAGAGGCCGCCGCCACCGTCGCCTCATTCTCAAAATCAACCGCCCCCGTCCGCAGCGGAAAACTCAAAAGCACCATTCGTGCAGCAGGAACCGCCCGGGCCGGTATCGTCCGCGCAGGCTTCAAGCGCGTACCCTACGCAGGCCCCATTCACTGGGGCTGGCCAGCACGCAACATCAAGGCCCAGCCCTGGCTCACCACCACCGCGAAAGCAACAGAACCGGTGTGGGTACCACAGTACGAAATCCACATGCAGCTCGTTGTAGCTCAAATCAAAGGTAAATAACTCATGGCACTTAAAGCCCCCCGTATCAATCTGCTCATGACCGATGGCGCAGAACACTCCATCAAGCTCCCCCTCAAGGCCCAGCTTCAGTATGGGCGCACTGCACGTGCCCGCCGCTGGCCTACCGCCCAGGAAGCTCCCGATCAGGCCATGGCCTTTATGGCCTGGTACGCCCTGACCCAGATTGACGGCGTCTACGACTTCCCCTTTGAAGAGTTCGAGGATCGCTGTGAATGGCTCGAAGAGCAGGGCGAGGAAGACCTGACTGAGGGTGACGAGGATTTCCCTACCAAGTAGGGGAAATGGGCCGGAATCTCGTAGCCCTGGCTATGAGAACCGGCATCCCCTATAGCGTCTGGGAGCAGGAACCCGGCTATGTAATAGCAACCGCGCTTGAGATAGCGCTTGAGGAAGATGAAGAAAGCTAGGTAAGAGCAGTGGCTAAGTCAGCCATTCTATCGGTGCGTATTGTGGGCGACTCGCGCAGCGCGGTCATGCATATGAAGAAGACCAGCGCAGCAGTAGCGGGCCTGCAGCGAGCCGCCGCGTCCATCCAGGGCGTAACCGCGGGCATCTTCACCAGCACCACCCGGCTTTCTTTCATGGCCACCGTCTTCACCTCCCTGGCCGCCGTTGCTCTATCCTCGGTAGGCTCCATCCTCTCCCTTGGTGGCGCCCTTGCCTCCATTGTGCCGGTAGCCCTGCTGCTGCCCGGGGCTATGGGCGCTATCGCCCTGGCCGGTGGCGTGCTGGCTGCCGCGCTCAAGGACGCCGGGACATACCTAGGTGACCTCGCCCCGCTCTTTAGCTCCCTGCAAGATTCCATCTCTGTGAGCTTCTGGGAACGTGCAGCTGAGCCCATTAGGGGCATGGTCACCACTCTCATTCCCGCCGTCGAGGGCGGGCTAGCCAATATTGCTAGCCAGCTTGCAGGCTGGGCCGTCGCCATATCCTCAGTGCTTTCAAGCTCTGAGGGCCTCAACGCTATCACCACCACCATTGAGAACACCGGCACCGCCCTGGACATCATGGGCGACGGCGTTGGCTCCCTGGTCAACGGTCTGTTGGGCCTGGTGGCGGTGGGCTCCACTTACCTGCCCTCTTTCGCTGGCTGGTTCAATGAAATCAGCTGGGCCTTTGAAAACTGGGTACAGACCTCCACCGCCAACGGCAACATGTGGAGATGGATTAATACCGGCTTGACCAATCTGGGCTTGCTGTGGGACTCCATCGTTTCTATCACCGGCATTTTTGCCGGGCTTACCCGCGCTGCTAACGAGGCCGGGGGCACTGGCCTGGCCGGTTTTGCTGGTGGTCTTGAAGCCATCAACGCAGCAGTAAACGGCGCAGCTTTTCAGGGTGCCTTGGTGCAGGTCTTTAGCGCAGCGAATGAGGCCGTGGGCTTGTTGGGCCCGGGCATGACTGCTCTGGGCAACGCTTTTATTACCCTTGCCCCCACCATTGCCGCTATCCTGCCTCTAGCCTCTGGTGCTTTTGGTGCCATCCTTGAGGGTGTCGCCGCCGTCCTGTCACACCCCGCTGTGGCCGGTGGTCTGATCTCAGCTTTTGAGGGCATCAATACCGGCATAACCGCCATCGCCGGTATCTTCGAGAGCCTGGCCCCGCTGCTGGGTGCAGCCCTTGACCTCTTTGGCGGGCTAGCCTCCGGCGTGCTCCCGTTGCTGGCCTCAATCATTACCGCTATCGCCCCGCCCATTACCGCCGTGGTCTCAGCTATCGCCGGGTGGGTACAGGCTAACCCGGCTCTCGCTGCTGCCATTCTGGCTATCACCGGCGTGATAGCTGCCTTGGTGCCCGTCGTTATCAATATTGTTGGCTTCATTGGTACCCTTATCACCGCATGGGGCGCGGTCACCGCTGCCGTTACCCCTGTGCTCACCGGCATCGGCACCCTCTCAGCTATTTTTAGCGCCCTAGGGCTCTCCCTCACCGCAACCCTGGCCCCGGTGCTAGCCATCGGCGCCGGTATTGCTACCCTGGCCGCTGGCCTGGTCTACGCCCTAGCTACCTCTGAGCCCTTCCGCGCTGCCCTGGTCAACCTGGGCGCGGCCTTTATCGGGCTGATACAGCCCATTATCGGGGCCGTGATGCCTGCCCTGCAATCACTGGGGGCTTCTTTCATGAACCTGCTGGGCACCGTGATGAACGCCCTTACCCCCATGTTCACCGCCATCGTGGAATTTGGCGGGGCCGTGCTCACCGCCCTCGCCCCGGTAGCCCAGTTCATCGGCGGCGTGCTGGGCCCGGTCTTTTCCTGGCTGGCTGATGTCGCCGGTTCTGCTATGACATGGCTGGGCTCCATCATTTCCTCTGCTGCTGGTCTGATTACCAATATCTTCAAGGCCCTAACCGCTGCTCTACGCGGCGACTGGGGCGAGATGTGGTCATTCCTCGGCAACGCAGTCACCTCCGGCCTTGAGCTGATTAAGTCCGTTTTCATCGGCGGCTTGCAATTCATCGGTGAGCTGGTCTGGTCTACCACCTTCCGTATCATCGAGCTTTTCGGCAACCTGCTCACCAGCGTCATCGACATAGCCGGGCGCCTCTTTAACTACATCGTCTCTGCTGGCACTGAGGGCATGGTAGCCCTAGGCGACGCGATTCTACGCGGGGTAGATAACGTCGTGAACTTCTTCCGCGAACTACCCGGCAAAGTCAGCTCGGCCCTCTCTGACTGGGGAGCCAAGATGCAGACCATGGGCTCCCAAATCATCGACGGCCTGGTCTCAGGTATCAAGGGCGCAGCCGGTAAAGCCGTGCAGGCCGTCAAAGACACCGTGGGCGACGCCATCGACGGCGCCAAGAAACTGCTAGGCATCAAATCACCCTCGCGCGTCTTCCGCTCCATCGGTAGGTTCACCTCCGAGGGTCTAGCCATCGGCGTTCAGCAAATGGCCCCCAAGGCCGTCCGCGCGGTAGAGACCATGGCCACCCGGCTCACCGCAGCAGGGGCAGGCATCCAGCTAACCACCCCTGATGTTCGCTACCGCACCCCCACTGTTGAGCCAACCAGCGCCCGGGCACAGGCCAGCACCCCCGGCACCGGCACCGCTGCCCCCTCTATCACCATCAACCTCAACGGGGTCATTGGTGACCGGGTGGCCATCGCCACCGAAATTGAACGTCTACTACGAGAAAAGCAAATCCTGATGGGAGGAATCTAAATGGCCACTACCGGCGATTCACGCCTGTACCGCAAGCTCAAGCCCTCCCAGCCGCTCTTTCAGGCCTATAACTCGTCAACGGGCACCTACCATGATGACCAGATTCATTCCATCACTATCACCCGGGGGTCAGACTCCCCCGAGCCAGAACTTGCGGTCAATACTTGCGAGTATGTGCTCAAGGGTGAAGTAACGGATGTGGTGGGCGCCCGTGCCCGCGTCAACCTGACCGCCTACGGGGCTGACCTGGTAGCCAAGATGGCCGGGAACATCACAGCCTCCGCCATTCAGGAAAGATTCTGGGGCCGCACAGGTATCGTCTCTGTAACTGACCGCTCCCCCACTCGCAAGCAGACCACCATCGCCTCATCTGGCTGGATAGCCATGATGAAGAAATCCAACTACGACCCATTCATCTCCGGTGGGATGAAGACCGGCATAGTGGTAGCCCGCGCCGCCAATTTTCAGAATGTGTCAGGGATCTTAACAGCCACCACGCACGGTACTTTTGACGCCATCGTCAATAACACACCAAGCGATGAAAAGCGCACCTTCGAGGCCGTAGCCACCCGCTACGGAACAGACCTAGGGCTACAGATACGCGAGGTGCCCGGGGTACGTCAAATTCAGGTGTGGAGCATCCAGGCGCGTAAAGACGCTATCACGCAGATTGCTAAGACCGCCCCACACCTGACCCGCTCCGCAGCTATCTCACCGGCCACCCACTCCCAGACCTTGGACATGTGGAACGTCACCAGGCGCATCCTCACCACCAAGGCCGACGGCTCCCAGGGCTACATAACGTTCACCCCCCGTGCAGATAACTCCTTTCTCACGGTGGAGGAAGTGGACTGGTCTTATGTCCGCCGAGAAACCGAGCAGATTAGCCAGTACGCCACGGCCTATGAGTACCGAACCCTCTACGTGACCATGCGGCCAGAATCAATCACCGTTGACCTGCTGTACCTTTTGACCTCACCCTCAGAGCATCACCGCCACCAAGCGGGCTACCTGCTGGCCCTACAGCAGGACGACCCCGTGTTTTTCTCAGGTGACTGGCAGCCGTACCTAAGGGGCATGTATATCGCCAAACAGATCCGCGAGACTATCACCCCCGACGCCTGGCGCCTAGAGCTATCCCTGTGGCCCTCTGAGTACATCCTAGGCGACAGGATGGAAGAAATCTGGCCGAAGCCTCAGACCTGGGAAGCAGCAGGGGAAATGAGATGGAGCGACTACACAGAACTTTGGAATGAGCTATGACCGATACCTACATCAAGCCCCTAGAAAGCGACTACATCCGCAAAGGTGCAGCAGCTATTACCACCAACGCCGAAACCTCTTACACCCGTGAAGAGCAGGCTCTAAACGCTATCAGCGCCTTGAACACTGCCCTTGACGAGCGGGCTATGGTGCCTATTAACGCAGCAGAACCGGGCATTTATACCCTGGGCTCGAACTACCGCAGCACCCCTATGCTCTCAGGTGAGACCCTGGGCGACGCCCTGGGCACCCTGGGAGTACCCGCAGCAGGTGATGAACGCCTGCTCCAGGTCATCAACGCGCCCAGCGACGGTACTTTCGAGGTAGGCACCAACTATAGGGGCCGTCCTGTAGGTGGCGGGGTGTCGTCCGAGTATGTCGAGAGCCAGGTGGAAACCCTGCCCGATGTAGCCCAGCGCGAGCTACTACGCGCCCGCGCCCGCCGGGTAGTGGCAGCGCCACGGCGCACCACCGCTAAGGCCCTGGTGGCCATCGTGGCAGATGACTACCCGGCTGCCACCTTGGATATTTTCGCACCCATGATGAAATCCCGCGCCCTGCCCTGGAGCTGGGCACTGAACGGAAACACTTTTGACCCTGGCTACTCCTACGCGGGGTTTAGCGCCGGTAAGAGCTGGGCAGATGTGAAAGCTATGGCCACCGCCGACGGGGTGGAAATCTGCAATCACGGGGCGACCCATGCCGACGTGACCAGCGTAGCCCAGATGAAAGCCGAGATCATAGGCTCCCGCGACCGCCTCCGTGCTGAGACCGGCCAAGACGTCCTAGGCTTCATCCCGCCCGGCTGCGACTTCCCTGAGGGCGTCCAGTATAAAACCGCGCCCCTCATTGGCACTAAGGGCGAGCTTGCCCTGGTAGGCACCGCCTATGACCGCTGGGTAAATTACGGCCACGCCTGGGCCACCGGCACCATGAACAACCCCGTGATAGGCGACTTCGTCCACCCGTTGGACGGCTCCCCCCGCATGAACGCAGGCCGTCAATGGCTTGACTTCCCTAGCGACGCCGGTGTGTCAGCCGGGGGCATTGGCGAAAAGCTCATTGATAAAGCCGTGGCCAACGGTGGCGGCGTCATCCTGGGCCTACACGCCTGCTACATCGAGGGCGGCGGGGCCGCGCAGCGCATGACCCGCGCCGGGGTTGAGGGCTTCCTTGACCGGCTCAAAGCCCGCCGTGACGCCGGTGAAATCGAAGTTGTGACTATGACTCGTTGGAACTACACAAAGATTGGAAATTAAATGGCACAGTATCTAGCTAAGGGCATCCCTACCGGGGCGCCGGTTCTTGACCCCGCAGCGGTCTGGACACCCCCGAACATCGGCCCGCTCGATGGGTCAAACCTCTGGCTAGCCCACACCCTACGCGGGGGCAACGCAACCGATGTGAAGACCCTGCCGGATATGATTGGTGGCCGCAACCTGGCCACCACCGGCGCCGGAAACAGCTTCACCGACGGCACTGCCCCGGTGGTCTCCATCCCTCAGGGCAGCGCCGCCATGACCGCCACCGGCGCCACCCCGCCCGGGGCCTGCACCGTCCTTATCGTCGCCTCCCTGGTAGCCAACAAATCCGCACAGGTGCGTGTGCCCGGCTGGACTATCGGCGGCGGTGGAACCTCCCGCCTGACCGTAGCAGGGGCTACCACTGGCACTTACTCAGTGGCTCCCCCGGTGGGGCTGGCCGTCTACGCCCTGCGCCTAGAAGCCGGGGCCGTAAGCGCCTGGATCAATGGCACTAGCGCCGGGGCCCCCCTCTCTCTCCAACCCGGTAGCGGCGTCCTCTACGGCCTAGGCACCAATGTATACAGCTCCACAGTGCGCGAAGACTACGGCCTGCTCAAAGTCTGGCCCCGCGCCCTGAGTGACACCGAAATTCAGGCAGCTACCTCCGATGCCAAGAACCTCTTTGGCATCGTCTAACCCCCCCCTAGTTTTGCGTGCTGGTTTATCCCAGCAAAAGAAAGAAGAAAACACAATGACCTACACCCCCCAAAAGATGGAAACCGCCATCAACTGGATGTACGAGCGCCGAAAGGGCGGGCCCGCGCCCGTCACCTACTCCATGGCCTACCGCTATGGCCCGCACTCCTACGACTGCTCCAGCGCAGTAGATGCAGCCTTTACCTTCGCCGGTCTGTGGCCCGAGGACGGCCCCGATAACACCGACTCCCTCCACGCCGACTTTGAAAAGATGGGCTGGACTCGCGTACCTCAGAACGCCCAGGGCGGGTACGATGTCAAGCGCGGCGACGTCGGAATCTGGGGCCCGCGCGGCGCCTCCGGTGGCGCGTTTGGGCACATCGTTATCATGCTGGATTCTGAAAACATGATCCACTGCAGCTTTGGTTACAACGGCATCACCATCAATAACCACGACCAGATTTGGGTAGCTAACGGTAAGCCCGTGGTCTACTTCTACCGCCCGCCGGCTGCTCCTACCGGCTCCACCAACGTGGGCACCGTGGAAGTACCCGGCTCCTTTACCGCTGCTAAAAATGACGGCCCCTACTGGCGCGTAGATGCAGGCGATACCCTCCACAAGATTGCGATGTACTATTACGGCGAAGCATCTGAGGCCACCATCAACCGCATTGCCAAGTATAACGACATCGTGAACGCGAACGTCATCAACGTCGGGCAGCGCGTCTACATCCCCGGCCCCCTGCGCTGGACTGTGGAGCCCGGCGATACCTGGGAGAAGATTGATGCATACTACGGCTACAGCCGTGGAGCGGTTCAGTCTCGTAACCCGGGCGTGGCCCTGAATGTTGGTACCGTGCTCAAGATTTGGGACTAGCCGATGCAGCCGAAAAAGGTTGTAGGGCCGGTGACGGTAGGCAGCGCCACCGGTGTAGCTGCTGGCACCTACGCAGCCATTTTGCTAGTCCAGTTTTTCGCCCTAACCCGGTGGCTGGACGATACCGGCGTTCAGGCGCTATCCGGGCTGCTGGGTATCGCCGGGGGCGTCCTGGGTGGCTACCTGGCACCCCCGCGTAGCCCCTCCCCCACCACTCCCCTACCGCCTGTAGGGGGTGAAAATGGAAACGGAAGTTACCCTAGCTGAGGTCTACCGAGGCATGCAGCGCATCGAGAAAGACCTCTCCGAGATGAAGAGGGAAGGGGTGCACCGGGCAGAGCTGGCAGCGCTTGAGGCAGATGTGAAAGAGCTTCAGGACGCCCAGCGCTGGCTACAGCGCACTGCACTAGGCGCCCTGACACTGGCTATTCTTGACCCGCTTTTGCGTACCTTTGGCGCTTAGGTGCTGGTAGCATAAAAGACGCGCCCGGTGCTTGCCGGGCGCGTCCATAAAAAAATAAAGGAGGTTTAGAAGTGCTCGCTACGCTTCTAAATCTAGTTCTGATTCTAGCTGCTGTGGTGGCTATTGTCGATAGCCTTTTGGGTATCGTCGAGAAGCTGCTGAAGTTGCTGGGAGATAAGGACTAGAGATAAGAGGGCGGGGGTAGCTCCCTCGCCCTCCCCCTCCTTTATTTTGGGCAGAAGCGCCCCTCAACTTTTAATTAAGGGTTGAGGGGCGCTTTAGTTTAAGGTTCGATTAAAGGTTTAGGCCGGAAGCTGCAAGGCGTGGATAGCGTCACGGCGACGCTCCGACGTCACCCGCGTGTAAATCTGGGTAGTCGCTAGGGACTCGTGGCGCATCAGCTCTTGTACCGTTCGCAGGTCAGCGCCGTTCTCAAGTAAGGCCGTCCCGTACCAGTGGCGCAGCTGGTGGGCCGTGGCGTCCACCCCTGCCCGTTGCATGGCGCGGTTTATTGCTTGTCCGCAGCTTTTGGCGTTGATGGGCTCATCTGGCCGCTCCCAGTGTGTGAACCAATAGCCGACGTCCGGCATCTCTCGTGCAAGCTCGATAAGGACGGGATGCAGCGGAATCACAGAGCGCTTGTTGCCCTTGCCGACAACCGTAACGGTGCCCCGGTCTAAATCGAAGTCGTCCCCGCGTATCTTGGCTATCTCGTGAACGCGTAGACCCGCTAGGGCTGCTAGTAGAATCATGGCCCGGGTAGTACGCCGGGTGGCTGCTGCTAGGACGCGGTGAAGCTGGACGTTTTCGACAGGCCGGGGTGCATACTTTGGGCGCTTAGGTACGGGTGCGCCGTCCATGGGTGACTTTTCGATAAAGCCTTGGTCTGTGGCGAACCTGTAAAAGACGCGGAAGATGGTGGCGTAAGTGCTTCTGGTAGCGGGTGAGACGTCCCGGGCCATGAAGCGTACGAGGTCTAGCTGGGTAACTTCGAGGGCGGTCTTGCCTGCCCACTGTTCGAGAGTCCGCATTAGTTCAGCGCGGGCCTTGATGGTTCTAGGGGCTAGGTTGGCAGCTTTCTGGTACTGAATCCACAGGCTTACGGCGGGCATGTCTTCATAAAGTGTTTCAAAATCATACTAAGTGATGATGTCTAGGCAGCTTGTAGGGCGCGTAGATGGTGACGCTTTATGACGTTCCGACGGCTCTTAAAGAAAAGGTCGTCGGTTCAAATCCGACTGGGGGCTCCATCAACAAAATCTCGCGGCCCGCACCGGTTCAGGTGCGGGCCGCGAGATTTTTTGTTGTCTATAGACCACCCGTGCGGACGCGTCCGCCCGCTTCTGGCGACACCCGAGCCTGCGCGGGCGGGCTAGCCCTCGTCCAGGTGGTTTTCGGCCCCGTACCCGATGAGGTAGGCCCAAATCCAGGCGGTGATAACCGCCAAGAAAGGTACCACCAGCAAGTGGGTGTCATTGGCAAAGAGCCAGCGGTAGAAACCCCAGAGAGCCAGTGAGGGCACAAGGAGTAGGGCAAAGAGCAGCAGGAACCCGCGGGAGAAGCCGCCGCTGGGCGTCCTGCGCGTTTGAAAACCAAGATATTTCTTCACGCTGCCTATCCTACCGCTGCCACCTGGGAGTTCTTCTAGCTACGCCACAGGCCATAGGTCTTGGCCAGCGATGAAACCTTGCGGGCACGGGCAAGACGGGGCAGGTAGGAGCCGTCCTGGGGCACGGAATCCCCTTCGCTCTTTTGCAGGAGTTCTCGAGCCCACTTAATCTCGTCGGCACTGGGGGCTAGCCCGACGTTGATGGTTTCTGCCTGGGCGGGGTCGAGGGTGAGTTTGCCGGTCATACCGTGGCTGGTGGTGATGGCACAGTCCTGGAGGAGGTCACCACCGTACTTACCCACCGAGGGCCCATCGATGGGGCCGGCTAGGCCGCCCACGCGGGAGGCTAGCACCAGCTGGGAACGGGCAAAGGCCAGCGCGATGCGGTCATCTGATACGCCGGTGTCGCGGCGGTAGTCGCCCACGCCGAAGGCCAGGCGGAAGGTGCCGGGGGCCTTGGCGATACGCACAACGTTCACCATGCCCAGGGCGGTTTCAATCAGGGCGATGACGGGGGTACCTGCCGGGAGCATCATGGCGGTGCGGGTGACGTGGTCGGGGTGCTCGGTCATGGCCAGCATGACGCCCTTGAGCCCACTGACCTGGTTGAGGGCTTCAAGGTCTTTGGCCCAGTGGTCACTTTCAATACCGTTGATACGAACCCAGGCTGAAGCGCCGCTGTTGAGCATGGTTTTGAGGTGCTCGCGGGCTTCGTCCTTCTGCTCTTCGGGGCAGCCGTCCTCTAAGTCGATGATGACCGAGTCGGCCTCTGATTCGAGGGCTGCGGCGATGGTTTCTTCGTCTGCGGCGGCAGAGACCAGTAGCCAGGAGCGGGAGAGACGGGCGGGCAGGGAGGCTGCGCGTTCGTTGCGGTGAAAGTTAATCACGGGTGTGTCCTTGTAAAGGTTATTTTGACCTCTTCAAGTTTACCCTGCCTACCCGCCCGCAGGGTGGCTGTCTCTCGGAGTAAAACCTAGGCTGCCGGTGACCCCTCTAGACGGCCGTCGACCATGTGCTCGACCCGGTTGGTGAGCTGCACCTGTTCGAGGTCGTGGGTAATCATGAGGGTTGCGGTGTTGAACTCGGCGGTGACCTTGGCCAGGAGCTCGACGATGGCGGCGGAGCGTTCGGCGTCGAGGGCGCTGGTGGGTTCGTCTGCCAGGAGCAGGGAGGGTGATCCCATGAGGGCGCGGGCGATGTTGACGCGCTGACGCTGGCCGCCGGAGAGTTGGTGTACTCGGCGGTTGGCGGCGTCACCCAGCCCTACCATGTCGAGCAGGTCGGCGGCGGTGGCACGGGCTGCCTTGAGTTCTGCTCCGCGGGCGCCGCTGATGCGGGCGGTGAGTTCTAGCTGCTCGACGGCGGTGAGGGAGGCAATGAGGTTGGGCTGCTGGAAGATAATGCCGATGTCGGTGCGGCGCAGAGCTGCGAGGTCGGCGTCCTTGTAGGCGGTGGTGTCGGTGCCGTTGATGAGGCGAACCCCGGCGGTGGGGGTGATAAGCCCGGCGGCAACCGATAGCAGGGAGGACTTACCCGAGCCGGAGGCGCCGGTCAGGGCGATGAACTCGCCGCGGCTCGCGGTGAGGTTCACGTGATCTAGGGCGCGCATGGTGCGCGGGTTTCCCTGCTCGTCTACGCCGTCGGGGTAGTCCAGCACGATGTCGCGCAGTTCAAGGACGCTGGGGGCAGCTAGGGTTTCTTCGGCCAGGGGGCGGGTGAGGAGGTCAGTCATGAATGGTCTCTTTCAGGGGAGGTAAGCGAGTTTAGATAGAGGGAGCGGGTGTGCTGGAGCCTGCTGGCTCGGGGCTGGCGTGAATCGGCCGAGCGCCCCGGCGCGAGTGCCGAGAGGGTCGGCAGGCGAAAGCGCACCCGATCCCTCTTGGCAGACTGTTCTAGTTGCCGCCGAGGGCAATCATGGGGTCTACGGTGGCGACGCGGCGCAGGGCGATGAGGGCGCCGCCCATGCCCAGGGCCCAGATGCCGGCGGCGGGGCCGGCAATGGTGAGGGCTGAGAGCTGGAAGGGTACGGCTCCTGCGGCCAGGGTGCCGAGCCCCCAGCCCACCAGGGCACCGAGGGCGGCACCGACGGCGAGAATCACCGCTGCCTGGGCGAGGGCGTCCTTGGTGAGGAAGGCACGGGAGGCGCCCAGGGCGCGCATGACGGCGATGTCGCGGGTGCGCTGGATGGTCCAGACGGTCAAGAAGGAGATAATCACCAGGGCAGAGATACCGTAGAGGAAGCCCTGCATGGTTTTGAGGGAGCCGTTCTCGGAGGAGTAGGCGGGCAGGGCTGCGAAGGACTCGCGGGTGGTCAAAGCCTGGGTTCCGGTGGCATCTGCGGTGGCTGCGTAGTCTGCGCTACCGGTTACGGCCAGGACGGTGCCGAGTACGGCGTCCTGCCCTTCGGTTTCACGCTGGTGGGTGATGTTCTGCCAGGTAGCGGTGGTTACCCAGCCTGCGTTGGTGTGGGAGTAGAAGGTGTCTTCGGTGATGCCTGAGACGGTTACGTCGGTGCCCGAGAAGGTAACGGTATCGCCCACAGTCGCGCCAATCTCTTCAGCGACACCGGCGGGTAGGGCGATCTGGCCGTCACCGGGCTCAGTGCCCTGGATCAGGGGCGCGGTGCGCTCAGTCAGGTCAGACCCTGCCGGGGTGGCAATCAGGCTCATGGAAGCGGCCCCGTTACCCTCCACCTTGCCGGTGAGGAAACCAACCGGGGTGGCACTCGCACCGGCTGCCTGCCACTCGTCCTGCAGGCTGGCAGTGACAGCAGAATCGGTGAAGGACGCCTTGCCACCGCTTTCTGACGGGGCGAAGACAAAGCGGTCAGCCCCCATCTTTTCAAGGGCATCGGTATTCTGGTTGCCCAGACCACCGGTGAGGCCGGTGAGCATGACCAGCAGCAGGGTAATCAGGGCTACAGTCGCCCCAATCAGGGTGAAACGACCCTTAGCAAAGAGAATGTCACGCCAACCAACGAACACGACAGCACTACCTTTCAGATGCAGGAGAACTTGATACTTCTATTCAAGCCCTCCACCGGCACCGCCCACATCGGGGTAAGGGTTGAACCTGGAATCAACCGTTTGGTTGATGTGCTCCCCGCTAGCTGTGCAGGGTTCTTGGTGCGTGTGCAGGTTTTTCTCTGCACACAGCCTAAAAAACCTGCCCAGCCTCAGCTAAAGGTAAAGTGAATTTCTATGATGACCGAGCCCCCTCCCCCACCCGCAGCGTCCTCCCACCAGACCCTGCTGGTGCTCAAGATTCTGCGAGTGAGCCTGCACGTGATGTTCGCTTTTTTGCTGTGCTTCGGTGCGGTGCTAGCCCTGATCGGTAGCGTCTACCAGGTACGTCATGCCGCGCTCGGGGTACTCTCACTGGTACTCGGGGGCATCTACCTTGCCGGAACGGTCTACGAGAACCGGCGGGGACTACCGGCTACCTTCCCCGACCTCTTCCCCCGGCCAGGTGCGTCCGCCCGCTACCGGCAGGCAGCCCGCTTTACTCCTGCCTACCTGTGGCTGCTGATCATCACCCTGCTGTGGCTGGGGCTTATGGCGCTCGATAGCTCCTTCACCTGGGTGGTCTTCCCCATCATGTTCCTCTACCTGCACCTGCTCGCCCCTGTAGCGGGGGTAGCCGCCACCCTCGTCCTCTGCGCCCTGGCCATTGCCCTGCCCCTGGTCGGCCCTGCCGGTTTCGGCCTCGACTACCTGCTGGCAGAAGGCCTAGCCCCCGGCTACCTCATCGGCCCCACCCTCGGCGCCCTGCTAGCTATCGTCATCTCCTTCACTTACCGAGCCCTACGAGCCGACGCCGCCCACCAGTACCAGCTCGCCCAGCAGCTCCGCGCGGTGCAGGCAGAACTCGTCCAGCAGCAGTACAGCGCCGGTAAGCTCGAAGAACGCGAGCGCCTAGCCCGCGAAATCCACGACACCCTCGCCCAGGGGCTCTCATCCATCGTGCTGGTCTCCCGGGCAGCAGCGTCCTCCCTCCAAGAGGGAAAGGCGGACGCCGCAGCCGCCCAGGTGCGCGTCATCCAGGACTCTGCCGCCGCCAACCTGGCCGAAGCCCGCCGCTTTATCCGAGATCTCTCCTCCCCCGCCCTCGACGATTCCCTGGTCTCGGCGCTCAGGGCACTCGCCGCCTCCACCGAAACCGCCCAGAGAGCCGCAGGTAAGCCCCTCACCTGCGCCTTTATTCTTGAAGGTGACGAAGAAACCGCTAAGGCCCTGCCCGAGGAGGTTTCAGCAACCCTCGTGCGCATAGCCCAGGGCGCCCTCGCCAACGTCGCAGCCCACGCCGAGGCAAGCCGCGCTGCTCTGACCCTCAGCATCTGGCCAAACGACATCACCCTCGATGTCTTCGACAACGGCCGGGGATTCACCCCTCATTCCTTGGGGTCTGCCACCCTCAAAACCAGCCCCCTCAGCGACACCGGAACCGGCTACGGGCTCACTTCCCTCACCGAGCGAGTCACCCGCATCGGCGGTAGCCTAGACATTGAAAGCACCCCAGGTGAAGGCACAGTGCTCACAGCCCGGATCCCCCTCAACCAGACCAGTCAGCAGCCACCCCACCAGCCGCTACCCACCCAGGAGGCCCAGTGACCGTCCGCGCCCTACTCGTTGATGACCACCCCGTCGTCCGCGCCGGCCTGCGCGCCATGTTCGAAAGCTTTGAAGGCATCGAAGTCGTAGCTGAAGCAGCCGACGGGTCAGCTGCGCTCGCCGTAGCCGCCGACCAGGCACAGGCTGGTGCGGCGCTAGATGTGGTGGTCATGGATATTCAGATGAAGCCCATGGGCGGCATCGAAGCAACCCGCGCTTTCAAGGCTGCGGGCGGGCCGCCGGTACTCATTTTGACAACCTTTGACACCCAAGGAGATATCGTTGCGGCTATCGAGGCCGGAGCCCTGGGTTATCTACTCAAGGACGCCCCGCCCGAGCAGGTGCAGGCGGCGGTGCTGGCGACGGCGCGGGGTGAGCGGACGCTCTCGCCCGAGATCACTGCGGCCCTGATGGAACGCATGCAGCGGCCAGCTATTTCCCTATCGGCCCGGGAGATGGAACTACTGAAACTACTGGCCACCGGAGCCACCAATAAAGAGCTGGCTGAGGCCCTTTTTATTTCTCAGGCTACGGTCAAAACCCACCTGGTGCATATCTACACCAAGCTGGGGGTTGATAACCGCACTGCAGCGATTGCGGCAGCCCGCCGCGAGGGGCTGCTCTAGCTCTTCTTTAGCTCTTGGTTCCCATGGGGCCGGGGGTATCGGCCGCTGCCGCCTGCTTCTTCCAGCTTGCCCCGAAGTAGCGGTCTTTAAAGCGCATAACCGGCACCTCGACGACCAGGTACATGGCTACACCGGCGGCAACACCCAGCGGGGCCAGCAGGGCTACCTGGGCCAGAGTCGGAAGCCCGTGCAGGTGGGGTTCCAGGGCCTTGAAAAGCACATCGTGCACCAGGTAAATGCTGTAGCTCGACAGGCCAATGAGCTGTAAGGGTCGCCATGCTAGAAGGCGGTGCACCGTAGCACCCAGCGGCTGGCGCGAAGCAACCAGACCCCAGAGCATCACGGCGGATGCTGCCCAGGCCTGGAGCGAATAGCGCACCGTATCGCGGAAGGTTTCATCACGGATAATCAGGGTCAGCAGGTAAACCCCCAGGGCGACGAAAAGCACCCAGTTGCGCCCTAGAAGTGGGATGGTGCGTCCGTCCTGAATCAGGGCCCCCGACCGGTAGCGACGGCCGGTGACCTCGCGCCCCAGCACCATCTCGTCCGCTGCGTAGCGGTGGTACCAGAGGGCGGTGAGCATACCGATGGCGATAGCTTCCATGCGGGTATCGGTGCCGAAGTAGATGCGATCGGTGCTAGCCCCCGCATCGTGGAGAACCCAGCGGGAGAGCGACGAGTAGAGCACCACGGCCACACCCAGCACAGTTAGGGCCCGCCGGTAGGCAGTCCAGCGCACCAGCACCAGCCAAATCAGGGCAAAGACCAAGTAAAACTGCTCTTCAATCGACAGGGACCACATCACGTGCGTACCCGGCAGCACCGTAATCTGCGAGTCTAGGTAGCGCAGGTTAAAGAAGAAGAAAATCTGCCCCAGAAAATCCAGGGTATCGACGGCCCCACCCATCGACCGGTACACCAGCGTGGGTAGCACAATCGCCAGAATCAGGGGCGGGGCAATTTTGAGCAGGCGTCGGATATAGAAACCCGACACATCAAACCCGCCGGTCTTATCACGCTCCCGCAGCAACAGGTAGGTGATGATGAAACCCGAGATAGCAAAGAAAATCGTCACGCCCGACCCACCCGGCACAAAAGTGAGCCCGGCGTGGGAAAACACCACCAGAAGCACCGCAAAAGCGCGCATTGCGTCAATGTGGGCGTAGCGGTTCATGGCGTAGAAGTCCCCTCTGGTTCAGGTGCGGTGTGTGGCTGTGCGCATGGTGTTGCGGTGCCCTTGTGCCCTGAAAAGCGCGAACGGGCACCCAACTACCTTACCGGCTCGTCACCGCACCGGGCAGGCGCTTTTTGGGGGATAGCTACGCGATATAGGTGACAGAATCTGTCAGGACGCCGGGGTCAAGCTTTCCTGCCGGGCGGCTTCGAGGCGGGCTTCGGCGTCCGCAACGTGCTGCTCTACCGTCTCAACCCGGCGGGCGATAATGGTGGTGCGGGTGCAGCTGCTGGTGCAGTCACCGGAGCAACGGGTCATAGCCAGGGCTTCGGCGCAGAGAGCCAGGGAGTTACCGGCCTTGGAGAGAGCCCGGTGCAGGTCGGAGTAGACGCCAGAGGGCGAGGCGGGGATGTCGTTTGATGCGCTGGGAGCTAGGCGCTGGGCCTCGCTAGCGATAGAGCGGACGCGCGGCAGCAGGTCAGCCAAATCATTAGCCAGGGGCACAAGCTCTTCGAGGGTAGGCCCGGAGGGGACGCGTTCGAGGATCTGGTGGAAGCGGTCAAGACCGCGTACGAAGCGGTCGTGGGCCCGACGCCAGAGGCCTTTTCCAAGCTCGGCGTCGTCCCTGCGGCTCTGCAGGAAGTCTTTGATACCCACGGCTACTCCTTTCACGAGGTCTACATACTTAGGTTACCCTAACATCTACCCCCTCGGTGAAAGGTACCATCGCACTCAAAAATACCCAGCTAGTTCGTGGGTTTTTCTGAGTACGATGGTACCTACCGGGGATTGAACAGGAGGACGCACCCTAGGGAATCAGCAGGATTTTGCCCCGGTGCTCCCCGGACTCCAGGTGGCTGTGCGCCTCTGATGCGCGTTCAAGCGGGAAAGCAGCACTCGTATGGATCGAAATTTCCCCGCTTTCAATCAGCGGCCACACAACCCGCCCCACGCCCTCCACGATGCGGGCCTTATCAACTGCTGAGCGAGAACGCAGAGACGTGGCATGTAAGCTCAGCCTGCGCGGGAGCATATAGCCCAGGTTGAGCTGCCCCTTGGGGCCGCCCTGCAGGCCGATGACGGCCATAGAGCCATCTACCGCCAGGGTCTTAATGTTCTCTTCTAGGTAGGCTCCCCCCACAACGTCCAGGATGTAGTCGGCCCCGCGTCCGTCCGTAAGCTGGCGGACGGCCTCGCGAAAGTCCTGAGTGCGGTAGTTGATAGCCTCAGCGCCCAGCGCCCGGATAAAATCGCACTTTTCATCACTACCGCCGGTGGCAAAAACCTGCAGCCCCAGGGCTCGGGCCAGCTCGATAGCATGGGTGCCGATGCCACCGGTACCACCGTGAATGAGCAGGGTTTTACCGTCGTTTCCCTCGGGGCGGGGTGCAACTCCCAGGGTAAGAACCAGGTTGGAGTAGACCGTTGCAGCCACCTCAATGAGGCCGGCGGCGTCTTCGAGGCTGGTGCCTTCAGGCACCGGCAGGGTATGGCTCAGATCCACCGCCACGTACTCGGCATACCCACCGCCAGCGAGCAGGGCGACCCGCTCCAGGTTCAGGTAGCCCTCGTCGACACCCTCCCCCACGGCTTCCACCGTGCCCGAGACCTCCAGACCGTAGATGGAACTAGCCCCAGGGGGCGGAGGGTAAAAGCCCTGCCGCTGGGAGACGTCCGCCCGGTTTACCCCGCTGGCCGCCACACGCAGCAGCACCTGGCCGGGGCCGGGTGTCGGTGTAGGCTGCTCGCTCACGATCAGCACCTCGGGGCCGCCGTGTTCTTCTTCGAGGATGGCGCGCATGGGGACTCCTTTTCTCACAGGGTTTTCTGCCCCTTACCGGGGCAGTTAGGCGGACGGACGCTTACCTCCCACCCTTACACCTCAGCCTAACGAGAGCAAGGGCACAAAGACCACTATTTTGCTTTGGGGCGGCAACTGTGTACCATGGTAGGAGTGCTCAGCACAGTTTGGATGGTTGTCCGAGCGGCCGAAGGAGCTGGTCTTGAAAACCAGTAGGCGGCAACCCCGTCTCGTGGGTTCAAATCCCACACCATCCGCCACGAAGCCCGCTTCCGTAAGGGAGCGGGTTTTTTCATGCTCGGAGTCGGGCATAAAACGGGGGCAGGTATTTAACCTGCCCCCGTTCTCTCAGTAAGAAACTCTGACGCTAGTAGGTAGAAGATGTACCAGCAGTGCTGACCAGAACAACGATAAAGACAATGTAGGCGATGATGAAGAGCAGGGAGAGGATGCCCAGCACCAGACCAATCCAGCCGGTGACCTTACCGACGGTTGCCTCAGCTCCGTAGGATTCAGCCTTGCGGACCTGGGAAAGGGCAAGGGGACCGAAAACTACGCCGAGGCCCGCAATCACGATGGACAGAATGCCGAAAATCATGGCGTTCTGGGCGTGCTTCTGTCCCTCAGGGTTTACAGCAACCTGACCGTAGGGCTGGTTGTAGTTCTGGGCGTAGGGCTGCTCGCTGGGCGCACTGTAGGAGCCGTAGTTCTGACCTGAATTCTGGGGATTCTGCTGGTTGTACGATTCTGACATGCCGATTTCCTTACCGTTGGGTGCTGAGTGTTATCTGTGCCATTTTATCAAGTAGCCCACAGCAAGCTCCAGGGTTAGCACCTGCATCTCACGGGGTTTTGACCGCCGCTACTTTTGTCGCTAGTATGGGTAGAGCTGTGTTGCTAGGCCACGTTGACGAGCCTCTACACAGACTATGGAGACGTGCCAGAGCGGCCGAATGGACTTCACTGCTAATGAAGGGTCGGGGTTAAACTCGACCGGGGGTTCAAATCCCCCCGTCTCCGCCACAAAACCCCGGTTGACCTTGGTCGACCGGGGTTTTTCTGTACCTTCACGGCACTCCGCTGGCAGGTGTGCTACTGACCGCCAAATGTGGCGATGCCGCCGCCACATTTGGCGGTTAGCGCCACAGGTACGGACGCCCGCCGTCAGCTCCCGCTAAAAGCTTGCGAAATGGGTCAGGCGGGCCTCGCCCTCAATCAGCTGGTCCCAGTCACCGCTTACCTCAAAAACGGTCAGGGACGATGGGGCATACCCGTAGGAGGCATCCATCAGCGCCTCGTACTCTGAATCGGGGCGGGCAAGCTGTAGGGCGGCGTCCTGCACTCCGGGGAGGTGGGCAATCAGCATCAGGGACTGCACCCCGGCAGGGGTGCGGTTGATAGCTGTGAGCAGGGCTGAGGCCGGCGCGTTGTAGAGGCGTTCATCCAGGCTGGCGGTAGGGGCCTTTTCTCCCAGGGCATCTGAAACCCAGGTTGTGGTCTGCCTGGTGCGTAGTGCCGCTGAGCTGACCAGCATCTCGGGTATCAACCCCTTCTCCTTCAACCACTCCCCGGCCCGCTGGGCCTGCTCGCTCCCATGACGGGTCAGCGGGCGATTGAAGTCGTCAAGCCCCCAGTCAGCTTCAGCGTGACGCATGATAATGAGAGTGCGGGCGTCGTGACGGGGTAGGGCGAAGTCGGTCATACACCCATCCTAGCCGTCGAGACCAATAAAGCGCTTGAGCAGGTAAACGGTCTCTTCGGGCTTCTCAGAGTGCACCCAGTGCCCGGCCCCCTTGATCACCACACGGCGTACCAGGGGGAAGAGCTTTTTCATGGGCTCAAGGTCAGCATCTGTGATGTAGGGGGAGTCCCCGCCTGCAACCCACAGCACAGGCTTCTCAAAAACTCCGTCAGCCCCCGGCCAGCCCATAATCTCGGGCAGGTGGCGACGGAGCATCTGCAGGTTGGGCTCCCAGGAGTTACCAGCCTTTGACATGGTCAGATTCTGTAGAAGAAAAGCTCGGGTGCCGGCAGCTGGCACATTGACTGCCAGGTCAGCTTCGGCCTGGGAACGGGTAGTGTAGGTGTCGATCGGCAGGTTCAGCATAGAATCCATGAGAATCTCAAAACTACCCTTAGATTCCCCCGGGGCGATATCGATAACGACCAGCTTGCTCACCAGGTGGGGGTGGCGCAGGGCCAGCAGCATAGCGATTTTGCCGCCCATCGAGTGGCCCATGAGCACCACAGGTTCCCCAGCCCCAAACTCTTCAACGGCCTGAGCTGCCAAGTCCGCCATCTGCCGGTAGTCGAAGCTCTCTGTCCAGTAGCTAGCCCCGTGGTTGGGTAGGTCAACGAGCAGGGTTTGCACCCCCTCCCCCAGCCCCTTAGCGATTCGGGTGAAGTTCTTGCCCCGCCCCAGCAGACCGTGCAAAAAGACAGTTTTGATGGGTCCAGAGCCAACAAGAGAAGTTTTCAGAGAGGGAACAGTCATGCCCTCTACTCTACTACCGCCCGCTCCCCCGGTAGCAGGTAGCCGGGCGGGAGCGTCCGCGCATATAAAGAGCGCCGCACCCAGCTTCTATAGCTGAGTGCGGCGCTCTTCGCACGGTGGGTGTAAGCCTAGATGGAGTATTCCGGTGCCGCCCAGACAACAACCTCGGGGTGCTCGTAGAAGCGGTAGCCCTGGCCGCGCACGGTACGCACGGTATTCGACAGGCGACCCAGCTTAGAGCGCAGACGACGGATATGCACGTCAATGGTGCGCTCATTGGGGATTTCTTCCGCATCACGCCACAGGCTGGTGAGCAGCTCTTCGCGGGCAACGGTGCGCTGGCCGTTCTCAACCAGGTAGTTGAGGAGCTCAAACTCCTTGTAGGTGAGGTTGAGCAGTTCGCCGTCCAGGTAAACCTCGCGGCGGGAAAGATCAATCAGCACGCCCACTGAGTGGGTGGGCTTGGCGTCCTCGCCACCGTGATGAGCGGACGCCGGTACCGCCTCAGGCTGGTAATGCACGGCGGTGGGGTCGCCCAGCGCATTGCGGACGACCTCAAGGTCGCTACCCTGCGCATCGGCAGGGGCCAGCGCCACAGCGGCGTAGGACTCTGCGCCAGGCACCTGGTTCTGCACATAGGCGCGGGTATCTTGGACGATTCGCACCAAAGAGGTTCCATGGTTAGCGGCAGCTTCTTCGCTAAGGCCAACATAAATGACGAAGCCGCGAGCTTCGTTCTCCTGCGCAGCTGCGCGCGGAGGCTCAGGCTTGTAGGTCATAGGGCGAAGATTAGCGGGCTGCTGCTTTGCAATACCACGGCTATGACCGGCTACACCCTGCTGGCGCTGAGCGGCAGAACGGTTGCGCTGCGAGATGTGAACATACCCCGGTGCACCTGACATTTTGCCTACCTTCTCCCTGTATGAGTCGAGCATTAGTGTGTGGTTCCGCTAGAAAGCAAACCCCGTGTGCGGGTGGGCCTGCTGTCTACTTTTAATCATTGTCCGAATTTGTATTTAAAGCAAGTAATATTCGTGTATTTTTTCAACTTATCTGAGTCTAGCCTCTGGGTGGGCGTCAGCAAACATGAAAACTCTTACACCCCACGGCATACTTTTACACTCTAGGTTCTGAATAAAGCCTTGACACCCCCGGTTTTCTGCATATTTTTACCTACCGAAAAAACCAGACAGCTAGAACGCCTGAAATTCAAATGTCAATACCTTTTTATGAGTAAATCTCACCATGCAATTTATTTGCCATCACGTACCGGGCCCGCAGCAGGCGTCCGCCCCTACAAAAACAGGGGCAGCCCGCCACCTGGCGAGCTACCCCTAGGCTAAAGGCAGTGAGCTAAAAAATCCCTACTCAGCGACCCCGTAGAGGCGGTCACCGGCATCGCCCAGACCGGGCACAATGTAGGCCTTCTCGTTGAGGCGCTCGTCCTGGGCGGCCAGGAAGAGGTCGACGTTCTCAAGGCCGTCAACGCCTTTCTCAAGGGCCTCAATACCCTCAGGGGCACCCAGTACGCATACGCAGGTGATGTGCTCAGCGCCGCGAGCGCGCAGGAACTTGATGGACTCGATCAGGGTACCGCCAGTGGCCAGCATGGGGTCCAGCACATAGACCTGACGGCCGGTGAGATCCTCGGGGAGACGCTCGGCGTAGGTGACGATATCCAGGGTTTCCTCGTTGCGAGCCATACCCAGGAAGCCCACCTCAGCGGTAGGAATAAGGCGGGTCATGCCCTCTAGCATGCCCAGACCGGCGCGCAGGATCGGCACGATCAGGGGGCGGGGGTTGGCAATGTGCGAGCCGACGGTGGTAGCAACCGGGGTTTCAACTTCGCGGGGCTCAACGCGAATCTCGCGGGTAGCCTCGTAGGCCAGCAGAGTGACGAGCTCGTCAACAAGCTGGCGGAAAATCGGGGAGGGGGTGTTCTTATCGCGAAGAACGGTAATTTTGTGGTCAACCAGGGGGTGGTCCAGAACTTTAATACGCATAGTTAAAAGCTACCACTGGGCGCCAGTCCGTAAAGAGTTGCCAGCCGACGCTGTGTTCGCGAGTGCCGCATGTGGCGGTCGGTGCCACAGTTACAGACACGATTAGTGTCACTGCCTTTACGCATTTACGTGGTATTTATGTGCGGAAATGTTGCTGATGGTGTGTTTCGGGCATGAAAAAACCCGCCCCACCTAGCTTTCACTAGGGGAAACGGGTTTTTATCGCTGGCGGTGACGGAGGGATTTGAACCCTCGGTACGGGGTTACCGTACACAACATTTCGAGTGTTGCACCTTCGGCCGCTCGGACACGTCACCAAACTCTGGAAATTTTACCCTAGATACCCTGGTCACTCAACTCAGTGGGGCCAGTAGGCAGGGCTCTAGCCCTGGATGTAGCCGTCGATGGTGAGCATAGCCAGCTCGGCTCCCTCGTCGGGGGTGCGCTCTGCGCCGTGGCGGGTTTCGTCCATGGAGAGCATGAAGACCGCGCCAAAGATAATGAGGGAGACCCCCTCGATGGAGCGGTCTGTGCGCACGGTGTAGCGGGTAGCCAGGCGGCTAATGAGCTCGCGGATAAAGCGCATGATGTCTGCACGAATCAGGTCGGTGGTGGGCGACCAGTCGGCACCGGCCCGCCAGAGCTCTGATACCCACAGTCGGGCGAAGCCGGGGTGCTCGCTCAGGTAGATAATGGCGGCGTGCAGGGCGCTCCGCAGGGCTTCTCGGGGGTCGTCGTGGTTGCTGGCAACCGTGGTCATCTCGGCCAGCAGTAGCTTGGCACCGTATTGCAGGAGCTGGTCAATCATGGTCTTCTTCGACCCGAAATTGTAGTAGACCGTGCCCTTTGAGACCCCGGCCCGCTCCGCGATGTCTTCGACAGTGGTGGCGGTGGGGCCACCCTCGCTCATGATGTCCATGGCAGCTTCAAAGAGTTTGAGCTGGGTTTTGTTGGTGCGTCCGGGGCGGCGACTGCTCGCCTCGACCACCGGTGTTTGGTGTGCGTAGACGACCGCTTCTACCTGTTGTTTGGCCACGCCTGCCCCCTTACCGTATTTGAAAAAATAGTATTCCTTTTTCAAAGATACATGATTGTGGGGCGGCTGTGCAGTTTTCTGCGGGCGTTTTAGGGTAGGCCTTCCCCTACTACCGATGTTTTCTAAAGAAAGTAGTCAGCAGCTCGGCGCATTCGCTCTCAAGCACGCCGGGGTAGACCTCTACCCAGTGGTTGACTTTGCGGTCGCGCAGCACGTCGTAGACGCTCCCGGCAGCCCCTGTTTTTTCTTCCCAGGCCCCCATCACCACGGTGGGCAGGCGGGCCAGCAGGATAGCCCCGGCGCACATGAGGCAGGGTTCGAGGGTGACAACTAAGGTACAGCCCTCTAGCCGCCAGCTCCCCAGGTGTTCGGCGGCCTGCCGAATCGCGATGACTTCGGCATGGGCGGTAGGGTCGGCATCGGCTTCGCGCCGGTTGTAGCCGCGCCCGATCACCTGCCCGGCGGCGTCCACAACCACCGCTCCGATGGGCACATCGTCACTGGCTAGGGCCAGTTTTGCCTGATCGATGGCCTGGCGCATGAGGGCTTCGTGCTGTAGGTTGCGCGGACGCGTGGGCAGGGCGGATCGGGGCATGGTTCCTTCGGCGCGTGCTTAGTTGGTGAGGGCCAGTGCGTAGGGCAGGACGGCGGTCGCACCGGCTGCCCGCAAGGTACGGGCGGTGACGGTGGTTGACCAGCGAGAGTCAATTCTATCGGTGACGATGAGAACCGGGCCCGGGTTGGTCGCCAGATAGTCGGCTGCCGCCGGTGGTAGGCGGTAGGCGTTCAGTACCCCGGCACAGCGGAAGACGCTGTTGCCGCCGAAGTGGGCGGGAGCGTCCGCCAGTTCAAAGTCGCCCAGGTCGGCCAGGCGTCCGGCTGCGGCGATACCGCGGGCCAGCGAGGATGCCAGCTGCGGACGCACCGGCGAGGGCAGCCCAATAACGGCAACCGGGCGCTCTTCCCATCCCCATTCAGCCAGCACCTGCAGGCTGGCTCGGCCCAGGTCGGCGGGGACGGGGCCGTCCGCAGCCTGCCCGTCGGGGCCGGGGGCAAAAATCTCGCGCAGGCGGTTCCCCCAGCCCAGGTCGGTCAGGCGGGCTAGTGCCCGGCCCTCACTAGCGCGTTCAGCCTCGGCGATCTTGCCGCGCAGGGGCTTGCCGGTGACTTCATGTACCGCCTGGGGAACCAGGCGGTCAAGGCCGGTGGGCCACATGCCGCGCGGCTCAATGAGTACGCCCACGCGGGCCAGGGACGCCCCTGCCTGCTCGGTCAGGGCAGGGTTGAAGCCGGTGGGGTACCAGGGGCCAGCGCACACGTCGCAGATGCCGCAGGGCCGGGCTGTGGTGTCGTCGAGTTCGCGGGCGAGGAAGACCATGCGGCAGGTATCGGTGTGCTGGTAGGCCAGCATGGCTTCCTGCTCGCGCTGACGGGCCTGGCGCACCCGGGCGTAGCGGGGGGCGTCATAGTGCCAGGGGGCTCCGGTCGCCACCCAGCCGCGGGCGCCGCGTTCTACAGCCCCTTCCACCGCTAAGACCTTAAGGAGCAGGTCAAGAGAGGATCGCTTAACATCGACTCGGGTTTCGAGGGCAGGCACACTCAGTTCTGTGCCCGCAGCGGTTGCCTCGGTCAGCGCCGCCAGCACGGCACCGGTGTTTTCTTCGGTCGGCATCGAGGCGGTAGCGAAGTAGTCCCAGATTTCCTTATCTTCACTGCCGGGTAGCAGGAGCACATCGGCCTTAATAGCGCCACGACCAGCTCGGCCCACCTGCTGGTAGTAGGCCACAGCGCTGGAGGGAGCACCCAGGTGCACCACAAACCCCAGGTCAGGCTTATCGAAGCCCATTCCCAGGGCGCTGGTAGCGACCAGGGCTTTGACCCGGTTTTCTTTCAGGGCGCTTTCGGCCTCGCGCCGTTCGTCGGGGTCGGTTTTACCGGTATAGGCCAGCACTTCGTAGCCAGCGGCCCGCAGGGCTGTGGCGGTGTCTTCAGCCGCCGAAACGGTCAGGGTGTAGACAATGCCAGAGCCCGGCAGGCTGCCAAGGTGGGTGGCCAGCCAGCCCAGGCGATCGCTGGCGGTAGGTAGGGTAAGGACGCCCAGGCGTAACGAGTCGCGGGACAGCGGGCCCCGCAGAATAAACACGTCGTCAGTGGAGCCCGCGCTACCCTGCTGCCGGGTGCCGAGCTGCTCGGCGACATCCTGCACCACCCGCTCGTTAGCGGTTGCGGTGGTAGCCAGCACGGGAACGCCGGCGGGCAGGGCCGCGATCAGGTCACGGATACGGCGGTAGTCGGGGCGGAAGTCGTGCCCCCAGTCAGAGATGCAGTGGGCCTCATCAATGACCAGCAGGCCGCAGGTGCGCACCAGCTCGGGCAGCCAGTCTGATCGGAAGGAGGGGTTATTGAGCCGTTCAGGGCCTACCAGCAGCACATCGAGTTCACCGGCAGCAAGCTGAGCCCGTACGGCGTCCCACTCGGTCACGTTCGATGAGTTAACCATAGCTGCCCGCACCCCGGCGCGGGCAGCAGCCTCTACCTGGTCGCGCATGAGGGCCAGCAGGGGCGAGACGATGAGGGCGGGCCCGCTCCCCCGCCTACGCAGGAGCAGGGCGGAGAGGAAGTAGACCGCCGACTTACCCCAGCCGGTTCGCTGGATTACCAGGGCCCGGCGGCGCTGCTGCACCAGGGCCTCAATGGCCTCGAACTGGCCGGGGTGGAAGGTGGCGGCGGGGTTGCCGGTCAGGCGGGCAAGGAGCTCGGTGGCCTCGGCTCGCAGGCTCCCGGGCGAAAGGACGCCGCCCACGGCCGGGTCTGACTGCTGTTGGGGCAGGGGCACTAGCGCTGACCCCGGTCAGCGCCCAGGTAGGCCTGCTGCAGCTTCCACTGCTGGTAGGCCTTAATCTGACGCATGTAGGTTGAGACGGGGTTCTTCCAGACGAAGACCAAAAAGACGATAGCTAGCACGCCAGCGAGCAGATCTACCAGCATGGTCCAGTGGAAGACCAGAAGCAGGGTCAACGCACCCATGAGCAGGTTCAGAATCTGGAAGCTCGCCACGACGGTCAGAACGATACGGGCCCAGTTATGACCCTTGTTCATCATGATGGTGAAGAAGACGAGCAGGGCAGACCAGATAAGACCAAAGACCAGACCCATAATGAGACCGGCGGTGGCGAAACCTGTATCTGCACTCGCAGTTATCTCAGCCTCCGCCGCAGCGATGTCTTCTTCGGTCATCATCCCGCTGAAGAGGGAGAGGATGCTGTTGCTCGTTGCTTGCTGAATCTCCTGGTAGAAGATAGTGCCCAGAATAGACCCCAGAACACCCAGACCAATCATCACGTACATGATGAGGCTGGCGGTTTTGAGGGCCTGCGGGCGCTCGGGGGCATCCATGTGGGCGGGTAGGCCCTGGCCGTAAGCCTGGGCGTAGCCAGCGTAGGCTCCCTGCTCGGTATAGTGACCGGGCTGGCTTGCCGAGTAGGCCGGGGGCTGGGCCTGGTTGGGGTAGGTGGGGGGCTGCTGGGGCTGGTAGTTACCGGTGGTGTTGTCGTTGCCGGGGTACTGGCTCACGGGGTCCTCCTGGTCAGTGGGTGGCCGATGCTTATTTTAAGCCTACCGGCCAATAGCCCCGCTCACCAGGGTTTACGCGATTTCGAAGATGCCGCGGGCCCGGTCTTTTTTGACGGCTGAAGCGGGGAAGATACGGCCGCTCATCGAAATGTAGACGCCGGGTTCGAGCAGGTTGAGGGCGGCGACGGCTGCACCCAGGTTGAAGCTGGCGTCGGACTTTCGCATAGACGCCGGCTGCATGGCCCCGGTGAGCACAACTACCTTGTTGCCGAGGGTGGCGTTGGCTTCGAGGTAGCGGGCGGTTTCGGGCATGGTGTCGGTGCCGTGGGTGATGATGACATGGTCGTTCTGCACGGCGTCGAGGGCCTCGGTCAGCACGGCGCGGTCAGCATCAACCATATCGAGGCTGTCGAGCTTGAGCACGCTTTGAACCTCAAAAGCGGTATCGGTAAGCACGTAGCTGAGCAGCTCGGGTACTGAGGGTTCACCGATTTCGAGTTCACCGGCTACGGAGTAGACCTTGTCAAAGGTGCCGCCGGTGGTCAGGATGGTCACGGTTTCTGCGTTGTTGATGGGCATGGCTTCCTTGAGGGGTTGCGGGGTTTTGCTTCTCAGTCTAGTGGAGGGCCAAGCGGACGCCCGTGGCTGGCTCAGTGGGCGAAACGGTAGCTCAGCACCCCCGCAACTTTCACCAATAGCGAACAGGGTCGTGCGAGGGTTCGGTAAACACCAGGAAAAGTAAGGTGGGCCACAAAATTTTACCCCGAAAACGTCAAGTCTATACAACCTTAAAGTCGTCACCCGGTTATCGACATCGACCACATTTTCGCCGCAAATTATGTCTTTGATCTGCCCTCTGAAATCCAGCCCCACGCCCTAGTTTTTACCGCTCAAGGCGTACAAGCTTTCTGCTCATTGAGGGCGTCCTTCTGACAGCCAAAGCCCACTGTACGCCTATCAAGTTCGCGAGGGACGTTGCAGAGCTTCTGCGCCAGGTCCGCCAGGGCGATAACGCGGTGAACCCGCTACCCCCCTCCAAGTACCGTAATCCGCTCTATGAGGGTGCTGATGTGGTTTTTCTGGCTGACTGCCAGCCTTATGCCCTCAAAGCCTTCTCAGAGCCCCTGAGAGCCTTTCTAGCGACTGAAGACCCCCAGAGCCACCTAGCGCGTCCTACGCCGATTTGGGGCGAGTTAGAGGCAGGTCAACGTAACGAGACGATTTTTCAGACCATTCGGCGTACTGCCTACCGTGGCGGGGGCTTTGAAGCCCAAGCCTATGAGCTGCACGAACGGTGCAATCCGCCGTTAACCTTGTCTGAGGTCGCTGGAATCGTAAGGAGTGTTCAGAAGTTCATGCGTGAGAAGTACACCCCGAAAACAGGTTCCCAGGGGCGGGAGCCTATGCCTGATGCCTTGCGTGAGTTTATGGCTGAGATTGGGCGTAAGGGTGGCAGCCGAAAGACCGAGGCACAGAGCTATGCGCTAGCTAAAGGTGCGAATGCTTCTAGGGCTGTTCATAGCGCCCAGAGTATTGGGCGCAAGACACAAATTCAGGCTTTAAAAGAGGCCGAATACACACAGAAGCAGATTGCAGAAAAATTAAATTTAAACGTTAGAACAGTGCAGCAAGCCTGGAACTAAGCCTAGGGCGACACTTACGGAGCTTAATCAGGGTATTACGGTTCCGTCCGTCTGCCACGAGACTACCCTCACTCTGGTCCAGCCCTGCCAATCTGAAAAAGCCTCTTGACAACCTCTAGGAGCCGAGAGAATACTATGACTAAAGTCACACATAGCTCACTCTTAACTCCCCTCGGAGGCCCCCTATGAAAGCTCCCTACCGTGGTCTTGCTACCACTCTATGCATCGCTATCTCCGCGACCTTGTCTGCTGGGACGGCTGTCACGCCGGTTTATGCCAACCCGACCAAAGAGTTTATTTAGTGAAAAATAAGAATCTAATTTCCATTGTCGTTACCGTACTTGTCCTTGCTGTGCTTCCTCTTCCTCTAGCGTTGGCATTGACTGGCGTTGAAGGTATTTTGCACGGCTCTGCCGCTGCATTGAAAGAGTTTCTCGTAAGTTATTTATTCGGGTTGTTTACATTGCTTGTTGGGTTGGGCTGGTTCCTCTGGAATAGCCGTGACTCTAAGCAACAGAAAAAGTAACCGGATGACTTTATAAAGAACCGCATACCAACTCTTCAGAGTGGTATGCGGTTCTTTACTTTTAATGACCTGCCGTCATAGCTAGTGAAAACGACAGCGACGAGATAGTTACCCCCAAAGCACTCTTGCTAACCCCGTCAAGGTCTACGTGCTTATACACCTACCCAGTGCAGATATTCAGTCAGGCAGATATTCAGTCAGGCACCTGGGCTTCAACGCTGCTACCTCAACCCGCAGCTTCCTGGTCACCCTGGCCAACCCCATCAAGGTTGGTGAAACCCAGCTGGTTGCCAATCTCAACTTCGGTGATGGCCTCACCTCCGAAGGCCGCCTGCGCAACTACATCACCGTCACCCAGGTAGGCCGCATCGCCGGGGATACCTCAACCGGCAACGACCAGAACCGTGACTCCCGCGAGATTACCCTGACCGACACCGGCCGCAAGGCTACCGGCATTTTCTAAGCCGCCCAGACCCAAGCTCCGGTTGCCCGGCTAGTTGCGCCCCGATGTCCTTGCCTTCGATACGGCAGGACGCCGGGGCGCAGCCTTTCACAGGCAGCTGCCATGTCAGTAGCATGGGATGGTAACAACACCTCACTGAAAGGCTGATCATGCCCGAAACTTCCGCTCTTCATCTGCGCTTTCCCATCGTGGGAGCCCAGTGGCTCTCGGCTAATATCGCCGCCCCTAACCTGGTTATTCTGGACGCCTCAGTGGGCGAGTTCGCCGGGGCAAGCACGGGCATTCCGGGAGCCCGCCGCTTCGATATTGACGGACAGTTCAGCGCACCCGAAGGGGTACACACCATGCTGGAGGCCGCGGACTTTGAAGCTCAGGTACGCGCTCTGGGTATCAGCAAGGACGCCGCCATCGTGGTCTATGACCGCCAGGGCATGTTTTCTGCCGCTCGCGGCTGGTTTATGTTTGTGGCTATGGGGCACGACAACGTGGCCGTCCTTGACGGCGGCCTACCCGCTTGGGAGGCAGCTGGGTTCAGCCAACTCCCTCTCAACGAGGGGCCTTTTACTCCCGGTTCATTCGTGGCAGAAGACCGCGGCCTCTTCGTTGACGCGCTCACCACCAAGGCCTTTGCAGAGCGGGAGGACGCCGCCGTCATTGACGCCCGCAGCGCCGAACGCTTTGCCGGCACCGCACCCGAACCCCGTCCGGGTCTTCGGGCTGGCCATATTCCCGGCTCAGTCAATCTGCCCTTCACGTCTCTGCTCGATGAACAGGGGCGCTTCCGCGCCCCCGAAGAGGTGAAGGCTGCCGTTGACGCCGTCGCCGGGGATGCTGAGACCCTCATCTTCTCGTGCGGGTCTGGCGTCACTGCCTGTATCGACGCCCTGGCCGCCTACGTTTCGGGCTATACCGAGCTGGCTGTCTACGACGGTTCCTGGGCTGAATGGGGCGCAGAGGACCCTGCCGGTCTGCGCCCCGTTGAACGCTAACCGCATGGTCAACTGAATCCAACACTGAAAGCTGCCCGGGAGATCCTGTGTCAGGACCTCCCGGGCAGCTTGTGCAGAGGAGAGGGATTTGAGCTTACTGACCGAAGTTTTCAGTCCAGTAGTCGTTGGCGCCGGTGATGTTGCCGTCCTCGTCGTAGAGGTAGAAACCCTTGCGGTCGGCAACGCCACTGAAGCCAGCGTCGAGAGCTTCCTTGAGCTTGGCACCGAACTCGCGAACGGTCTCGTCGTCACTCGCTGAGGCAATATGGGAGGCGACGTTGAAGCCTACAGTGTCGTAGGCGGCGAAGGGACCGGACTTGGTACCGGTGGCGATGGTCCATGCCTTATCGATTTCCTCGGGGGTGCCTACGCCATTGACGTAGAGCTTCGCACCGGCGTCGAGCCAGGGAATGAGCAGGGAGTTCAGCAGGTAGCCGGGCTGTTCCTTGTGGACGTGGACGGGAACCATGCCGGTTTCTTCGGCGTAGCGGATGGCGTCCTTGATGTTCTCTTCGTCGGTCTTGGCGGTGCCCATAATCTCTGCGGTGTTGCGGATCCAGACGCGGTTGGCGTAGTGGATAGCCAGGAAGCGGTCGGTGTGGCCGCTGGCGTCTGCAAAGTCAGAGGGCAGCAGAGACGAGGTATTGGTAGCGAGCAGGGTGCGATCGTCAGCCAGCTCCCCTACCTTAGCCCAGGTTTCGCGCTTGAGGTCGAGGTTTTCGGGTACAGCCTCGATGACGATATCAACGTCGCCGACCGCTTCTTTGAGGTCACTGGTGGGGACGATGCGGGCGATGGCTTCGTCGAACTTTTCGGGGGTGTAGTCGGGAAGATCCTGTTCGTAGCCCTGACGGATCCAGGCCCAGCGGTCGGTTAGTTTTTCGAGGGCTTCGGGGAAGGCGTCGTAGGCAAATACCTTCTTGCCGTGCCAGGCTGCCTGCATGATGATTTGAGACCCCAGGACGCCGGTACCCAGAACAGCTACGGTCTTGAATTCGCGTGACATGGTCATCTTCTCCTTCGAAGTTGCATTTCATTGATGTAATAAATACTACGCCCGCTTACCCCAAAAGAAAAGCTTTACAGAGAAAATATTAAGGCGTGTGTCGCCTAGCACCCAGGGGATGCCCACACTTGTTCATACGCACAACATGTTCCACCCACCGTCAAATGTGGCAGCAGCACCGCCACATTTGGCGGCGAGTGCCACAGTTGGACGGCCGTTCCTTGACGAAGCCCAAAACATGCCCGCTCGACCCATACAGAAAAAGCACCTCACCTGCTTTACCAGGTGAGGGGCTTGTTTTGTGCGCCCTGTGGGGCTCGAACCCACGACCCACGGATTAAAAGACCCAATCTTCAGTCAAGTCCTGCAAGCAACCGTACTGCTGAAAAAATTATGCCCATAGTTACCTTCACCGGCGAGGAGAGATAATTCGCGGGCACATTGACTCCACTCAATCAGTCAAGGGCTTTAGCAGTAGCACGCTCACCCTCTTCAGGACACTGCCTCTCTTACCTGCACATCATACTGCCCCCAAACAAGGAAAAATCTCATGAAAAATACAACCTATACTCTCAGCACCCGCAAGCAGCCCCGCCATCACTACTCACCCATCGCTAGCTCTCCCAGCCATGAGGACCTTTATGAAGCAAAAATTCTTAGTTTATCTGGAGAGACTCTACATACTCTCTATTACTTAGCCCGCCCTGGCGAAAGCAATGCTCTCATAGCAAAGTTGGAGCAACTAGGCTATTCAGCACCTGAAGAGCTACTGCCACAAGAACAGCCCAATAGCTACCGCATCAGCAAGAGGTAATTTACAGCTAACTTTATAGACCTCATGAGCGCGTAGGAGCCTTTACTCACTGAAGCTTATACTCCCAAGTAGCATGAGATCACATCGTAATAATTAGCCATAGAACATTCAAATATTTATAACACCTAAGATTTGTTTCTATTTATTGAAGATCAAAGATAGCCAAATAGGCACACACAATACCTAGCAATAGCACCAGGGTTCAGATGCAAAGACTGGCGCAACACCCCAAAGAGCGCAAGGAGGAGGACGGATGGAAGCAATCGCAACTAAACGCAAACACCATACCCACCCCTACCATCTGTAAGTGAAAGCATCAAGCATATACGCATAGTTTGAGAAGAAAACATAAGTGTGCCTACTATCAAATCAGTCAGGCAGCTGATGAATGGCTCAGTTCACTCAACACAGATGAAAGGTACAAGCCATGAGATTCTTCCATAAGGCAGGTGCTCTCGCCCTGATTGTCTCAGGAAGTATAGTTACAGCACCAGTAGCACAAGCAACCACCATAGAGAGCTCACACCAGAATACTGACCGGCTCATTCAGGAGATTCTCGACAGCTACACCCCTGTCTCGTCCATGGAAGGACAGAAAACCGCTTTCGACCTCGGCTCTCCAATTCAAGAGATAACACAGGTTGGGGATCCGACTGAAGTCCAAGCCCCTGATACCAACAACCATTCCATAGATAGTCTCATTCGATTCGATGAAGAAGATCAACAGATTTCAACAAAGATAGGTGATGCTGCCTCCATCACGACAGGAGCAACAGAAACTGGAGCGCAGAGCGTCATCACGATTGAGTCTTCAAGCGCGCCTAGCGAGTACTCCTTTGATCTCGCGCTGCAAGATGGAACTTTCCTAGCGATGGATGAAGATGGCTCTGTTGACATCTCTAATGAAGACCAGCTAGTAATTGGGGAAGTTAAGAAGCCCTGGGCCTATGATGCTAACGGAAATCCCGTAAAGACTTGGTTTGAGATTGAAGATTCAACCCTGACTCAGCATGTTGAGTTCTCTCATGACACGGCTTTCCCTGTTACAGCAGATCCTGAATGGTGGCAGACTACAGGAACCGCACTGGCTTGTTCAGGAGAGATTGCCCTTATCGCAATACCTGGCGCCAAACTTGCAGCTGCCATTTCAAAATCTGAGAGAGTCATTAAAAACTCGAAAAAGCTTACTGAAGCATACGAGAAGCTAGGTGGCAAGATGGATCAGGTTGTTGATAAAATTCGAAAATACTTCTTCTCTAAGCAAGAGATCGACGATGGCGCCGCGGCCGCAGTTGAAGAACTTCTTAAGTACGGAGGCGGGACACTTGCGAACGCTCTTGGAATTGGTTCATGTTATCAGCTTGGTGTAGAGTTCTTAGGCTGGCCGTCCCTAGGATAGGGTTATTATGCTAATTATTGAGCTCTTCATATACGCAGCTTCTTTTCTGCTTTCAACGCTCACTCTAACCTCCTATATTCTAAGGGATAAGGTGTCTCCCGAGCGCCAAAAGGTTATTATCAAGAATCTTCCCATAATGATTGTTGTTACTTGCGCTACCGTTTTCCTTTTTATCCCCAATCTATCGTTCATACAGGAGTTCATAGGAACTATACTATGGTTTATTTTGCCAGTAATTATTGTTTCAAGCTTTTTATCATTTAGGCAAATAAAAAATCTAGAATAATATTTGCATAACAACATCTATTAATCAAATAAAATATTGCAAAGAATCCTCAGGGATGGAGATGAAGCTCTTGTAGGTATTTTAGATATTGGCTCTTGCTATGACCTAGGCGTTCAGTTCGCAGGATTCCCGGATATTTAATGATTCACCTCCTTACTATCGCAACGTTCTCTATTTTTGTCTCATATTGCTGGGGATTTACAAGCTTTCCCGCAAAAAGAAAAGAAAATCAGCATACACTCCTAGCAATTTTCTTCACTCTGGGGCTAGGTATCATATCGTTCCGGTATCTACCTACCCTGCATATAGTAGGTGAACCGTATCTTAAGTTTTTACTTTTCCTGGCTGTACCTGCTCTTGCCGGTGTAGCTACAAAGATTTGGTTCAACTCCCAGCTCACTGACGAGGCTCAGTGAAGTAAAGAGTGGCTCTCTCTGAAACTCAGAGAGAGCCACCTTCACTTTTCACAAGGAACACCCCCGGGGTGCCTCATAATAGTCTGCCCGCTTGCCCCTTTACTCTGTCGCTACAGGTGTCAATCCCACCCGCAGATTATCCGTATAGGGAAAGAGGAAAGTATTCCCCACACCCGAATCCCCCACAAAAGCACCCGAACAGCTCAGCAACCACGCCAGTTCGTCTGTGCCATATTTCGCCCATTCCTCCGGGGTCAGCTCAGCAGAGCCCCACAAGCCAGGATTAGTCTCAGTCTCTCCCTGCTTAATCGTGTCAATCACTATCACTTGGTACTCGCGCGTCACCCCGTCACTATCGGTGATATACACATGCGCGCACGTATCGATATAGTGCAACAACCCCCACCCCGAAAGCCGGTCATCCGGGAAATCCATATTCACATGCCCTGCCAGAACAGAGGCCTTACCCTTAGCCCCCAACGGCGCCGATAGTACCGACCGCTCCCCGCCCGGAGCAGACGGAATACCATCAGAAAACAACCCATCCGTGAAATACCCCGTAGCATACCCACCAGCCCCATCCGACAAAGACGGCACCACCCACGAACCAGGCTCAGGGATCACCTCGCCCAGCGCCTCACCCGTGCACCGGGCAGGTACTGGGTTTAGGTTCTTTACCTGCGGAGTAGAAAACTCAGCCGTCGGGTCAGTATTCTCAGCCATGAACCCATAGGCAGGCTCATAGTATTCTTGGCCGTCCTGCTCGAAGACCTCACCCGACGCCTCCGGGTGCCGTAGCTGATACGGGGCATAGACCTGCCCATCCTTGATAACCCAGCCCGAGAAGAACCCACCGGCCAACGCAGTGCCCACCACCAGCACTAGGGCAGCCAGCAGCGCAGCTAGTACCGCCCGCGCTTTCCGCCCAGTACCTACCATTGCCGTCATCGTCTTCTTCTGTGTCATTGTTCTTATTCCCCCTTTTTTTACCTTGCTCCTAGGTCTTCACCCCTTAAGGAAGAGGGGCGGTGAACCCTGAAACGAGTTCACCGCCCCCTATCAAAGGCCAGCAAAGCACCAGAACCTACAGCCTCCCTGCCCCTAGGCTCTCCCCCCCTTGGGTATCTATCGTGAGCAAAATCCCTCAATGACTCATTACCACACGTGTACAAAAGAATGGATTTAAATCAAGACACCCAGGGGGATGAGAGCGGGGGCAAGAAGAGAGCCAGTCTGTACTATGCCTCGCTGGCACACTCAAAGGGTGCTAGCTGTTCTTCTTTCGGGCCCCAGCCACCAGCGCCCACGCACCAGCACCGACAAAGCCAGCTAGCAGCACACCGCCAGCAGTCAACAAACCACTTACGGGGATACCAGCAACAGATGCCTGGCCACCGGTCTTAGCGCCCTCACCCTTGACCACAGCAGGAGTGCCAGGAGTGGGCACATCAGGAGTGCCGGGGTTCTCAGGGGTAACAGGAACAACCGGTTCAGGGGTGAAAGTCTTCACGGTGTTAGAGGTCAGCTCTTCACCGTTGTAGTTCTCCACAAAAGTGTTCTCGACCTCACCAGTGCCGATACGCTCAACCTGCATGTAGACGCTAAAGCCCTGCTCAGTTGCACGGTTAGCCTCTGACGACATCAGCTCAAGGAATGCCTCAGTTGCATCGTAGGTGACAACACCGTTCTCTACCTTCTGGGTGAAGTAACGGGTAATGTCCTCACCGGCATCGACCTTAGCGCCGTTCTCATCAACGAATGAGTGCTGAGAAAGAACCTTGAAGTTACCCTCGTAGGCGTCCTTTGACTCGTCCCAGTCATCAACGATTGACCAGGAATCGGTCAGGCCAGCGCGATCAGCAGGCAGAGTTGAAGAGTTCAGCTCGTAGTTAAAGACGGTGTTCAGAGCAATTTCAGTGCCGTCAATCGAGTCCCCATCCCCAACGTTGATAACAACGTCCTTGGTGGGGTTGATTTCCTTGAGCTTGTTCGCAACTGTTTCGGTCTGGGTGCGGTGATCGTTAGTGACCTGCCATGCGGTGTTGAGAATGTCCCCATCGGCGTTAGCGGTCACGGTGTAGGGCAGTACGTGGATGTACTTGTAGCCCATCGGCAGAACAACCTTGCCTTCGCCATCGGTCTTCATCATGGAAGAGATGCCTACAGCGCCGCCGTTGGTGAAGCCCTCGACCTCACCGTTGGTGATGGTGTAGGAATCGGTGACGTCCTTTGCAGAATCAAGCTTCACAGCAGCTGATACTGCCTCGGGGGTGGAGGTGTCGGTATCGCCGGGCACCTGGTAGACACGTACCTGGGAGGCGTCAACCTGACCGTAGCGCTCATCGAAGTCATCGACCATACCTGAGACCTTGATGGTGTCGGCGGTGTTTTCCAGGTTGGTGGTATCCTCAACCAGCTTGTAGGAGATAACATCCCCTACAGTCACAGCCTTACCGTCGATGTTGGAGCCATCGGTAGCTGAGGTATCAACCTTAGACGGGGCGATAACAGGGACGTAGTTACGGACGACCTTGGTGAGGGTCTTATCCTCGTTGGTCAGCTGGGTTGCCTGGTTGGTGAACTCGCCGGGGGTGGCGTCCTGCTTCACATGACCAAGCAGGGTAATGGTGTAGTCCTTGCCGACCAGTTCGGCAGGGTTCTTGGCCAAGATGGTGACTTCGCCGGTTTCCAGGTTCCATTCATCGGTGAACTGGTCAGAAGAAACGGTGTTGCCTTCTGAATCAACGACGGTGAACTCGCCGGTCGGGGCCCACTTGGTCTCATCGTAGTTATCGTACTTGCCCAGCTTGGTCACTTCGCTGGTGGTATCTGCCAGGTCAGCAGCTGAGAGGGTCAGCTGGTAGTTCAGTTCCTGGCCGGGTAGTACACGGGTGTTATCGACCTCTACACCCTCTGAGTTAACCACGGTCTTGTCGGGGTTAATCTTGGGCTCGTAGTAGGTCTTATCAGCGGTGAACTGAAGTTCATCGTTGACGATAGCGAAACCGGAA
>NZ_JBOEQD010000004.1:0-218911 GCF_050689125.1 Rothia sp. L_38 | reverse complement strand
AACTCCTAAGAAATTAATAACCAACTAGATTTTCTACTCTCAACATTTGTGCAAACAGGAAGATTTCCATTCGGATATAATGAGGCTTATTCATAAGGGGTGCCGCAGGCTCACGCTCGCTACCGCTCCTCTCACCCAGTTCGCTTCGACCACAAGGGCGGTTCACGCCAGCAGCCGAGCCAGCAGCTTCACTGTAAGCCTGCTCCACCTACCCTATTGAATAAACTTCAATGATATCCAACCGAAATTTTATTTTATTGAAATTTAAACGAGGTCATCAAAACTTATTCCACATCCCGAAATAAAATCGTCCAAGTCACTCTGAAATCGATCTTCCTCGGGACCTTCTCCAAAATCTGAAAAATTTACACCATAATCCTGCCAAAATGTGGAAACACGATAACCTCGTTGCTCGCTATCCCACTCAATATCTGCAGACCAAGCCACCTCCCCTTCCAAAATTTTAGCGCCATCTACACCTTCTGCAGTCGCACCTTCAAATGGAACTTCAATACAGTATTGGTAAACCTTTGAAAATTCAAAATAATCACCTTTATAAGACACCACAAAACCTTTCACTTGAAAAATAAAATTGTAATATATTTAATTTATCTGATTGAATTTAAAGGAAATCACCACAGCTCAAACAAACTTCCTCCCCTTCCTCATAGATATTTCCGCAACAATACTTAGCAAAACCATCCACAGAACCCGCAAGCTCTTCCTCACAATCCCAACAAATCTCCCTCCCACTACCATCGCAAGCATAGACAATATCTTCTACACCCATTCCACAAATTTCACATTTTTCCATCTCCATTTTGTCCTCCAAATAAATTTATAATATATTTAATCAGTATCGATTATTAGAATAGTTAACTTACCAGCACCCAATCGCTCAGATACTGGAACATTGATCACTTTCAACGGCTGGTACAGAAAATCTCCCAGCAAGTCAAAAATACAATATATTTAAAGTAATAATAAAATTTTGCATAACCAGCAATTAGTTTACTGCCTCGGTGTATTTTTATCAAAACCTGGTCGTTCACTCAGATGAGATGTTGGTTGCAACAGCAACTAGGAATATACAAACCCAATGGTAAGCGAATGTGCATCACATTAGATTTACCAAAAATAAGTGGAGAGAATCTATAAGCAAATGCAAGTATTAGGAATCAATTTGAATAAGCAATCCCTTGTCAATCTTAAGCTGTTGATACTGATCCCATAACCTACCCGGTTGAAACAGTGAAGTCCCAGGGGTCGGTGTTGAGGGTTGAGACGTAGGTGTCGATAGCGAAGCCCTGGTCTTCAAGCTTTTCGGTAAGTAGTCGGGCTGCTCCGTCCATCCAGAGCCATTCGCTGGCATAGTGGGAGCAGTCAATCAGAGCCGGGGTGCCACCGCTGATGAGGGCCTGTTCCCTAGCTTCTGAGGCCGGGTGGTGGCGTAGGTCAGCGGTGATATAGACATCCGCACCAGATGCACGAGCTTCACCGAAGAGGGAGTCACCGGCGCCGGTGCAGAGGGCAATTTTTTGGACCTTTTGGTCAGATCGACCGGCGATGCGTAGCCCGCCGGCTGTTGCAGGTAGGAAGTCAGCAATCATTTCTGCCAGTTCCTTGAGGCTGACGGGGGCAGGTAGGCTGCCGACGCGCCCAATGCCGACGCAGGCGTCCTTACCTTCAATCTGGGTGGACTCTTCATCTGCCAGAATCTCGGTATCGGTGATACCCAGCTTGTTCATAAAGGCCTCGTTGGTGCCGTGCGGGGCTGAGTCCACGTTGGTGTGAGCCCCCAGCAAGCCGCACCTTCCCTCAATGAGGGTGTGAACAATCTCGCCCTTGTAGTCGGTGTCAGGCAGGAAAGAGGCACCGCGCATGAGCAGGGGGTGGTGGGTGATGAGTAGCCCTGCGCCTTTTTCTACAGCTTCGCGGGCAGTTGCCACGGTGGCGTCCACGGCAAACCCAAGGGTGGTCACAGGAGCGTCAGCCCGTCCAACTACCAGGCCAGCAGCATCCCATTTCTCGGCAAGATCGGGTGGGAAAATCTCGTGGAAGGCACGGGTTACGTCGCTTAGGGTGGGTGTTTTCAGTTCAGTCATGCCCTCTATTGTGTCATGCGCTCTTGCACTGGGAATAAGAGTTACCCCTGCCGGGTTACAGGAAGTATGCAAAGTTTTGTCGTTGGCGGCGGGTGCTTCTGGTGCATCGACGCCGTATACCGCCAGTTTGAAGGAATAACCGCTAGCATCTGTGGCTACACCGGTGGGCACGTCGATAACCCCACTTACCGGGAGGTCTGTTCAGGTAGCACCGGCCACGTTGAGGTGGTCAAGGTCGAGTTCGATGAGACCGTCATTCCGGCCGAAACCGTGCTCGATATCTTCTTCACTTCGCACGACCCCACCAGCTGGGATCGTCAGGGAGCGGACATCGGCCCCCAGTACCGCTCGGCCCTCTACTACGAGAACGAGGAGCAGAAGAATCTCTTTGAAGCAGCCATTGGCAGGGCACAGAAGCTGTGGGATCAGCCCATCGTCACGGTGGTAGAACCCCTGGGCACTTTCTACGAGGCTGAGGCGTACCATCAGAACTACTACGCCCTGAACCCCTACCAGGGCTACTGTATGGCCGTCATCAATCCCAAGCTGGCTAAGACAAGGCAACATTACGCCAGGTTTCTTAGAAGTTAAGCCCCTCCCCCTTTGTTACGTACACTAGAGGGCGAACCATCAAACTCCTCCACCTGAAAGGTGCACTCATGTCAAAGATGTACAACAACATCACCGAGGTTGTCGGCCGCACCCCTATCGTCCGTCTCAACCGCCTGGATGCAGACCTGCCCGGCAACGTCGCAGTCAAGCTGGAATTCTACAACCCCGCCAACTCCGTTAAGGACCGTATTGGCGTAGCCATCATCGATGCCGCTGAGAAGTCAGGTGCCCTCAAGCCCGGTGGCACCATCGTTGAGGGCACCTCTGGCAACACCGGTATTGCCCTGGCCATGGTGGGTGCAGCCCGAGGTTACAAGGTCATCCTGACCATGCCCGAAACCATGAGCAACGAGCGTCGTGTCATGCTGCGCGCCTACGGGGCAGAGATCGTGCTGACCCCCGGTTCTGAGGGTATGCGCGGCGCTGTAGAGAAGGCCAAGGAAATCGTAGCTTCTACCGAGAACGCTATTCTGGCCTCCCAGTTCTCCAACGAAGCTAACCCCGAAATTCACTACAAGACCACCGGCCCCGAGGTCTGGGAGGCAACCGAGGGCAAGGTTGATATCTTCGTAGCCGGTGTTGGCACTGGCGGCACCGTTTCCGGTGCTGGCAAGTACCTCAAGGAACAGAACTCTGACATCAAGGTCATTGCTGTTGAGCCCAAGGACTCACCCCTGCTGACCGAGGGCAAGGCTGGCCCCCACAAGATTCAGGGTCTGGGCGCTAACTTCGTTCCCGATACTCTGAACCGCGACATCTACGATGCCGTTACCGACGTCGCTATCGACGACGCCGTTGCTACTGCCCGCAAGCTGGGCGCCGAAGAGGGTATCCTGGGCGGTATCTCCTCCGGTGCAGCCGTTTGGGCAGCCCTGGAAGAGGCTAAGAAGAGCGAAAACGCAGGCAAGCTGATCGTCGCTGTTGTTCCTGACTTCGGCGAGCGCTACATCTCAACCCTGCTCTACGAAGACATCCGCGGCTAAAGATTTAGCTCCGAGATAAGATTGGGCACCCCGTTGCTTGCTAGCGGGGTGCCCACCTTTTTGTGGGGCAGGAGCCCCGGTGCGGACGTCTACCCCGGCTTTCCAGATTTTATGTGGGTGAGTTGGAATTTTGTTCTGGTGGTGACTGTTATAGAGTTCAGCAAGAGCGTTGTTAGCGCTCCCCTGCCGAGATGTTGAGGAGAAGCATGAGTTTCCGAGCGCGCCTGCGTGAAGACTTAGACACTGTCAAAGCCCACGACCCCGCAGCCCGCGGTGATCTGGAAATCATGATTAACTATTCGGGCATGCACGCTATCTGGGCGCACCGTTTGGCCCATAAGCTCTGGCAGAAGGAATCTACCCGCACCCTTGCGCGAACCCTCAGCCAGTTTGCCCGTTTTATGACGGGGGTTGAGATTCACCCGGGTGCGACCATTGGTCGCCGTTTCTTCATTGACCACGGCATGGGTGTGGTGATTGGTGAGACCGCTGACATCGGTGAGGACGTCATGCTCTACCACGGGGTTACCCTGGGTGGGCGTTCCCTTGAAAAGGGCAAGCGCCACCCCACCATTGGTGACCGGGTAACGATCGGTGCAGGTGCAAAAGTGCTGGGGCCGGTGCACATCGGCGCAGACTCAGCAATTGGTGGTAATTCAGTGGTGGTGCACGACCACCCCGAGGACTCTATCATTACCGGCATCCCTGCCCGCTCGCGTCCGCGCACCCCCGACAACAAAAAACCCTTGGTTGACGCCGTCGAGTACGTGGACCCGACCATGTGGATTTAAAAAAGCCCCAGCCTGTGTGAGAGGCTGGGACTTTTTTATTCTCCCCATTTTTTGGTAATTAATTGCCGAGAAACAGAATTATCATGGCGATACTTCTGATATTTCTTATTCCAAGGGGTACGAGCATGGAAGGCAATTATCTCAGGGTCTTGAACGAATACAAGCTTTCCACTTGCACGGGAGAAGAAATCACGGTGTTCGTTGAGTCTAAGTTCATCGTCCCAGCCACCAATAGAACGGATTGACTCAGTACGTGCTAGAAAATCATTAGACGTCATTAACCGGAAGGGAAGGCCATGAACTAGCTGCCCGGGTTCGTGTATCGGGTCAGCGGATTTAGCGTATAGGGTATCAGCCTTTGAACCATAAATATGTGTGCGGAAGGTAGGTACCTCAATCAAGGTGCAGGCGACTGCATCCACATCAGGATGAGCTTCTAAGTATTCGTAGGCCTTCTGCCAGTTGCTGGCACGAGTGTGCACAGCATCATCATCTGTAAATAGAACGTATTTAGTCTTGACGTGGTCTAGAGCCGCGTTACGCCCCCGCGAAATACCCACGTTGAAGGGCAGCTTCACGACCTGAACAGCCGGGTCTGTTGTTGACCAATGTTTTTCGGAGTCATCTGCTACCACTACACGCCCAGCAAACGTTGTTTGACGAATACCAGAAAGACAGCGATTCATAGTTTTAGGCCGCAAAAAGGTCTTTACCGCAAAGGTCACGTTCTCATTGAAATCTGCGCTGATGGGGGTTTCTTTACGGAACGCAAAACGAGCGGTTAGGCTGTAATACTTTACGATAACCCCTACGACCAGACCATAACCAAAGGTGGTGAATAGGTTCCCCTGATCGCTAATTAGCACTTTCTTAATCTTTGAACCAAACGGCATCAAGTTTCTCAATTCTCTTAGACAAAATATGCTTTGCACCCTGAACAGTGAAGTATCAGGGCACAGAGCATATCGGTTGTAGGCTCTTGTCGCCTAGTGAGTGTGGGAGTCCTCAGCGTTGATTTCGCTGCGGTCGCCGCTCCACTCGGTGTGCCACATGCCCTCGGAGTCGATTCGACCGTAGGTGTGGGCACCGAAGAAGTCACGCTGGCCCTGAATCAGGGCAGCGGGCAGGCGCTTGCGGCGCAGACCGTCGTAGTAGCTCAGGGATGAGGCGAAGACGGGGACGGGCACGCCCTCAGCGGTTGCCTTGGCAACCACACGACGCCAGGAGGGAACGAGTTCTTCCATGAGCTTCTTGAAGCCGGGAGCCAGCAGCATGTTGGCGGGGGTTTCGTTCTTGTAGGCTTCCATGATTTCACCCAGCAGTTCTGCACGGATAATGCAGCCTGCGCGCCAGAGACCTGCGATGACGTCGAGCTTGAGGTCCCAACCGTACTCGTCGCCAGCCTTAGCCAGCATGTCCAGGCCCTGGGCGTAGGAAACCAGCTTGGAGGCGAAGAGGGCCTTGCGGACGTCCTCAATGAACTCTTCATCGCCGTTAGCAACGGCGGTGGTTGCGATGAGGCCTGCGGGTAGCTCTTCCTGGGCCTGTTTGCGGGCATCAGAGTTGCTAGAAGACAGGGCACGGGCAAATACTGACTCCGCAATACCGGAGACTGGTGCCCCCAGATCCAGGGCTGCCTGGACAGTCCAGCGGCCGGTACCCTTCTGGCCGGCCTCATCGACGATCACGTCGACCAGGGGCTTGCCGGTCTTAGCATCGACCTGGGCCAGAACCTCAGCGGTGATTTCAATGAGGTAGGAGTTGAGGTCGGTGGTGTTCCACTGCTTGAAGATTTCAGCCTGGGCTGCGGGCTCAAGCCCAGCAACGGTGCGCAGCAGGTCGTAGGCCTCGCCGATGACCTGCATGTCTGCGTACTCGATACCGTTGTGGACCATCTTAACGAAGTGGCCAGCGCCGTCGGTTGAGATCCAGGCGCAGCAGGGATCGCCGTTGGGTGCTTTGGCTGAAATCTTTTCGAGCAGGGGGCCGAGGGATTCGTAGGACTTAGCAGAACCGCCGGGCATGATGGAGGGGCCGTTGAGGGCGCCCTCTTCACCGCCGGAGACGCCGATACCTACGAAGTGCAGGCCCTTTCCTGCCAGGGCACGCTCGCGGCGGATGGTATCGGGGAAGTGGGAGTTACCGCCGTCGATGATGACATCGCCTTCATCGAGCAGGGGTTCGAGCTGCTCAATGACAGCATCAACGGGGCCGCCTGCCTTAACCATGATGAGGATGCGGCGGGGAGCTTCGAGAGAGTCAACCAGTTCCTGCAGGGTCTCGGTGCGGATGAAGTCGCCTTCATCGCCGTGGGCTTCGAGCAGGGCGTCGGTTTTTTCAACGGAGCGGTTGTGCAGGGCTACGGTGTAGCCGTTACGGGCCAGGTTGCGGGCCAGGTTTGCACCCATGACGGCTAGGCCGGTTACACCAATTTGTGCCTTACGAGCAGTATTGTTTTCAGTCATGTCTTTAAGACTACGCTGGTCTGCTCTGTTTATGCTTCAGCACCGGGTGAGATGAAGCAAACTCTCATATTCTGGGAGGCTGAAAGCAGCCGGTGGTGGTCTTTGCTATGAATCGTAGGTATCGGTGAAGAGTACCCACACTGCTACAGCTCCGATGATCAGAGCTACACAGGCGAAGATTGACCAGAGCGTCACCAGGGCCCCCTGCGTGATGAAAAAGATGGATATGAGCAGCCAGGTTACCGACAGGAATACGGCGGTAAAGTTGCGAGGTTTAAAGTTACGGTTCATCAAGAGCGCTACTCCTTCTCGGTATTGACGCATCGCGACCATTAGTTCAGCTATTATCCCTCACAGACTACTTCATGGTTTGGGGTCGAACAGAAAAGGGAAGAGCCCGGCAAGGAGCTCTCCCCTCTTCAATGTAGGTCGTACAAATTGACCTTATGAAGTTTTAGTAGACGGTGCAACGGTAGACGAGGTCGTGCTGGCTACGCCGTTAACTGAATAGGTCGCGATGTAACCGGTGTAGAGGCCTGCTATCTCGCTGGGAATCATCGCGTTACCACCGTCTGTGAATTTGCCAGCGATATTGGTGGAAATATCGGTACCTGAGACTGCCTGTGAAGTGGTTTCAGGCCCTACAGTGATGGTGGTTGGCCCTGCCTTATAAGTTGCAGCGTAGATCAGGTAATCAGCTGAGGACAGCACGTTACCGTTGGATAGGGCTACTGTTGCCTGAGCTGAAAGAGCCATCGGGTCCCAGACGGTCGCAACCGGACCGTAGTTAATATTGACTGAATCGATGGTGTAGGCATCATTGCGGGGAATCAGCACATAGTAGGTCAGGGCTGTGAGGACGGCGGTGGTATCGGCACCGGTGGTCTGGTACAGGCGGAAGCCGGTAGAGCCATCTGTCATAGGTGACTGGGTGGTTTGGCCAGTGAAGTTCACCAAATCTGTTGAGTCCACGCTCTGGAAGCCAAAGGAGTCTACAGACCCTTGAGCAACCACACTGGTGATTGGTGTTGAAGCTGCATACGCAGGGATAGCTGCAGTAGCGAGGACGGCAGGTGCCGCCCAGGCAGTCCCCTCAAGTAGAGCACGGCGTGAGGTAGTCACGATAGGTTTCCCCTCTAAAGGTATGTGTGTGAGTCAAACTGAAGTTTTCAGTCTACCTATCGGCGCCTTCTGCCGGTGCGACTTTCACCCTGATAAGAAGCCCACATATAAGCCCACATTTTCTCTCGCCCCACCCGACCTACAGCTAGTCGTAGAAAAACAAAAAGCCCCACACCGAGGTGTGGGGCTTATCTGTGGGTCCTACCGGGATCGAACCGATGACATCCACGGTGTAAACGTGGCGCTCTACCAGCTGAGCTAAAGACCCTTGTTGTCCCTTCCGCGTTATCTCTCGCGGCGACATGTAATACTTTACGCAGACCCAAACGGTCTTGCAAATCGAAACCGCCCCTCAGGGTGCAAAAAGCCCGATTTTCTGACTATTTTACACAGACAAATATCAGAAAATGCCGGCTTGACAAGCACTTATATTTTTTCAAAAAATTTCTAATTTTTTTCTGAACCACCGCTCTCCATGGCTAAAACCCATGAAAAAGGGCCCCCTGTCTACCCTGACAGAAGGCCCTCACACTTATTTCCCCTGTTTCATGACCAGGCGAAAAGCAGCCCAATCCTGAGCTAGCGACTCAGATGTGGTCACATGCAGCCCCGCCAGCGGGGCAGCTTCTTGAATCTCCACCGGAGGAATATGCCCATCCCGACCAGACTTGGGGGTCAGCAGCCATACCACCCCACCCTCGTCAAGAGTAGCTAGCACATCCATCAGACCATCGACCAGGTCGCCGTCCTCAGCACGCCACCACAGCAGGATGCCATCGACAACTTCTTGGTCATCCTCATCAAGAAGCTCTGTTCCCAGAAAATCCTCCAAGGCATCGCGCAGGTCGAAGTCGACGTCCTCATCGTAGCCAAACTCCTGCATCAGGCTGCCAACAGGCAATCCTAGCTTCTGACCAACAGTCTCTTTAGCAGCACCGGTGGCGCTCACGTACATCCTCCAAGATTCAAATGACAATGGCGGGCTAGCAATTCAACAAAGCCCCGCACACCCACCTTCACCGCTTCCATTACGAAAGTAAACGAGACCGGGCATGCCTTTAGTTCCTACTGAACACGCTTCATGCCCCCAAATCAACAGAACACGACCAAAATAGGCCAGCTAATTTCACCCTCAGAAAAAGTAGGGGCAAGTGACGGCTATTTCACACCCCCAAACTCCTGAAACCACAACCTTAAAAGAAGCAATTTGTGACAACATAGAAGGGAAGTTGTCTTAGCGCCTGCCCACCGGCCGCGCAAGGCATACACCCAAGGCTCACCGGGCACATAGGCTGCCGCTGGTGAACACATACCCCTACAACAAAGAGAGGTTGACTAGTGGGACCCTCAGAAACGAACGATCACGTTTTGAGTGCACTGACCAACAGCTTCACCGACATCGACCCCGAAGAGACCAACGAGTGGATTGAGTCCTTCGACGACCTGGTAGAAGCCCACGGCACCGAACGTGCACAGTTCATCGTGCGCTCACTTATGCAGCGCGCAGGCCAGAAGTCGATCACCGTACCTATGGTGACCACCACTGACTACGTCAACACCATTCCTGTCGACCAGGAACCCGAATACCCCGGCGACGAGCAGATTGAACGCCGCTACCGCGCCATGCTCCGCTGGAACGCTGCCATGATGGTACAGCGTGCCCAGAAAGCCACCATCGGCGTAGGTGGCCACATTTCCTCCTACGCAGGTGTAGCCACCCTCTACGAAGTAGGTTTCAACCACTTCTTCCGTGGCCGCAACCACCCCGGTGGCGGCGACCAGATTTTCTTCCAGGGCCACTCCTCCCCCGGTAACTATGCACGTGCCTTCCTGGAAGGTCGCATCACCGAAGAGCAGCTCGATGGCTTCCGCCAGGAAAAGACCAAGCAGGGCACCCATCTGCCCTCCTACCCCCACCCCCGCAACCTGCCTGATTTCTGGCAGTTCCCCACGGTATCCATGGGTCTTGGTCCCCTCAACGCTATCCACCAGGCTCAGTTCAACAAATACCTGCACAACCGCGGTATCAAGGACACCTCAGACCAGCATGTCTGGGCCTTCCTGGGCGACGGCGAAATGGACGAGCCCGAGTCACGCGGTGCCCTGCAGCTAGCTGCCAACGACAAGCTCGACAACCTCACCTTCGTTGTTAACTGCAACCTGCAGCGTCTGGACGGCCCCGTCCGCGGTAACGGCAAGATTGTTCAGGAACTTGAAGCCTTCTTCCGCGGCGCAGGCTGGAACGTCATCAAGGTCCTCTGGGGCCGCGAATGGGATTCCCTGCTCGAAAAGGATAAGTCCGGCGAGCTCGTCCGCATCATGAACGAAACCCGCGACGGTGACTACCAGACCTACAAGGCTGAGTCCGGCGGCTTTATCCGTGAACACTTCTTCGGTCAGACCCCTGAAACCAAGGAACTCGTTGCGGACATGACCGACGACGAGATCTGGGCCATGAAGCGCGGCGCCCACGACTACCACAAGGTTTACTCAGCCTTCAAGGCAGCTGTTGAGCACAAGGGCCAGCCCACCGTCGTCCTTGCTCAGTCTGTTAAGGGCTACGGCCTGGGTGCTTCCTTCGAGGCTCGCAACGCCACCCACCAGATGAAGAAACTGTCGATGGAAGACCTGAAGCAGTTCCGCGACCACCTGCGCATCCCCATCTCCGACGAGGAGCTGGAGAAGGACCTCTACAACCCGCCCTACTACCACCCCGGTAAGGACTCCGAAGAGTACAAGTACCTCATGGCCCGCCGTGAGGAACTGGGCGGCTTCGTCCCCTCCCGCAAGAATGTTCAGCCCAAGATTACCCTGCCTTCAGACAAGGCCTACAAGGGTGCATTCAAGGGCACCGGTAAGCAGATGGCTGCAACCACCATGACCTTTGTGCGCCTGCTCAAGGACCTCATGCGCGAGAAGGACTTCGGCCACCGTATCGTGCCCATCATCCCCGATGAGGCTCGTACTTTCGGCATGGACTCCTACTTCCCCACCGCCAAGATTTACAACCCCAACGGCCAGAACTACCTGGCTGTTGACCGTGAACTCATGCTGGCCTACAAGGAATCACCCGAGGGCAAGATCATTCACGTAGGTATCAACGAGGCCGGTGGCACCTCAGCCTTCACCGCCGTAGGTACTTCCTACGACACCCATGGCGAGCCCATGATTCCCGTCTACATCTTCTACTCGATGTTCGGTTTCCAGCGCACCGGCGACTCCTTCTGGGCTGCTGCTGACCAGCTGACCCGTGGCTTCATCATGGGTGCAACCGCAGGTCGCACCACCCTGACCGGTGAAGGCCTGCAGCACGCAGACGGCCACTCACCGATCCTGGCCGGCACCAACCCCGCAGTGATTCACTACGACCCTGCCTACGGTTACGAAATCGGTCACATCGTCAAGCGCGGCATCGAGCACATGTACGGTGACAAGGACGAAGACCACAACGTCATGTACTACATCACCGTCTACAACGAGCCCATTCAGCACCCCGCTGAACCCGAAAACCTCGACGTTGACGGCCTGATTGGTGGTATCTACCGCCTGCACGAGGCAAAGAATGACGGCCCCCGTGCCCAGCTTCTGGCCTCAGGCGTTGCAGTTCCCTGGGCTGAAAAGGCCCAGCAGATTCTTGCCGAAGACTGGGGAGTCTCAGCAGATGTTTGGTCAGTTACCTCCTGGACCAACCTGCGCCGCGACGGCCTTGAGACCGAACGTGAGCTGCTGAACAACCCCTCAGCTAGCCCCCGCACCCCCTTCGTTGCCCAGCAGCTTGAGGGTGCCACCGGTCCCATCGTTGCCGTGTCTGACTACCAGACCGACCTGATGGACGGTATCCGCCAGTTCGTTCCCAACGAATTTGCAACCCTGGGTGCAGATGGCTTCGGTTTCTCTGACACCCGTGCCGGTGCCCGCCGCTTCTTCAAGATCGACGCCGAGTCCATCGTCGTCCGTACCCTGCAGATGCTGGCTAAGCGAGGCGAGGTCCCCGCAGACGCACCTGCTAAGGCCTTCGAGAAGTACGACCTGAACAACATCAATGCAGGCACCTCAGGTACCGCCGGTGGCGACGCCTAAGCCCCTGTGCTGATTAGTTCCTAGCTCACAGCGAGTCATAGATTCGCGCTGAGTGTAAGGGCGGCCCCCACGATCATCGTGGGGGCCGCTTTTTGTTCTGGGCAGTCTTTGGGCTAGTCAGTCTTACCCTCTAGCTTTCTTGGGCCGAAGCCCTTAGCTGTGAGTTTTCTTGGCTTTTGAGATTGAACAGCTGTGCCGTCCCAGCTGGCCTGCCAACAGGAGTAGGATAGTTATTTGAACAAAGCGCTAGAAACTTTCAAGTTCTAGGTCTCACACTCTATTTTCAAGGCGGTTACGCGTGATAGCACTGGTGTGCCCCGGCCAGGGGTCGCAGAAGCCCGGGTTCCTCTCAAGCTGGTTAGACCTCGACGGGGTACGCCCCCACCTCGAGCGGCTCTCTGAGGCTGTAGAGCTCGACTTGGTTCATTACGGCACCGAGGCCGATGAGGAAACCATCAAGGACACCGCTATTGCCCAGCCCCTGATTGTGGCAGCTGGTCTTGTCACCGGTCGCCTAGCCCAGAAGACCCTGGAGGGCCAGAAGCTTGTTTTTGCCGGTCACTCAGTGGGTGAGATTACCGCTTCAGCCCTAGCCGGTGTGCTCACCGAAGAGGACGCCATGCGGTTTATCAAGGTGCGGGCCGACGGCATGGCTCAGGCAGCTGCCGCTACCCCCACCGGCATGGCCGCTGTGCTCGGCGGAGTTGAGGACGACGTCCGCGCCGCTATCGCCGAAGCCAACCTCACCGCCGCTAACTCGAACGGCGGCGGGCAGATTGTAGCCGCGGGTTCCCTCGACGCTCTTGCAGCTTTCGCCGAGAACCCGCCCGCCAAGACCCGCGTGATTCCGCTGAAGGTAGCCGGTGCCTTCCATACCGACTACATGGCGGCAGCCCAGGGGCCCCTGGCAGACTTTGCGGCAGGCCTCTCCCCCGCAGAACCGACTGCTGAGCTGCTCTCAAACTTCGATGGCCAGCCCGTTGCCTCGGGGACAGCGGCTCTTGAATCGCTGGTTGCCCAGGTGATCCGCCCCGTCCGCTGGGACCTGTGTATGGCCACCCTCGCGGAGCGGGAAGTTACCCGCCTGGTTGAGGTTGCTCCCGCAGGCACCCTCGTAGGTCTGGCCAAGCGCGGTATGCGCGGCACACCGGCGTCCGCTATCAACACCCCCGACGACCTTGCCGCCCTAGCCCAGGCTCTTCAGGCCTAAAGTTTTCCCGAAAGGACTTCACGATGCCTACTCTCAAGCAGGTTGAGCCCAACCGCTACTCCCGTATTCTGGGCTACGGGGCTGCCCGCCCCGACCTGATCGTCACCAACGACGATATTGCCGGCCCGATTGACTCCTCAGATGAATGGATCGTTCAGCGCACCGGCATTAAGACCCGCCACCGTGCCTCAGAAAAGATTTCTGTAACAGATCTTGCTGTGGGGGCTGCTAAGGACGCCCTGACCGCCTCAGGTGTGCAGGGTGAAGAGCTGGATGCCGTCATCGTCGCCACCATCTCCCACCCCTACGCAACCCCCGCCCTCGCGACCCTGGTAGCTGAAGCTGTGGGGTCCAAGGCTCCCGCTTACGATATCTCAGCAGCCTGCGCAGGCTTCTGCTACGGCATCGCCCAGGCGGACGCCCTGGTACGCTCCGGTACCGCCCAGAAGGTTCTGGTCATCGGCGTTGAAAAGCTCTCAGACTTCATCGACAACACCGAACGCACCATTTCCTTCCTGCTCGGTGACGGTGCTGGTGCGGCGGTCGTAGGTGCCTCCGATGAGCCCGGCATCGGCCCCACTATCTGGGGTTCAGACGGCGAGCGCTGGGGCGCTGTGGGCATGACCCATTCCATGCTTGAGATCCGCAACCGTGATTTTGTGGCTAACCCGGTGCAGGAGGGCGAGAAGATTTGGCCGACCCTGCGTCAGGACGGCCAGACGGTCTTCCGTTGGGCTGTCTGGGAGATGGCTAAGGTTGCTCAGAAGGCTCTCGATGCTGCCGGTATTACCGCAGATGACCTGGGGGCGCTGGTGACCCACCAGGCCAATATGCGCATTATCGACCAGATGGTGAAAACCCTGAAGCTGCCCGAGAGCGTTGTGGTGGCCCGCGATATCGAGTGTGCGGGTAACACCTCTGCTGCCTCTGTTCCGCTAGCTGCCCACCAGCTGCTCCAGGATAACCCCGATCTTTCTGGCAAGTTTGCCCTGCAGATTGGTTTCGGTGCGGGTCTGGCCTACGCGGCCCAGGTTGTTGTGCTCCCCTAATCTGCCCTGTGCCGGGTCGGCGGGGCGGGCGTCCGCACCGTATTTTGACAAAATGTTAGATTTATTTCAAAAATTAGGTGGCGTCACAGCTTAGCTTTGTGCGGGCTAAGGGCTACACTCAATTTTGGAAGCTAAAGTGGGCTCTGCCCGCTTATCCCTCAACCGCTGCGCACCCCTGCGCGGTGAGTTACATCAGTGGCCCCACGCCACTCATACTAAGACGAAGGAGCCATCATGGCAGATCAGAACGAAATCCTCGCAGGTCTTGCAGAAATCGTGAACGAAGAGACCGGTGTAGAGGTTGAGGACGTCCAGCTCGAGAAGTCCTTCACCGAGGACCTGGACATCGACTCCATCTCAATGATGACCATCGTTGTGAACGCTGAGGAAAAGTTCGGCGTTACCATTCCCGACGAAGAGGTCAAGAACCTGAAGACCGTCGGCGACGCTGTTAACTTCATCGCTAACGCCTAAGTCGCGTTGACCAGGTTGGGCACGGTCTGATCGTGCCCAACCTGCTTTTTATTCTTTACCCCAACCCAAGACTGTATTCGAAGGAATCAAGCATGACTCGTAAAGTTGTGGTCACCGGCCTCGGCGCCACCACCCCCATCGGTGGGGATGTTCCGACGACCTGGGAAAATGCGCTTGCAGGTGTCTCAGGCATCACCACTATTGAAGAGCCCTGGGTTGAGGAATTCGACCTGCCGGTTTCGATTGCTGGCCGTGTGGCTGTAGACGCTGTTGAGTCGGGCCGCCTGACCAAGGTTGAGGCTAAGCGCCTGGACCCCTCGGGCCAGCTGGCTTTGGTTGCGGCGCGCGAGGCCTGGGAGGACGCCGGTTTTAGCGGCCCTGACGCTGAGGCTGCTGAAGAGTGCGATCCGCTGCGGACCGCGGTTGCTTTTGGTACCGGTATCGGTGGTGTGTGGACTCTGCTTGATGCCTGGGATACTCTGCGCGAGAAGGGCCCGCGCCGTATGCTGCCCATGACGGTTCCCATGCTGATGCCCAACTCAAATGCTGCTGCCGTCTCGATGAACCTGAAGGCCCGTGGCGCTGCCCAGACCGTGGTGTCCGCCTGCGCTTCGTCGACCGAAGCTCTCGAGCTCGGCCTGATGCTGATTCGCTCGGGTAAGGCCGATGTGGTGATTGCCGGTGGTTCTGAGGCTGCAATCCACCCCATGACGATTGGCGCCTTTGCAAAGATGCAGGCCCTATCGACCCGCAACGATGACCCTGCTGGTGCTTCCCGCCCCTACGATACCGACCGCGACGGTTTTGTGATGGGTGAGGGCGGTGCTGCGCTAATTCTTGAATCTGAGGAGCATGCGCTGGCCCGCGGTGCCCGTATCTACGCGGAGCTGGCTGGCACCGGCGTCTCAGCGGACGCCCACCACATCACCGCTCCCGACCCGGATGCTCTGGGTGCTACCCGCGCCCTGCAGGAAGCTCTGACCGATGGCGGTATTTCTCCTGAGCAGGTAGTGCACGTCAATGCGCACGCAACCTCTACTCCCGTGGGTGATATCCCCGAGTCCCTGGCTTTGCGTGAGGTCTTCGGGGAGCACACCGGCAAGGTGGCTGTATCTGCAACCAAGTCAATGACCGGTCACCTGCTCGGCGGTGCCGGTGCTCTTGAAGCTGTACTGACTGTTCTTGCGGTTTACCACCGTAAGGCTCCCTGCACCATTAACCTGGAGAACAAGGACCCCGAGATTGACCTCGATGTTGTCACCAAGGCTCGGGACCTTCCTGCCGGTGAGATTGTTGCTGTCTCGAACTCCTTCGGCTTTGGTGGTCACAACGCTGTAGCGGCTTTCCGTAGCGTCAGCAACTAACACCGTGCTGGTCTAGCTTGTGAGAGAGGGCCCTTCTACGCGAACTCTAGTTCGGGCAGAAGGGCCCTTTTCTGTGCTCTGGGGCGGGGGTGCTCTTGCCTTAGGCCCGGAGCCTGACGGTGGCGCTGGCCGATGAGGCGTTAGGACGCAGGGGCTCAAGTTCGTCGTCCCAGGGCTGGCCAACGGCCGCAGAGAACTGCCGGTAGAGTTCATCGAAATTACCGGCTGCCTTTTCGAAGGCGTAGCGGATGCGGTCTTCGGTTACGGTGAAGTTGCCCTGTAGGTCTACCGGTAGGGTACAGATGCCGAGTTCGGGGGTGTGCATGATGCGTAAGGCATCGGAGGATGCGGTGCGGCGCTCGGTGACTTCAAAATAGCTGTCCTTGAAGTGACGGAGGGTGGAAGCGATGAGGGCTGCTCCCCCGCTGTTGCCCTGCCAGCTGATATCTGCACGGTGGTAGCCCGGTTTCTGGGGTTGGGCTTGCCAGGTGGGGGTCAGCCGGTGGGCAGTGAGATTTTCAAGAGCCCAGGTCACGTGGCTTGTGAGGGCTGAGGGGACAGCCAGCAGAAAGATAAAGCCACCGGTAGGGTTGCCGGTTGTCTCTGATGGAAGGGGGACGGGCTGGCCGGTCTTTTCTGCTGGTGAAAACATGGTCTTCCCATCCTATACCTTCTGCCTTACCTTTAGGCCCGGGGGTGAGCCCTGCTATAGGCCTGGGCAAGGCGGTCTACCGAGACGTGAGTGTAGACCTGGGTGGTTGCTAAAGAACTGTGCCCAAGAAACTCTTGGACGGCTCTGATATCTGCTCCCCCATCGACCATGTGGGTTGCAGCTGTATGGCGGAAGACGTGGGCGCCTGTGGCTTCGGTATCGCCCAAAGTACCCAGCAGGGTGGTAAGGTCTTGGCGAATCTGCCGGGGGTTGGCGCGTTTACCCTGGGGGCCGATGAAGAGGGCGTGTTGAGCCGGGGCGCTTTTAGCTTCTTCTATCTCTGGAAGCCACTGCGGGCGTCCTGCCACAACCCACCGGTTGAGGGCCTGCATAGCCTGAGCCCCGAAGGGCACGACCCGCTCTTTATTGCCCTTACCCAGCACGCGCAGGGTTCGCTGGTGACGGTCAATGCTTGCTAGGTCGAGACCGGTGAGCTCTGAGATGCGCAACCCGCTGGCATAGAGTAGCTCCACTACCGCCTGAAGTCGCAGGAGTCGGGCGTCCCGCGGGGTCTGCTCTAGAGCTGCTGTGAGGGTTGTGGTGAGGGCCTGCATCTGGCCTTCGCTGAGTACCGAGGGCAGGTGGTTGCTCTTCTTGGGGGTCGTGAGTTTGAGTGCCGGGTTGGCTTGGATGAGTTCTTCTTCCTCCGCCCAGGTGAAGAAGGTCCGCAAGGACGAAGTCCGCCGGGCCATAGAGCTCCGGGCAGCTTGTTTGCGGTGATGGTAGGCTAGCCAGCCTCGAATGACTTCAAGGGTGATGTGGGATAGATGGGTGGTACCGTGTCTGCGGGCGTGGGCAAAGAAATCGGTGAGGTCAGAGACGTAGGCCCGAATTGTTTGAGGTGAGCGGTGGAGCTCGTAGGTGAGGTAGCGTTCAAAAGCTTCAAGGGCTCGTACGAACTCTCGGTCTTCGTCGACCGTGGAGGCCCCGATTTTGAGGGTGGTGGGTAGCTGGTCTGCAGGGTGCACCGTACCGCTCCTTCCTACCGGTGACTGAGGTCAGGTCTTCATTCTATCCCCCGGAGCTTTCCGCCGATGGTTTGGTTTTTCGCCAGCCCATGCCTTCCTGCTCTGCAAGGTTGAGTCGGTTGAGTTGAGATAGGGCAATCATGACCGTTCGGGTAGGTAGCGCAAGGTCAGCACTGAGCTGTTCGACAGTAGCCGGAGTGCGGAGAGGCAGTACGTCCCACACCCGTCTTTGAGTTTCTGTGAGCGAATCCAGGAGCTGCTGGTGGGCAGAAGGGGCAGAGAAAAGGCTGGCAGGCTCTGCTCCAAGTTCCGTGGTCCTGTCTTCCAGTATGTGGCGGGTATCGGTGACAAGCTGGGCCAGGCCGTCGCGAATGAGCCGGTGGCAGCCTTCTGAGGTTGGTGAAAAGATAGGGCCGGGTACAGCATAGAGTGGGCGCCCTAGTTCCAGGGCATGGTGGGCTGTGTTGAGCGCGCCGCTGCGCCAGCGGGCTTCGATAACTATGCTGGCCCCGGTGAGAGCGGCGATGAGCCGATTACGCTGGAGGAACCTGTAACGGGTGGGATTCTGCCCCAGGGGAACCTCGCTCAGCAGCAGGCCCCGTTCAATAATCTCGTGCAGCAGGCGTTCATTGGGCTTGGGGTAAAGACGGTCAAGACCTCCCGCCATCAATGCTACGGTGGGCAGGGAAGATGTTGCTGTAGCGAGTGCAGCTCGATGGGCGGTGGCATCTACGCCAAAGGCCCCACCTGAGACCACCGTATAGCCCCGGTTTGCTAGTTCACCGGCCAGGTGGCTGGTTGCTGAGTTACCGTAGGAGCTGACATCGCGGGACCCCACGACCGCATAACTCTTTTCGGTGGTGAGCTGGGCCAGTAGCTGGCGGTCTCCCCTGCCCCAGAGGCCGACCGGAGTTTTTTCTGCGAGGTCATTCAAGGCCTGTGGCCAGTCTGGGTCTTCGGGTATACACAGCCAGCTGCCGCTGGCCCGGGCTAAAGCCATATCCTGTTGGACGCTGATACCTGCCCGCCTGCTCTTCCACCGCTGCGTCCGTTCACCGATGGCACTAGCGAGGGCAGGTGCCGCAGAGACATCGTGTGCTCCTGCTTCCTCAAGGTGGCGGGCTAGAAGACGCGGGGTGAGTTCCTGACGGCCGGTGAGGTAGTCTGCGGCACGGACCGGTCCCACAAGCCGAAGCAGGGTGTAGGTGGCGACGTCCTCGGGGTCGGTAATGCGCAGGATCTCGGTGCGGGCTCTACGAATATCGTGGTGGGGGTCGTGATGTGTCATGTCTGGTAGCTTTCAGTGGCGTGGTTGCGGAAGTAGAGGGCAAGGTCAAGGTGGTCTCGGCTGGGGCTGGTGGCTCCATCTAAGTCGGCTAAGGTCCAGGCTGTCCGTAGCACTCGGTCATAGCCGCGGGCTGTGAGGGTGCCGTGGTCCAGGGCGGTGGAGAGGGACGAGGTCAGTTGGGCTGAAAGCTTGAGAGGGCCTCGCAGAATCTTGCCGTTCGTCTCAGCATTGGTGGTCACGCCCAGCGGGCTCAGTCTTTCCGCCTGGGCTTTGCGGGCTTGACTGACTCGGTAACGGATTTCCTCTGAGCTTTCGTTGGTGCCGCTTGTAGCGAGGTCGGCGGCCGTTACTTTAGGAACACTGATATGAAGATCGATACGGTCAAGCAGGGGCCCCGATAGCCGGCTGAAGTAGGACCTTCGCTCTCGACTGGTACAGGTGCAGTCTAGACCGCGACCCACGTTATAGCCGCAGGGGCAGGGGTTGGCAGCTAGTACGAGTTGAAACCTAGCCGGGTACCGGGCTGAAGCAGCTGAGCGACTAATAATGACTTCGCCGCTTTCGAGGGGCTGGCGCAGAGAATCTAAAACGCTGCGCTTAAATTCCGGGGCTTCATCGAGAAAAAGGACGCCCCGGTGCGCCTTTGAGATGCACCCCGGCTTGGGCAGCCCGGCACCACCTCCCATAATCGCAGGTGCGCTGGCAGTATGATGGGGCGCTTCGAAAGGCGGTCTGGTCATCAGTTCTGTAAGCGGCTCACCCGAACGGCAGAGCGAGTGCACCGCGGTGACATCCAGCGCTTCTTGCGGTGTGAGCGGAGGAAGAATACCGGAGAGACGTTCAGCCAGCATGGTCTTGCCAGAACCGGGTGGGCCGGTCAGCAACAGGTGATGGCCCCCTGCAGCCGCTATTTCAAGGGCTAGGCGCCCCTCCGCCTGCCCGGCGACATCTGCCATATCAGCGCTCTGCTGCGGGCTGCTGTGTTCCACCCCCGTCCTCTGACTCCCCACCAGAACTGGTCTTTTGAGCTTTTCTGGTTCGGGGCAGCCCAGAAGTTCAAACACTTCAGCAAGACAGCTGACCCCGGTCACTTCAACTCCCTCTATGAGGCCTGCTTCTTGGGCATTACCCTCGGGTACAACTACCCGCTCATGCCCGGCATCGCGGGCGGCTTTGACAGCAGGTAGTATTCCGGGAACCTGTCGCACACTCCCATCGAGACCGACTTCGCCCAGGAAGACCGTGCGGCCTGATGAACCTAGCTGCCCCGCCGCCTGCTGGGCTGCAACCAACATGGCCATATCAAATGCCGAGCCGCGCTTGGGAAGGGTAGGCGGGGTGAGGTTGATGGTGAGTTTCTGGGGTGGCAGGGGCAGCCCGGAATTCTTCGCGGCAGACCGCACCCGGTCTTTGGCCTCGTTCAAAGAACTATCGGGCAAGCCCAGCAGGACGAAGCCGGGTAGGGCAGATGAGATATCGGCTTCTACTTCAACGAGGTAGCCAGTGACACCCACCAGGGCAACCGAATAGGTTCGTGCGAAGGCCACGGCTACACCACCGCCTGCCGGTGCTCAAAGGTGAAATCAGTGGGGCTCCCGCACAGGGCAATAGCGTCTACTCTCATGGTGGAATAGGGAGCCCGGTTTTCTGCTAACCAGGCGTAGGCCAGGTGTCGTAGCATCTGGCGTTTCCGAGTAGTAATGGATTCAAGAGGGTGCCCGTAGCCCGCAGCAGAACGGGTTTTAACCTCGATAAAGACCAGGGTCTGGTCGCTATCGCGCATAATCAAATCAAGTTCGCCACTCCACCGCGGCCGCTCTTCAGTTCGTGCGGGCCGCCAGTTACGAGCTAAGAGGGTATAGCCTTGTTGCTCTAAGACTGCCAGGGCGATATCTTCACCCCAGCGCCCCACTTCTTTGGGCCGCAAGGACGCATGGGGTGAGGATGGTTGTAGTGCGGGGTTCATGGGGGTCTCCTTCAAGTATCAGGGTTAGCCCCATCATGACCTACCGGGTCTGGTTCTACCTACCTCTGTGCTGTCTGTGGATATCCCCGGCTCCCCTATACCACCAGGTCAGCGCCAGATAGCTCCCGTATTCACGCTCATAAACGGTACAGCCGTGACGCAACCATGACGCCCCGCGCATCCTTATCCCCAGGCAGCTGCACCGGGCGTCCGCGCATCTCTGCATACGAAAAACCCGCCCCCTTCCCTCACGGGAAGGAGGCGGGCTCACACGCTAGCTTTTAGGCCGAACCGGGGTCGAAATCACTCATAGTCGGCACTACCAGGTCTTCAGCGGCAGCGCGTTCTTCAACGTTCACATCGCGCACCGAATACACCTTCACGTTCTTAACAAACCGAGACTGGCGGAAAATATCCCACACCCACACGTCCTGCATCTCAACCTCAAAATACAGAGACCCATCAGCAGTTCGCGGGGTCACCTGCACCTGGTTGGCCAGGTAAAAACGGCGGTCGGTCTCAACGATATAGGTAAAGAGCTCAGCTACATTCTTGTACTCTTCATACAGGGCTAGCTGGGCACCTGACTCGTAGCTCTCAAGATCCTCTTGGCTCATACTTCTTCCTTCTCTCGTTCCACCATAGCCTGCTGGATTTGTGCCTCGGTAGCCGGCAGCGACCAGCTCAGCCGATGCAGGGGGGTGGGCCCCATCGTTGCTATCGCGGTGCGGTGGGCGCCCGACCCGTAGCCCTTATTTTTTGCCCAGCCGTAGCCGGGGTAGCGCACGTCTAACTCGTCCATGAGGGTATCGCGCTCCACCTTAGCCACCACCGAGGCAGCCGCGATAGAAGCACAGCGGTAGTCACCCTTAATCTCCATCTGCACCGGCCCGAACCAGCCACCGGACTCCCCCGCCAGACCTGCCCAGGCTTCAGCCACCAGCCCACGGTAGAGGGAGGTTGCCGGATCAAGGTCGGCAAAAAGGTCAGCCTCGGGGGCAGAAAGCCAGTTATGCTTGCCGTCCAAGAGGACGGCGTCAGGGTAGGCCCCAGCCCGAGCCACCTGGGCAAGAACCCGCTGCCCCGCTAAACGCAGGGCCGTGGTGATACCCAGAGCATCAATTTCAGCAGGGCTGGCGTGCCCCACTGCGGTCACGGCCCACTGCTTCACCTGCGGAACCATCGCCACCCGCTTTTTCTCGGTCAGGGCCTTTGAATCGATGAGCCCCTCGATACTGAGCTGGGCGCTCGCCTCAATCACGGCAACCCCAACGGTTACCGGCCCGGCCAGCGGACCGCGCCCCACCTCGTCCATACCCGCCACCAGGGTCTTGCCCGCTGCAAAAAGCTCGGTTTCGACGCTCAGGTCAGCGGACGCGGTTTCTTTAGTTGGCACGGTCTTACTCGGTATCGGGTACGTCGGCAAAGACATCGCTAGCCCCACCGACGAACGTGAAGTTAGACAGGGGCCAGGCGACGACGAAGACTTCGCCCACAACATCGGCATCGTTGATGAACTCGGTGCCGGTCTGAATATGGTAGCGGGAGTCAGCAGAGTTAGAGCGGTTATCGCCCATGACGAAGTAGGAGTTCTGGGGAACGATCACGTCGAAGGGAAGCTCGGTGGGGCTTACACCGGGCTTGAGATAGGTCTCGTCAATTTCTACGCCGTTGACGGTGATGCGACCATCGGCGGTACCTACGATGTGGTCACCGCCCACCCCAATCACACGCTTGACCAGGTAGTTTGATGAGCTATCGGGCATAACCCCCACAAAGGCTAGGGCATCGCGTACGGGGTTAGAGCTGGTAGAGACAGGCATCCAGCCCTGAGTGTCTTTGAAGACCACGATGTCGCCGCGCTCGGCTTCGGTGAAGAGCCCACCTGCCACGTTCACAAAAACGCGGTCGTTAATCTGCAGGGTATCTTCCATGGAGCTAGAAGGAATGTAAAACCCGCGAACCACAAAGGTCTTCAGCAGGAAGGCGATGAGCACCGCGTAGAGGATAATCAGGGCGTACTCTTTGACCGCGCTGTTTTCGCGGCGGCGCTTACCGCCGCGGGGCTTGTCGGTCGAGGCTGTGGTGGCGTCCTGTGCCGTTGCCTCGATGCTGTCTGAGTTCTTCTGCTGCTCCATGAGCCCGCACCCTTCTGCTGTGAACGTGTTTAGAGGATAGTTTAGTGGTTTTAGCTGGGAGCTTGACCAAAGCGGTGGGCCGGCCAGGCGATGAAGACCGGGGTGCCGATGATTTTCTCGGTGCGGATCATACCGCCGCCGGGTGCCCCTAGCAGGGCCCGGGAGTCAGCGGACGCCGAGCGGTGGTCGCCCATCACCCACATGCGTCCTTCGGGCACCTGTACGCTAAAGCTCACCTCGCTGGCGCTGTCGCCGGGGTAAAGATAGGGCTCTTCGGAGCGCTGCCCATTGATGAGAAGATAGCCCTCGGCATCGCAGCACTCGACGGTATCGCCAGCTACTCCGATGACGCGCTTGATGTAGACCGTATCTGATCCCACCAACCCGAGCCACTGCCCCGCGGTTGTGAGCGGGTCACGTACCCAGGGGCTGCCGGGTACATAGGGGGCGAAGGAGCCGGTACCGTCAAAAACGACCACATCGCCACGCTGGGACTCGGTAGCTAGTTTTGAGACTAGAATACGGTCGCCCGGTTCATAGGTGGGTTCCATAGAACTTGAGGGTATGTAGAACACATCAATGAAAAAGGAACGAACCACCAGGAGCACGGTAAAGGCGAGGGTCGCAGCGACAGCAACAAGGCGCCAGCCCTGTAGAAAGGGTTGGCGCCTTGCCTCAGAAGAGTCGGCGTTTACGCCAGTCTCCATAAATCTGATGAAACCTAAATGGCTTAGGCTTCGCGCTTCTCGCGGATACGAGCAGCCTTACCGTGACGGTCGCGCATGTAGTAGAGCTTTGCACGGCGGACGTCACCGCGGGTGACAACCTCGATCTTTTCAATGACGGGAGAGTGTACGGGGAAGGTACGCTCTACACCAACACCGAAGGAAACCTTGCGGACGGTGAAGGTTTCGCGGACGCCAGCGCCCTGACGACCAACGACGAAGCCCTTGAAGACCTGGACACGACTGCGGTTACCTTCAACAATGTTGACGTGTACGTTCAGGGTGTCGCCGGGGCCGAACTCGGGGATGTCGGTGCGAAGTGACTTGTTGTCAATGAAGTCAAGAGTCTGCATTGAGTTTCTCCGTGAATATCTCTGCCGCAGGTCAAACATATTCGGTGTATGTCGCAGGCAGTGTCTAGGGGTCACCGGGTGGTGCCAGACTGATGCTGTCTGCGATGAATTCTTGTCTCACCGGCACTGAACGGTCAGAGCCGGTGGTTCATGCTGTTATAGGTCGCTCTTCCCCCTGCGGCAGGGGCGTGCCCAGCATGAACACAAAGAAAAATTATCCCACAGAAAACCCGCCTGCACCAGGGGTGCCGGGGCGGGCGTCCGCGTGTTGCTTGTGAGCTTACCTACTTTACCGACCTTCGCTCGAAAGCTCGGCCTCACGCTCAGCTTTTTGGGCAGCTTTCTGCTCGGTGTGAAGCTCCTGCAGGAGCTTGCGGTCTTTCTTGTCCCAGTTCTCTGCGGGGTAGGCCTTGACCATGTCGGGGCGGCGGGCGAAGGTGCGCTTGATTTGCTCGTCACGGCGCCAGCGGGCAATGGCACCATGGTTGCCAGAGAGCAGGACGGGCGGCACCTGCTGGTTTCGCCAGGTAGCGGGCTTGGTGTAGACCGGGTACTCCAGCAGCCCGCCGGTGTGGGACTCTTCAGCCAGGGATTCGGGGTTGCCCATAGCACCGGGAATCAGGCGGGTAATGGCCTCAATCATCACCATCACGGCCACTTCACCCCCGTAGAGCACGTAGTCGCCGATGGAAACAGGCAGCACCCTAAATTCCTGCTCAGCCCAGTCCAGTACACGCTCGTCAATACCTTCGTAGCGGGCCGGGGCGAACACGATGTGCTCTTCTTCTGCCAGGTCGTAGGCCAGCTGCTGGTTGAAGACGGTGCCGGCCGGTGAGGGCACGATCAGCAGGGGTTTGCTCCCGTCCGCCCGTGCGGACGCCGGTGAGGCGGCAAGCGTCTGATCCAGGGCAAGGCCCCAGGGCTCGGGTTTCATAACCATGCCAGCTCCCCCGCCGTAGGGGGTATCGTCGACGGTCTTGTGCCGGTCGAAGGCGAAGTCACGCAGGTTGGTCAGGTGCAGGTCGACCTTGCCCGATTCACGGGCTTTGCCCATGAGGGAGAGCTCTAGCGGGGCCAGGTATTCGGGGAAGATGGTGATGACGTCAAAGCGCATGAGCGTTAGTTGTGCTCACTCTCGGTCTCGGGTTCTGCTTCTTCATCGTCGCTGTTGAGTTCGAGCAGGCCGGCTGGAGGGTTGATGATGATGTAGCCCTCTTCGGTGTCGATAGCGGGGATGAGTTCTTCGACGAAGGGGATCATGACCTCTTCACCGTCTGCGGTGTTTTCGAGAATCAGCAGATCCTGGGTAGGCATGGTCTGCAGGCCGGTGACGATGGCGATGGGCTCTTCGGGTAGGTAGCCGTCCTTGAGGTCGGCGGCCAGGTAGACGGGCAGGTCGAGCAGTTCGTGCTCGTAGTAGCCTTCGTCGTCGCTGTCGGTGTCGGTTTCTGCGGAGGAGTCGAAGGTGAGGCGGGTGTCGCGGAGTTCTTCGGCCTGGTTGCGGTTGGTGACTTCTTCGAAGGCTACGACCAGGATTTTTTTGTTCCAGCGGGATTTTTTGACGGTGAGGGTGCCTGCGGGGGCGATGGTGCCTGCGGGGCTTGCGGGGTTGAAGTTTTCGATGTCGAGTACGGCCCCGGGAGCGAAGCGTTCTTCGGGGGCGTCGGTGAAGAGCTGGACGGTGACTTCGCCGCGGATGCCGTGGGGTTTGCCGATGCGGGCGACCTGTACCTGCACGCGTATCTCCTTGGGGGTAAAGGTGTTGTGGGGTTTGGGTCTAACTTTACCGGGTTTTGCGGACACCGGTGGGTAGATAAAAGCCCCGTACCAGCGAGATGCTAGCCCGGGGCTTGTGTAGTTAGTTTGAAGGGGTGTTGTGTGCTGTTGCTTCTATACCGAAGGTAGCTGCAGCGTGAAGTTGGGCCGCTTTGCCGGTAAGGGGTTCTTCTTCACGCGGGGTGTTGAGCCCGAGCTCAGCAGCGTGGGAGAGTAGCTCCCAGTATTCTTCGTTATGAAGGAGCATGTTTTCAGCGGAGGTGCTGGTCATTATTGGCCCTCTCTCCTGTTCTCATAGCATGGAAAATTACCATGATGGTGTCGTTCTGAATTGGTTTGACGAGAACTTCGATAAGGTCTCGTGTGTAGGGGTCGGGGTGCCCAATATAGCGGTAGATTGGTTCCTTGCTAATGTCGTATTCGCGATACATCCATTGCGCATGGATGATTGCGTTCCATATCTCAGCTTCGGTATAGCCGTGTTTGAAGGCTGAGCGTGTGTAGTGCTTTCGAGGCACTTTAGTAGGGTCGAAAGTCATGGGAAGCTTCCTGTAGCTTATTCCCCTTTACCCGTTTTCTTTCTCACTCATTATTTTAGAACGCAGGTTACTTGGAGGCAATGGGGGTTCTGAGGCCCAGGCCAGCAGGAGGTATGGCAAGGGCACCAAGGACGCGGACGCCGGTGGGTAGGTACAAGAAAGCCCCTACAGCTGATAAGCGGTAGGGGCTTCTTGAGAAGTATTCAGTTAGCGTCGTCGGTCGGTGTCGATGACGTCTACACGCACGTGGTCGCCGTCGTTGATGGCGTTGACCACGGTGCGGATGCTCTTGGCGGTGCGGCCGGAGCGGCCAATCACACGGCCAAGGTCATCAGGGTTCACGCGAACCTCCAGGGTTTCGCCCCGGCGGCCGGTTTTGGCGCGTACCTGGACGTCGTCTGGGTTGTCGACGATACCCCGAACGAGGTGTTCGAGAGCGTCAGCCAACATGATTACTCAGCTGCTTCCTCAGAAGCTGCTTCTTCAGCAGCCTCTTCTGCGGGAGCTTCTTCAGCCTTGTCCTCGCCCTTGGGGGTGATTGCCTCGGGAAGGATGACGGAACCCTTTTCGGGAACAACGAACTCGGGCTTTGCGTCAACGGGCTTTACGGTTGACTCAGCCTTTTCGCCCTTGGCAGCAGCCAGGTCGCCGGTCAGCTTCAGCAGAGCAGCTACCTGCTCGGTGGGCTGGGCGCCAACTGACAGCCAGTACTGGGCACGCTCTGAGTTGATCTCGATGCGTGAGGGGTTCTCGGTCGGGTGGTAAATGCCGATTTCCTCGATAGCCTTACCGTCACGCTTGGTGCGTGAGTCAGCTACTACAACACGGTAGCGGGGATCGCGGATTTTACCGAAACGCTTCAGACGAATTTTAACAGCCACTGTAGTGGTTTCTCCTGTTTTCTATAACTGTTCGAGGTCAGGGGTCAGCTCGTGGGGCGGGCTTCGTCAAGACCTCTGCGGACACAATTTCTCCCGGATGAGAGGGGCCGGGAAAAATCGAGTACCCGTCAAGTATGCCAGCTCCGCCCCGCTTAATCTAGGGTTACGCCTGGGGTGTCTATGTGTTGTTGAAAACGAACTCAAAAGAAGCACGATGCGTAGCCCACCGTCCCTCCCACTTCAGATTTATTTTTTGAGCGCCTGCTTCCAGCTGACCGAGGTGCCGCCGCGCATAATGTTGGCCCGGTAGATGCGGGCGCCGAGGCGGGTGAGGAGGGCTGCTGTTGCCAGGGTGAGGGTAAGAGCGAGCAGGGGTTCCCAGAGGGCTACATCGTCGGTGAGTAGGCGGCGGGGCATGGCGATGGAGGACAGGATTGGCATAAAGGAGATGACCTTGAGCCAGGTCCCTGAGAGGTAGATGCCGGCGAAGAGGGCGGCAATCAGCACCATGGTGATGGGGTTGGAGAGGTTGGCGATGTCTTCGGTGCGGGCTGCCATGGCACCTACTGCGGCCCAGATGGTGGCGATGGCTGCGAAGCCGGCGATGTAGAAGAGGGCGAACCAGCTAGCTGAGGGGAGGATCCAGCCGAATTCTGCGGCGGCTCCGGTGATTTGCATGCCTGTGAGGCCGGTGACTGCATAAACGGCTACCTGAAGGATGGCGAGCACGATGTTGCCCACGATTTTTCCGGTGAGTAGCTGCCCCAGGGGTATGGCGGTGGCAATAATTTCGACGATGCGGTTTTGTTTTTCTTCGACAACTGAGTTGGCGATGGCTACGCCGAAGAGCACGGTGGTCATGTAGAAGATCATGGCGAAGACCATGGCGATGAGAAAGGCCAGGCCGGTGTTTTGGTTACCGGAGAGGACGCTGGTGCTCACCTGGGTGCCTGCGGCCAGGGCTTGCAGGTCAACGCCTGCTTGGGCGGCGTTTTCGGCGGTGATGGTGGAGGTGATAACGGCGCTCAGTTCAGTGACCAGGCTGTTGTCAGGAGATGAGTCGAAAATGAGTTCCCAGCCTTCTTCGGTGGGGGCTAGGTAGGCGTCCGCGTCCCCGTCGGCAACGAGGGTGCGGGCGGCGTCCGCGCTGTCGACCTGGGTGGCGGTGTAGCTGGTGTTCTCGTCGCTGCTGGCTTCAGCGGCAGCGACCAGGGAGGTGGCTCGGTCGTCGCTGGTGGCTACGGTGTAGTCGGTTGACCCTGAGCTCATAAAGTAAGGGATGAGGATTGCGGCCAGGATAATGACGAGGGAGAAGATGGTTCCGCCGATGAAGGATTTGTCGCGCAGCTTGACCATGATTTCGCGGGTAGCGACGATTTGCCAGGCGTTTTTGGGGGCGGTGCTGGGGCGGGTGGGTGCGGTGTTCATTGGCCGGTGACCTTTCGGTAGATGTCGCCGAGGGTGGGGAGCTGGCGGGAGAACTCGTGTATGTCGTGGTGGAGGCCGGTGCTCAGGATCTGATGGCGGACGCTGGCCAGGTCAGCGCCGGGGGCCAGTTCGAGGACGGCATCGGTACCGGAGACGTCGAGGACGTTCACCCCGGCCAGGTCGCGGAGCCAGGCGGCGTCTGAACCACCCCGGTAGAGGTAGCGGGAGGCGCCTGATTCGCGCAGCTCAGTGGCGCTACCGGCCGCCCGCACGGTACCACCGTGCAGAATGACGACGCGGTCGCAGAGGCGGTCGACCAGGTCGAGCTGGTGGGATGAGAAGAGGATGGGGACGCCGGTGCGCATGAGCTCCCGCATCATGGAAACCATGGTATCTACGGCTCTGGGGTCCAGACCGGAGAAGGGCTCATCGAGAATCAGGGCGGTGGGCTGGTGCAGGATTGAGGCTACAATCTGTACCCGCTGCTGGTTGCCCAGAGAGAGGGATTCAAGTTTGTCGTTCAGACGTTCTCCCAGCCCCAGTTCAGTCAGATGCTCGGTGGCGACGGACCGGGCAGTGCTGGCGCTCATGCCGCGTAACTGCCCCATGTAAACCACCTGGGCCAAGATAGCCTGCTTGGGGTACAGGCCGCGTTCTTCGGGCATGTAGCCAAAGTTTGCGCGGTCTTCGGCGGTGATGGCATGCCCGCCGTAAAGTACCTGCCCGGCAGTCGGTTCGAGCAAACCCATAATCATGCGCATGGTGGTGGTCTTGCCAGCAGCGTTTGCGCCAAGAAAACCGGTCATGGAGCCGGGTTCAACGGTAAAGCTCACCTTTTCTACGGCGGCTGTGGCGGTGGGGCCATTGCCGTAGACCTTGGTGAGGTCGCGGACTTCTATCGTACGGTCATTCATAAGGGCACTTCCTGTGGCTTGCTTGTACCCCCAAGTCTAGAAAGTCCACGCGAAGAAGAACTCCCCCATGGGGCGGAGCTTCACTGGGGAGTTCTTTTGGGATGCCAACAGGCGGAGTTAGCCAGCTAGCCCTACCCGGTGGGCAAAAATTACGGCGCCAACCCGGTCACGGCTGTGAGTCTTGGCCAGGATGTTCGATACGTGAGTTTTGACGGTTGCAGCTCCCAGAAAGAGTTGTTCTGCAATTTCCGCGTTGGTCAGCCCCTGGGCGAGCAGTTCCAGGGTCTCTTTCTCGCGCGGTGTCAAGGCTGCAAGAGCAAAGGCATCGTCGGGGCTCAGGTCGCTGGTGGCCTGCACTCCCCCAGCCTGTCCCTGCCCGGCGCGTCCTGCCGGGGTGGTGGCGTCCTGCCCCTTAGTCTGCTCCACAAAACGGGCGATGAGCGGCAGGGTCATTTCGGGTGAGAGCAGAGCTAGACCCCCGGCGACCTTACGGATAGCAGCAACCAGCTCATCAGCGTCTGAGGTTTTGAGCAGGAAACCGCTGGCGCCGGCTTGCAGGGCTGAGAAGAGGTAGTCTTCGCGGTCAAAGGTCGTGAGAATAAGGACGGCTGTGCCCGGCAGCTGCTCGGTCAAGGCGGCGGTGGCGGTGATTCCGTCCATCACGGGCATTTGAACGTCCATGAGCACTACATCGGGGCGGACGCTTGCGGCAAGTTCCAGGGCCTCTTTGCCGTTGCGGGCCTGGCCGACTACCTCGATGTCGTCCTCCATGGAGAGAATGAGGGCGAAACCGGATCGCACCATGTCTTGGTCATCAGCTAACAGTACTTTGAGGGTCATGAGGCGCTCCTAGAGGCGTCGGGGTCGTGGGTTTCGTCAATGTCTATAGGGAAACGCACCTGCACCTTCCAGCCGGGGGCACCCTGCCTCCGGCCTGCCCAGCAGGTACCACCCAAGGCGGCAGCTCGTTCCCGGATGCCTTGCAGACCGTAACCGTGGTGGCTGGAATCGGGTATGTACTCTTGGCCTTCTCCCCGCTCTAGGCCGGTGGCAGGGCCGTCATCGGTGACCTCTAATTCAGCCCAGTAGGCACCGGTGCTGCCGCCGGTACGCAGGGCCAGCACCGCGTTTTGGGCCGCTGAATGTTTGCGCACATTGGTCAGGGCTTCTTGGGCCATGCGGTAGATAGAGAGCTGCGTTCCCTGCTGCAAGCTGGATAGCCGGGTCAGGTCCTGTTCACTGACCTGCACTCGGGTTGTCACACCTACCGTCGTCATATGCTCCACCAGGTCAAAGATTTCGGTTACCTGGGGCTCTTTGGCTGCCCCGCTCCCCTGCTCCGATTCCCCGGCAGCCCGCATCACGCGAATCAGGTTCTTCATCTCAGCAACCGAGGACCGGGCCAACTTTTCAATATTTGTCAGGGGCTCAGCCGCCAGTTCCGGCTTCTTTTCTAGAGCTCGACGGGCAGCAGCTGCCTGGATCCCCATAGAAGAAACATGGTGCCCCACCGAGTCGTGAAGCTCCCTGGCAATACGCAGGCGGTCGCGGGTGACGGCGTCCTGGGCCATCTGCTCGGCCTGCTGCTCTAGCTGCCGGGCCTGGGCAGCAAGGACGGTCCGCTGGTAGGCCTGGTTCCAGGCGGTTCGCCCCATGAGGGCTGCGCACCCGTAGTAGAAAAGGTTCGTGACGAAAGCCATCACGTAGCCAGCCGTTGCCTGGCTAAAAGGCCCCCCGGAATACTCTTCAACACCCGCCATGCTGTAGGCCGAGTCGGTTACCACCCAGGCAATCACGATCCAGACGAGGGCAGCAGCACAGACCAGGGCGTAGACAATCCAGGTCAAGGTGCGGTTTTTGCCCCAGGCTATGCCGGCAAAAAGCACCGCGAAATAGCAGAGCTGGTAGCTCAGGGTGGCGGGCGCTATTTCGGACACATAACTCAGAGCAAAGAAAAGGGCGGTGGCTACCAGCATCATGCTCAGCGGGTAGATACGGCGCAAAATCAAGGGCAGGGTCATAGCAGCAGCTGCCCCATAGGAATAGCGAATCTGCTCGGTATCGTCCCCCAGAAAACCCGCAGAATGGTAGGCGGCATTCAAGAAAAGAGTAGCTGCAAGCACCACGCCCCACACCAAAACATCTTTACGTAAGGACGCCGCCGGTGGGGTGGGCCGCTCCCAGTCGGGGTCTATCTGTGAGAAGGAAAAACGGGTGGCAGTGTTCACCTGTCCACTGTATCAAGACCTAGCACGGAGCAACTCCCCCGCTAGAGGGAAAGTACCTACTGTTGGTCGCGCACCCCGAAGAAACGCCCCAGCTGCTGGCGGGCAAGCTGCCCAGCCTGCCGACCCAGTTTTTGGGTATTGCGCACAACCTTGGGAGCCTTGGGCTCAGGACTTCTCTCTTCCTCTTGCTGAGCCTGGGCCCGTAGCTCTTCGGTCAGTGAGAGGGGGCGGGTCTGATGATGCTCCATCGGGGGGAGCTTTTCTGCGGCTACAACCCGCTGGTAGACCCGGGCGATTAGCATCTCAGCAGCACCGGTAGCTCCTAGAGTCGCTGCTGCAATCAGCGCTGCTCGGGGTGAACGCCCCTGTGTCGCACGTCGGGCTGCCCACAGAGCCAGAGCCCCTGAGGCACCCAGCTGAGCTGCGGCGTCCGCGGTCAGAAGCCAGGGGCGCTGGCGGATTTCGCGGCTGACAGTGCTGAGCGTATCGGTACCGTTAGGGTAAGCGGTGACGCTTTCCTTGAAACGGTCAAGACCGTTCATATCGGCGGTGAAGCGGCGATAGCCCACGAACTCGTCCAGGCCTACGGCCCCGGTGAGCACTTTGAGGAGCTCTTCAGGTAGTTCCAGGGCGTGAATGGTGGACTCGAGCCCGTCGCTGCTTTCGCAGTCCAGCACGTAGTTGGTTAGGCGGTTAGCGGTTTGTTCATCAAGCCCATAAAGCCAGATGAGCTGTTCAAGCTGGTCGCGGGCGGCTAGTTCCCTGAACGGTGCGGGGAGTAGACCGGGCAGACTCCAGACCAGGTTGCCCACTTCGCTGGAGGTTCGTTCCAGAGACGAACCAATCTTGGTGTAGGGTGACCAGCTAAAGGTGAGCACGGAACCCACCAGTCCGGAATCGGGTGTACCCATGACCTGGTTGACCCAGTCGGTGACGCTACCGGTTTCGGGGCCGGTGGAATCAGCAGGTAGGACGAAGGTCAGGTTCTGCCCGAAGAGGGTTTGTTCAGCCACAATTGAGGGCACGTCCATGGCTTCAAGCAGGCTGGCTAGAGTCTGGGGGTCAGCGGTGATAAGAGACCAGCCCTTATCGGCAGGTGCCGCCTCAACCTCACCTGCCATGAGCTCAGGCTGCATGTAAGTGGCAAGGTCAGCCATCGACAGTTCCACCAGCGCAGCACTCACCCCGTACGGGTCAAGGCTCAGGGAATCGATGCCATGGGAGAAGGACGCCAGGTGGTAGTCCTCCTCCGGCTTCTGGGGTAGTAAGTCGGTAGCCCCTGGGAAGGTCTGCTCCAGCTGGGTCAGAAAATCAGCCAGAGGTTGGCCCGGTAGGAGTACCCCGGTGCCATCGGTCTGCACGGTACGCAAGGACGCCTGCCCCGGCACCCGCTCGCACAGCACGAAGAGCTGGGCGCGGCGTCCGTCCGTCTCAAGGGCCGTCACCGTCGCCACCGACTCTAAATAGCCCGCTAGCTGAGGGGTGATCTCCCAGTTCAGCAGTTCCATCGCTGCCAGAGCCTCTGGGGTGGGGTCGCCGGTCATTGCCTGAAGTTCCTCTGCGGTAACTTCAGTAGGAATATCTTCAGGCTCTGCCACAAGCTCTTCGCTCCCCTGCTCTGCCTGCATAATCTGCTGAATCAGATCATCAAACTTATCGGGGTCGGCTGCGAGCTCCTCAACGCTTTTGATGTCTTCATCGGTGTACTCGTAGCTCTGGTCAGCTCCCTGAGCCTGATCCCGAATCATGCCGATGATGCTCTCTAGCTGATCCCGAACCTGCTGCTCAACGTCAGCAGGCAGGGCAAGCTGCTCACCGGCGTCCGTCCCCTGCTGAGTATCAGACGTACCGCTGTACAGGGCGGGCACTAGCTCCCGCCAGCTCCCCCAGGGCTGGGCACGATCAATGCGCAGACGCACCCACAGCACATCAGAACCCACAACCTCCCCGCGGGAGGCACCCTGCTGGGCGGGGTCACGGTGTGATTCAGTCATATGCTTACAATCCTTATCAACGCTTCATCAAACGGGCAGAACTCTGCCCCGGGCTACATGGCGCAGGGGTAACTAACGCGCAGGTGAATCGCTAGAGAACTCGTACACAGCCCCGGTCTGCAAGGCACGGAAAGCCTGCTGCAAACGGTAGGCCTGCCCCTGATCAAAGTAGTTACCCAAATCTTCGGGCGCTACCCATTCATAAGCGGTCAGCTCTTCTTCCTGCAGGGTAATCACCGCATCGGCAGGAAGTACACCGGCGTCATAAATATAGCTGGTTGAATCGCCCCAAATGCCCATCTGCAGGCCGTGGAAGATTACCAGAAGACGGCCCGGTTCAAGGGTAAGGCCAACTTCCTCAGCCACCTCACGGAAGCAGGCTGGCTGCGGAGCTTCGCCCGCCTCAACGGTGCCACCCGGGATAGTCCAGCCGTCCTTATAGTTAGGCTTGACCAGCAGCATCTGCCCCTCTTCATTCCGAATCACAGCACCGGCCGCCAGACGACGGGTGGGCAGACTTTCAATAAAAGCCTTCAGCTCTTCTTCAGGAAGATAGGAATCAACCACGGCACTGCTCCTTCTCGGCTGGCGGTTACTACACCCAATGTACCGCGCCTGACCACAGCGTGAAAGGTAGAGGGGCCCTTGCACTCTCTCAGCAGAACTTCCCCGCCCGCCTCGCGTCCTTAATGACTAAAGGGGCGGGGGAAGCTGACCGCTTACCCCCGCCCCTAGAGCAGGTTTACTTGAGGAACTTCTCAAAGCCCTTGGGCAGGTTCAGGTCCTCGGGCTTGACATCCTGGGCCTGCTGGCCGAAAGCTGACCCCAGAGCAGCCTGCTGCTTAGCTGCCGCTGCCTGCTCCTGCTGAGCACGCTTAGCCGGGTTGCCGGAACGAGCCTTCTGCTTGCCCTTACCCTTGCCCTTGTTCTTGCGAGCGGCGCCACCGGCAGCAGCCATACCGGGCATCTGCATGCCACCGGGCATACCTGCCATATTACCGCTGGCAAGCTTCTTCATCATCTTCTGGGCCTGGGCAAAACGCTCCATGAGCATGTTGACCTCAGAGACGGTGACACCTGCACCCTTGGCGATACGGGCACGGCGGGAGCCGTTGATAATCTTGGGGGCAACTCGCTCGTGAGGGGTCATGGAGCGCACGATTGCTTCGACGCGGTCGATTTCCTTCTCATCGAAGTTCTCTAGCTGCTGACGGATCTGGGCGGCACCCGGCATCATCATGAGCAGCTTCTTCATGGACCCCATCTTGCGAATCTGCTGCATCTGGGCCAGGAAGTCCTCGAAGGTGAAGTCCTCCTGGTCAACGAACTTCTTGGCCATGCGGTCAGCTTCGGCCTTGTCCCAGGTCTGCTCGGCCTGCTCAATCAGGGTGAGGACGTCACCCATGTCGAGAATACGGCTGGCCATGCGGTCGGGGTGGAACTGCTCAAAGTCGGTGACGTTTTCACCGGTTGAGGCAAACATGATGGGCTTGCCGGTTACCGAGGCAACGGACAGGGCGGCACCACCGCGGGCGTCACCGTCCAGCTTGGAGAGCACGACGCCGGTGAAGTCGACGCCCTCGTTGAAGGCGTTAGCGGTGTTGACGGCGTCCTGACCGATCATGGCGTCGATAACGAAGAGGACTTCGTTGGGTTCAATGGCGTCGCGGATATTGCGGGCCTGCTGCATGAGCTCAGCATCTACACCCAGGCGGCCTGCGGTATCGACGATGACCACATCGTGCAGCTTGGCACGGGCCTCAGCGACACCGTCGCGGGCGACCTGTACGGGGTCGCCGGTGGGCACGTCGAATTCACTGGTGACACCGGGGTGCGGGGCGTAAACGGGCACGCCAGCGCGTTCACCCACCACCTTGAGCTGGTTAACAGCGTTGGGGCGCTGCAGGTCAGAGGCCACCAGCATGGGGGTGTGGCCCTGCTTCTTGAGCCAGTGGGAAAGCTTACCGGCCAGGGTGGTCTTACCGGCGCCCTGCAGACCGGCCAGCATGATGATGGTGGGGCCGGTCTTGGCCATATTGATACGGCGGGTCTGGCCACCCAGAATGTTGACCAGCTCTTCGTTGACGATTTTGACGATCTGCTGGGAGGGGTTGAGGGCTTCGGAGACCTCGGCGCCCAGGGCGCGTTCCTTGATGTGGGAGGTAAATTCGCGGACGACGGGTACGGCCACGTCGGCATCCAGCAGGGCACGGCGAATCTCGCGTACTGTAGCGTCAATATCTGCTTCAGTCAGCTTGCCTTTGCCGCGCAGGTTTTTGAAGGTTGCTGTCAACCGGTCTGAGAGTGAATTAAACACGGGCTGTGCACTACTTTCGTGGCTGGATGGGCGTCGCGGGCTTAGAGGAGCCCGCTAACAAATTTAAGAATCAGCTATTAAGAATAACGTATATAGGCAAGGAGCCGCCGGGTTTGCGCGTTTGAGAGTCAGAATCCCTGTTTCGACACTTTCGCCGGTTTTCAACGGCTAAACCGTCGAAAACCGGCGAAAGGGTGGAAACTTAGGCGTTGAGCCTATTCCTTGACCCAACCAACGTTGATGTAGACATCAGGGTTAGCGTAGGGGCGAGCAAAGAGGAAAGCACCGTAGTTGGCCAGCTTAGTCTTGCAGAACCAGATTTCAGGGCCATTGAAGATGGGAGCCATAGTCGCAACTTCAGCCATGTGCTTCTTTTCAATTTCGTTGGACAGGGCGTTACGCTCCTCCATCGACTCGATGGTCCGCAGACGATCTACCATCTCATCGATTTCAGGGGTGCCAATGCCGTTGTAGGTTGAAGAGTGGTAGAAGTACTCAGCAGCCCCAGAGGCATCCTCACCCAGAATGCCGTAGCCCGAGACAGTTACGTCGTATTCCTTGTTGCCGATGACGGTGGAGAAGTTCGCGTCGGGCTGGTTATCGATAGTGCATTCGATGCCGGCGGCCTTCATCTGCTGCACAATGGTCTGGGCAGTGGCTGACGCTACCGGGTCATCACCAAAGGTGGTGATGGCAAACTTAGCGTTGCCTGATGAGTTTGCGAGGTACTCGCCACTTTCGCTGTAGCCTGCGTCGGTCAGAATCTTCTTAGCTGCCTCTGCACCGGTTTCGGTCGGGTAGTTGTCCTGGTAGTCAGTGGCGAAGGGCATGAGCATCATAGAACCGGGTACTTCTTCAGTCCAGTTCAGACCGTTGAAGCGGACGGCTGCAATGGCCTGGCGGTCAATTGCGGCGAAGATAGCGCGGCGCAGGGCGGTATCGGTGAGTCGCTCAGGGTTGATGACCAGGCCACCGGCGTAGAGGTTCTGACCGCGGCGGGGCTCAGCGCCGCTGGTACCGTCAATGTCGTTGTAGGCGGTCAGGCTGTTAGCGGTCACCGCATCGATTTCACCGTTGCGGAAGGCTGCGCGGGCTGCTGAGGCTTCCATCTGGCGGAAGGTGATGCGGTCGAGCAGGGGCTTTTCGCCCCACCAGTTCTCGTTGGGCACAACGGTGAGCATCTTCTGGGCGGAGTCCCAGTTATCGACCTTGTAGGGGCCGGAGAGGTAGTCGTTGTTGACGGTATCGAGCAGGCCGTCGTTGAAGATTGCGGGGTCTTCCATAGCGGGGTGTACCAGGCCGGTGCCGAAGAGACCCTCGATGGGGTAGTAGGGTTCGGTCATGGTGATCTTAACCGAGAAGGCGTCGCCGTCTTCTTCGATGGATGCAATGTGGGCGTAGACGCCGGGGTCTACGATGTTATAGCCCTCTTCGGTGAGGGTCTTGTGGGTTGCCTGCAGGGCCTTGATGTCGACGGGGGTGCCGTCGTTGAACTTAGCCTGGGGGTTGAGCTTGATGGAGATGGTCTGTACGCCGTCGGTTTCGCTAGCTTCGTAGGCGGTGCAGTAGTCGGTGTTGATGCTGTACTCGCCCAGGGCGTTGGTTTTCCAGAGGCCGCTGACGGTGGCGGTGTTGACGGCCGCCATGACGTTGAGATTGCTGGTGGTGTAACCGGTTTGGGTTGCGACGTTGAAGTTGGGGCCCAGGGTGGCTACGGCAAGGTTAAGGACGCCGCCAGTCTGCAGGTCTGCGCGATCATGTTCGTTGATAGCCACGAGCTTTGAGATGTCGTCTCCGCTGGTGAGGGCTGAGCCGGTTTCGGCGCTTGAGGTATTGCTATTGCCACCACAGGCTGCGAGCAGACCGGTCATACCGGCGACGCCCGAGACAATGAAAAAGGACCTGCGGTTAAGGTTAATACGTGCAGTCATGATGCCATCCTTAGATAAGCAGAACTTAATGTTCGCCACACCTTTTGTGTGATTGAGACTACCCTAGCAGGTAATTCACGCCACTGTAACCCTTTCTCAACCCGCATTTCACATAATGGCCCCGTAAGTGCTGAGTATTTTTATCAGAAATAGATTAGCTTCTCTAAATTTTTCTGATGTTTTCAACATCTTCAGAGCTCCTCCCCCGGCCACCAACCTACAGGCCTGACAGCATGCGGAGATAACGCCCCAGATTAAACAAACAACTTGCCCCACCACCTGCATTAGGTGATGGGGCAAGTCAGGGTTTACCAGGAGATTTCTAGACTCGAGGAGCTTAGTCCTTCATCCAGCCAAGGCGGGCCCAGAGATGGGGGTTGGCAGAGTGGCCACCAAACATAGCGGCACCGTAGTTAGCCAGCTTGGTCTTGCAGTAGTGGATATCGGGACCGTTGAAGACAGTACCGAGGGTTGCAAACTCGGCCATGAACTTCTTTTCAATCTCGTTGCACTTTGCGTTACGCTCAGCGTCGTCCTCAATCTTTTCCATCTCGGCGATCATGGCATCGATTTCCTCAGAGCCTGCGGCACCATCGAGGTTAGATGAGTGGTAGAACTGACGGGTTACTGAGGTTGCATCGGAGCCAACAGCGAAGCCTGAGAAGGTCATGTCGTATTCCTTGTTACCAACCACCGAGGCGAAGTTAGCGTCGGGCTGCTGGTCGATGGAGCACTCAATGCCGATGGTCTTCATCTGTTCAACCATGGTCTGAGCCAGGGCAGCTGAGCCAGGGTCGTCACCGAAGTTGGTCACGCGGAAGCTAGCGTTAGCGCCGTCCTTAGCGTAGTAGTCGCCGTTCTTGGTGTAACCGGCATCTTCCAGAATCTTCTGGGCAACCTCAACGCCACGATCGGCGGGGAAGTTGTCCTGGTAGTACTCAGAGATGGGCAACAGAAGCATGGAGCCCGGGGTCTCTTCGGTCCAATTCAGGCCCTGGAAACGGATATCTGAGAGGGCCTTGCGGTCGGTGCCTGCAAAGATTGCGCGGCGCAGGGCGGCGTCCTGGATACGGGCGGGGTTGAGGTTCAAACCGCCGGAGAAGAGGCGCAGAGCGCGACGGGGCTCAGCATCGGGGGTTCCCTCAACGTCCTTGTAGGCCGCCAGGGTACGAGCACCCACTGCATCGATTTCGCCGTTGCGGAAGGCTGCGCGGGCTGCGGCAGCTTCCATCTGGCGGAAGGTGATGCGGTCCAGGATGGGCTTAGTACCCCACCAGTTTTCGTTGGGAACAACGGAAAGGCGCTTTTCTGCTGAGTTCCATTCTTCCAGCTTGAAGGGGCCTACGCCGTAGTCGGGGTTGGGGTTGTCGGTCCAGCCCTCGTTGAAGACTGCCGGGTCTGCCATGGCAGGGTGTAGCAGGGTACCAAAGAGGTTATCTGCTGGGTAGTAGGGCTGCTTCATCGTCACAACAGCAGAGAAGGCGTCGCCGTCCTCTTCAATAGAATCGATGAACTCGTACATACCGGAGGTCACGATATTGTAGTCGCCCTCGGTGGACTTGAAGACGTTCCAGGAGGTGCGCAGAGACTCGATATCGATGGGGGTGCCATCATTGAACTTAGCGTTGGGGTTGAGCTTCACGCGGATGGTCTGTACACCGTCAACGGTTTCAGACTCGTAGGACTCACAGAAATCGGGGTTAACGCTGGGATTACCCTGGAAGTCTGACTGCCAGATACCGCTGGTCATCGAGGTGTGGAAGGTGGAGAGAACGAAGCTGTTGTCTGCTGAGTTGCCGTTCTGAGATGATCTGTTGAAGTCAGGGCCCAGGGAGCTCACCGGCAGGTTGACGACGCCACCGGTCTGCAGGTTAGCGACGTCCTGCTCGTTGATTTCAACCTTAACTTCGTCGCCGGCTGCTGCCATGCTGGCTGTTGCAGCACTGGTGGTGTTGCCGCCAGAACCACCACAGGCAGTGAGCAGACCAGTGGTTCCCAGAATACCGGTGCCCCAGAGCAGGGTACGGCGGTTCAGAACTACGTTCTTGTTCATTCTCTCTTCTCCTTTGTAAAGAGGATGGGCAAAAATGGGTTTGAAGTGATTTCGATTACATACTATACATGTAATTTAACTCATAGCAACTTCGTGTTCAGGATAATGACAGGCGTACTGGTGGTCCTCGCTCGCCCGGCTTAGAACAGGCACATTCTCGGTGCAGTTCTTCTGCTTATCTTCAGGAAGAAGCTTGAAGATGGGGCAACGAGTTGCAAAAGCACAGCCCTCCGGTGCATTCACTGGGGTGGGCAGGTCGCCTTCGAGCACAATGCGCTGGCGGTTGGCCTCTACCTCGGGGTCGGGCACAGGGATGGCAGAGAGCAGAGCCCGGGTGTAGGGGTGCACGGGGTTATCAAAGACCTCGTCCACATTTCCAATCTCAACCACCCGGCCCAGGTACATAACGGCCACACGGTCAGAGGCATGACGCACCACAGCCAAATCGTGTGCCACCATCAGGTAGCTCAGCCCCAGCTCGACACGCAGCTTCTCCAGCAGGTTAATGACGCCTGCCTGAACAGAAACGTCAAGAGCAGAGACCGGCTCGTCGAGAGCCACCAGCTTGGGGTTGACAGCGAGCGCACGGGCGATACCGATACGCTGGCGCTGGCCACCGGAGAACTGGTTGGGGAAGCGGTTTACGTGGTCGGGCTGCAGCCCGACGGTCTTCATCAGTTCAAGCACGCGCTTCTTGATGTCTTTGACGGCCCAACCCTGGTTTTGCAGGGGCTCAGCCAGAATTTCGTAGACGGTAAAGCGGGGGTCTAGTGCACCCGTTGGATCCTGGAAGACCATCTGCTGATTCTTGCGCAGGGCGTTGAGTTCGGAGCCGCGCAGGCCCTGCTTGTTGGAGACACCGGCGATAACGATTTCGCCGTCGATATCCTTGGAGAATTCCATGATTTCAAGCAGGGTGGTGGTCTTACCGCAGCCGGACTCACCTACAATCGAGAAGCACTCGCCTTCACGGATATCGAAGCTAACGCCATTGACTGCCTTGACGGTGCCCACGCGGCGCTTGATGAGGGCGCCCTTGGTGAGGGGGAAGAACTTTTTGACGTCCTTTACCTCAAGCACGCTGGCGCGCTCCTCGCGAGGTACGCTATCGAGGGCAGAGACGGGGATGGGGGGAACGGGGAACATCTGCTCAGGACGTTCGTTGACGAACTTCTCTGCGTACAGACAGGCTGAGCGGTGGTTCTCGCCGGTACCGGCAATCAGCTTGAGCTCCGGCTCCTGGGTGAGGCAGGCGTCCGTAGCCACCGGGCAGCGGGCTGCGAAGGAGCAGCCCACCACGGGCTTGAGCAGGTTGGGCGGGGTTCCCTCAATCGGCACCAGGGAGGTCTTTTCCTTGCGGTCCACGCGGGGTACAGCGCCCAGCAGGCCGATGGTGTAGGGCATGGAGGGCTTCTTGTAGAGGTCGGTGGCAGCGGCATGCTCTACAGCCTTGCCCGCGTACATGACCATGATTTCATCGGCCATACCGGCCACGATTCCCAGGTCGTGGGTAATCATGATGGTAGCCGCTCCGGTCTCTTCCTGGGCCTTCTGCATCACCTCAAGCACCTGAGCCTGGATGGTGACATCCAGCGCGGTGGTGGGTTCGTCGGCAATCAGTACGCGCGGCTCGTTCGCAATGGCCATAGCAATCATGACGCGCTGACGCATGCCGCCCGAGAACTCGTGGGGGAAGGACTTGAGACGGCTCTCGGGTGAGGGAATGCCTACCAGACGCAAGAGCTCCACGGAGCGAGCCTGAATAGCCTTATCACTCATACCCTTGTTGTGGGCCTTGAGTACCTCAGCCAGCTGGTGGCCGATGGTGAATACCGGGGTGAGTGATGACAGCGGATCCTGGAAGACCATGGAAATCTCTTTGCCACGGTAGTCGCACATCTGCTTATCGGTCAGACCCAGCAGTTCGGTGCCGTTGTACTTGATGGAACCGGTGATGTCTGCGGTGGTGGGGTGCAGGCCCATAATCGCCATAGAGGCAACCGACTTACCCGAGCCGGATTCACCCACGATGCCCAGCGTCTTGCCCGCGTACAGGTCGAAGTCAATGCCGCGCACCGCGTGCACAATACCGTTTTCGGTATTGAACTTTACGTTGAGGTCTCGGACGCTCAGTACTGGTGTAGTGCTCATTTACTTCTTCTTTTTCTTAACTTTGCCAACGGACAGGGAGGTGGGATCGAAGGCGTCGCGCAAGCCGTCATTCATCAGGGCCAGGGGGCCAACCAGCAGGAAGAAGAACAGCAGCGGAATCCAGAACATCCAGGGCAGGGTGTTGATCTGGCTTGAAGCCTGGGCGATGAGTGACCCCAATGAGAAGTTGGGGTATTTCACGCCAATACCGATGAAGGTGTAAGACACCTCAGCCAGAATTGCAGCGGTGATACCGCGGGTGAATTCAAGCACCATCAGGGAGCCGATGTTGGGAACCAGGTGACGCCAGACAATCTTGAGGGGGTGCACACCCATGTAGCGGGCGGCTTTGACGTAGTCACGGGAGATGAGCGACATGGCCATAGCTCGAATCACACGGGCGGTGTACATCCAGCTGAAGATTAGGAGCACGATGGTCAGGATGAGCCAGCCGGGCAGGTTATCGCGGATGGCCTGGCCGCCAGCACCGTTGATGACAATCGCTACAACCAGCAGGCTGGGCGCCATAATCAGGGTCTCAAGGACGAACAGCATGGTCTTGTCGATCTTGCCGCCGAAGTAGGCCATGACGCAGCCGTAGATAGCTGCAAAGATGACGGAGACACCGCCCACGATCAGACCGATGAAGACCGAGGTACGGACAGCTTCAACCATCTGGGCGTAGAGGTCGGTACCTGCACTGGTAGTGCCGAACCAGTGCTCGGCGCTGGGGCCGGTGGAGATATAGAAGGGGTCGATGGTGGTGGTGTCCCACTTGGAGAGGAAGCCGCCAAAGAGACCGAAAGCTATCACCAGCAGCAGGACGACCAAGCCAAAGACCGCGGTCTTGTTACGCATAAAGCGGCGGAAGATAATCTTCTTCTTGCTGATGATGTCGAAGTCAGCGTTAGTCTGATCGACCCTCGTGATAATACCGGTGAGGTTGTTGTGGTCGATGGAAGGTGAATTGCTCATGAGATCCTCACTCGGGGATCGACGATGGTGGTGGCGATATCAGCGATGATGGCGCCAACTGCGAAGATGAAGGAGCCGTAGGCCAGGGTTGCTACTGCCGCATTGACGTCCTGGGCACCGATTGCCTGGATTGACCAGAGACCAATACCGGGCCAGGCGAAGATGGCCTCGGCGAAGAAGCCGCCGGTGAAGATCGAGGGAACGGTAAAGGCGATGGACTGGGCTACCGGGATGAAGGAGACTCGCAGGGCGTGGCGGCGGATGGCCTGGTTGCGGGTGAGGCCCTTAGCGCGAGCGGTGCGCACAAAGTCGGCGTTGACGCTGTCGAGCAGGTACTGGCGCTGGGAAATCTGGTAGCCGCCCCAGCTCATAATCGTGATACAGAAGGTGGGCACGATGTAGTGGGCTGCCAAGTCTACCCAGTATTCGAAGCTACCCGGGGTGAGGCCTGGCGAGGAAATACCGGTCACGAAGAAGATACGCTCCCCCGCTGCACTGTTGATAGCTACAGCTCCCAGCTGGACCAGGAAGTAGGCAATGGGGGCGGGCAGGATGTAGACCAGGTAGGAGTAGCCGGTAATCACACGGTCAGAGAACTTGTACTGACGAGCTGCTGAGTAAACGCCCAGGGCTACACCGATGATGAGGGAGAGAATCACAGCCACCAGGTAGAGGCGGGTTGATACCCACACGCGCTGACCGAATTCAGCGTTGATGTAGGCGCCGTTGGGGCTGCGGCCCCAGTCCCAGTGCAGAACAACGTTGGTCAGCCACTGGACGTAGCGGTCCCAGGCACTCATGGTGGGGTCGAGGTTCAGGGCAGCGAAGTTGCGCTGAACCTGCTCCGGTGAGGGGCGGGGAATGCGTTCCTGTTCAAGCAGGGCGGGGTTCAGCGAGGTAACGGCGAGGAAGTAGCCACCGGTCGTCGTTAAGAAGATCATGACGGCGTAGGTAGCTGCTCGCCTCAGCAGATACTTAATCATGAGGCGAACTCTTTCTGGGTAACGAACATTGTGTGTGAGCCTTTACAGATACTGCCAGGCTTGTGATGCCCAACATATACTGACGTGTTGAGTTGAGTATATTTAGTCGCACCCGTCACATCAAGTTGGGCAACACACCGCTCGTCCGCAGCAAAGAGTCGGCGAAACGTAGCCGAAATAATCCACGCATTAAAAAGCCCGAGAATACACGGGCGCAGCCTTCGCCGCTCCCCCGCTTAAGCCTGATTCTGCAGTTTCTACCGCTCTAAAACTTTAAAAACATTAAACATTTACCCCGGTTTTTCTCACATATCAGTTCACCCTTGTTGAACGACCGTCCTGCCCCCATCACCCGGACACAGCAAAGCCCGAGGGCCCCTGGCGGTACAGGGGCCCTCGGGCTTCTAACCGATTAGATTAGGTTTTACCTAGCCCAGGTCGATATCGAGGAGAATCGGGGTATGGTCCTGGCGCGGGCCTGAATCAATCATTTCTGAGGCTCGTACCTTCTCAGCGACCCGGTCTGATACCAACCAGTAGTCAATGCGCCAGCCGGTGTTGTTGATCTTTGAGGTACGGGAGCGCTGGGCCCACCAGGTGTAGGCTCCGGTGACGTCCCCGTGCAGGTGGCGGAAGGTGTCGGTAAAGCCCCGGGAGAGAATCTGGGTGAAGCCCTCGCGCTCTTCGTCGGTGAAGCCGGGTGAACGGCGGTTAGCCTTGGGGTTGGCCAGGTCAATTTCGGTGTGAGCAACGTTGAAGTCGCCGGTTGCAAGCACAGGTTTAGTGGCGTCCAGGCCGGCGAGGTAGTCGGCGTAGAGGCGGTCCCAGACCTGGCGGTCAGGCAGGCGGCGCAGGCCGTCCGAAGCGTTGGGGGTGTAGACCTGGGTGACGTAGAAGTCCTCAAATTCCAGGGTAATCATGCGCCCTTCGGCATCCATGGTGGTGGGGGCAGAGAGGCGGGGATAGGTGACGGTGGGTTCTAGCTCCTGTTTGTAGAGGAACATGGTGCCCGCGTACCCCTTGCGGGCGGGTTCGTCGGAAGATACCCAGGCAATCTTGTAGTCGGGGAAGTAGGCATGCAGGGCTTCGAGATGCTTCTTGGTGGGCCCCTTGGCCGAGAGCTTGGTTTCTTGCAGGGCAAGGACGTCGGGTTTCAGCAGGGCGATGGAGGCAAAGACATCGCGGGAGAGCAGGGCACGGGCCGACTCACTGGTGAGTGCAGCATTGAGTGAATCAACATTCCAGGAGACAAGTTTCATGCCCCATAGTCTACCCGGCGCTCCCCCGCCGCCGCCCTGACCCACGTCCGCCCCTCCCTGCCAGCTCTCCTACCCAGACTGCAAAAAGTAAGGGCAGACCCACGAAACCGTGGATCTGCCCTAAATTTGTATGTCGCTTGTGTTTAGATGGCGGAGACGCCGCGTTCTCCGGTGCGGACTCGAACTACCTCGTCCACGCTGCTCACCCAGATTTTGCCGTCCCCGGCGCTACCGGTATTGGCGGTGGCGATAATGAGGTCGATGATGTCCTCGGCCCGGTCAACGTCCGCCAGGATTTCCAGGCGAACCTTAGGGATCAGGCGAATGTCGTATTCCTTGCCGCGGTAGACCTCTACGTGCCCGTGCTGGCGTCCGTAGCCCTGGGCTTCTGAGACCGTCATCCCGTCGACCCCAAAGTTTTCGAGGGCCTGGCGGATGTCGTCAAATTTTTCGGGCTGAATCAAAGCGGTAATGAGTTTCATGGCGTGAACTCCCTCTAGTTTTTAGCGAAGGCACCGGAGGTGCCGCTCGACATGGCGTAGGCGGTTTCAGCGTGCTGAGCCAGGTCGATACCCTGGATCTCCTGCTTCTCGCTGACCCGGAAGCCCATGGTGCGGTGAATCGGGATCACAATCAGCAGGGTCACAACCGCGCAGTAGGCCATAGAAATCAGGGTTGCTACGGTCTGGGTGACCAGCAGGCCTAGACCGCCACCGTAGAAGAGACCGGCGGTTCCGGTGGCCGGGGTTGCGATAAAACCGAGGGCCAGGGTGCCGATGAGGCCGGAGACCAGGTGTACACCCACTACGTCAAGAGAATCGTCGTAGCCGAAGCGGTACTTGAGGCCCACAGCCCAGCCTGAGGCGATACCCGAGATAAAGCCCAGGGCCAGAGCTCCGATCGGATCGACGTTTGCGCAGGCCGGGGTGATAGCGACCAGACCCGAGACCAGGCCGGACGCCGCACCCAGGGAAGTCACATGACCGTCGCGGATTCGTTCAAGCAGGGCCCAGCCCAACATGGCAGCCGCCGGGGCAGCAAGGGTATTGACCCAGATCAGACCTGCCTGGGCGCCGTCCGCAGCAGCCCCCACGTTGAAACCGAACCAACCAAACCAGAGGATAGCTGCACCCAGCATGACCAGGGGCAGGGAGTGGGGGCGCTGGTTGGGGTCTTCCCCAAAGCCCTTGCGAGCGCCCAGTACCAGGGCCAGGATTAGACCGGCGACGCCGGCGTTGATGTGGATGACCAGGCCGCCTGCAAAGTCGATGGCTTCGCCGAACATAGCCCCGATGAAGCCCTCTTCACCGAAAAGGCCGCCGCCCCACACCATGAAGGCCAGGGGGCAGTAGACCAGGGTGAGCCAGAGGGGCACAAAGATGCACCAGGCCCCGAAGCGGGCGCGGTCTGCAATAGACCCTGAGATGATAGCCACCGCGACGATAGCGAAGGTGGAGCTGAAGGCTACCGAGAGGAGGTTGGTGCCGCCGTCCGCAAGCGTAGCTGATAGGCCAAAATCGTTGAAGGGTGAGCCGACGATGTCGTGGATGAGGGCATCTCCCCCGCTCATGCTGTAGCCCCACAGCACCCAGCACACGCCGACAAGGCCCATTGAGATGACCGACATCATCATCATGTTGAGTGCTGACTTGGCTCGCGTCATACCGCTGTAGAAGAGAGCGAGACCCGGTGTCATGAACAGAACAAGTGCCGCGGCGACCACGGTCCAAACATCACTGGCGGTGAGTTCCATGCCTGTTACCCCTTTCAAAACCCGTATAGAAAACCTGTGTGCCGGTAGACCGGCTCTTGGTGTGTTGACAGGTTCTATTGTTCTCTGCGCGTGTTTCGGTTGCTTGCGCGTGGAGTTTCGCTCCGGTTACAGGTGTCCTCCCCGTGTTGCGGGTATGAAAACAGGGGTTACGGGGGTGTTTCGGGCAGTAACGGGCAGGTTACCGGCGCTCTAGGTGGACATGAAAAAACCGGGGGAACTGTTTGAAACAGTTCCCCCGGCTCCTCGATGAACTCGGGCTGCGCCTTAGTCGAGGAGGGCGTCAACGAAGGCACCGGGCTCGAAGGGTGCCAGGTCGTCGGGGCCTTCGCCCAGGCCGATGAGCTTGACGGGCACGCCCAGCTCTTCCTGGATAGCGACCACGATGCCGCCCTTGGCTGAGCCGTCGAGCTTGGTCAGCACGATGCCGGTAATCTGAACGACCTCGGAGAAAACCTTGGCCTGGATCATGCCGTTCTGGCCGGTGGTGGCGTCAATGACCAGGAGCACCTCGGTGACCGGGGCTTCTTTCTCGACCACGCGCTTGATTTTGCCCAGCTGGTCCATCAGGCCGGCCTTGTTTTGCAGGCGTCCGGCGGTGTCAATCATGACGGTATCAACGCCGCGGGCCTTGCCCTCGCGGATAGCTTCGAAGGCAACGGAAGCAGGGTCGGCGCCGTCCTTCTCTGAGCGGACGGTATCAACGCCTACCCGATCGCCCCAGGTCTGGAGCTGGTCGGCCGCTGCAGCGCGGAAGGTATCAGCCGCGCCCAGTAGCAGGTTCTTCTCTTCAGCGACCATCACGCGGGCCAGCTTACCCACTGTAGTGGTCTTGCCGACGCCGTTGACGCCCACTACGAGAACGACACCGGGGTTGCCATCGGCTCCATCGAGGGCCAGGGAACGGTCGGTATCTTCACCCACGATTGAAAGAAGCTCCTCACGCAGCATCTGCTTGACGTGGGCGGGATTCTCAGTGCCCTCCACGCGCACACGCTGCTGCAGGGCCTCCACCAGGCGGGCTGAGGGCTCAGCACCCAGGTCTGCCAGGAGCAGGGTCTCTTCAACCTCATCCCAGACGTCCTGGTCGATCTTGTCGCGGGACAGCAGGGCCAGCAGGCCCTTACCCAGCAGGTTATTGGAACGTGAGAGGCGGGCGCGCAGGCGCACCAGACGGCCCTGGGCGGACGCCGGACGCTCGATAGTAGTGACCGGCCCGTCAGCGCTATCTGCGGGGAGGTCATCGGCATCGCGGGTGCCCTCGTAGCCTTCCTTAGGGGCCTTAGGGCCGCGGAGCAGAACCGCAAGCACGCCACCTAGAATCAGCACACCGAGAAGTATGTACACAATGAGAGTTAGAGAATCATTCACCCTTCTAGCTTGCCATATTCTCCCCGCCCCATACAGCCCCAGCGATGGGAGTAGAATGCACTTCTGCACACTGCCACCCCACACTGGCGGGCATTGTGAGCTAAGATACTTTTCAGACAGATACACGCAGCATAGAAGCAGCAGAGCACAAGCGCATGAGCAACCACATCCCCACCCCCTCCATGGACACCGGGGCCATCCCCATCATCCCCGAATCCGTACGGCAGGAAAGCCGCAACCAAAAGCCCCACACCAAAGAAACCGTCAAGGTGCCGACCCAAATCAAGGTCCTGATTGCGGCCTCATTCCTCATTGCCCTCGGCTACGGCCTGGTCGCCCCCGTGCTCCCCGGCTTTGCCCGTAGCTTCGATGTGGGAGCCATGGCTGCGACCTTCGTTGTCTCAGCCTTCGCCCTCTCGCGCTTGGCCTTCGCACCGGCGTCCGGGCGCCTCATTTCCCGCTTCGGAGAGCGCCGTATCTACTCGGCGGGCCTCATTATTGTGGGGCTGGGTTCCATCGGGGCTGGACTATCGGTCAATTACCCCATGCTGATTGCTTCCCGTATTGTAGGCGGAACCGGTTCGGTCATGTTTACCGTAGCGGCCATGGGTATTCTGGTGCGCAACTCACCCCCCACTATTCGGGGTAAGGTATCGGGCTACTTTGCCACTTCATTTTTGCTGGGCAATATCTTGGGGCCGGTCCTGGGCGCAGCGGCTTCCTCTCTGGGCATGCGGATGCCTTTCTTCGTTTATGCCGCGATGCTCCTGTGCGCAGCTTTGGTGGTTCTTACCCAGCTCAAGGACGAGCCCCGGGAGATCAACCTCAACACCCAGGGCATTGCTATTCCCAAGCCCGAGCTCAAACTGGCTGACGCTCTCAAGTTCACCAACTTCAAAGCCGCCCTGGTCACTAATCTGGCGGCAGGGTGGAGTGTCTTCGGGCTACAGTCCACCGTGGTTCCTCTTGCCGCGGTAGCCCTCCTGGCCAACCTGCATGCCGGGGAGGCTGGCTACGATGCCGCTGTTGCCGGGGCCAAGCTGGCAGGGCTTACCCTCGCTACCTACGCAGCGGGCAACGCCCTGGTACAGATTTATTCAGGCAAGATGGGCGATAAAATCGGCCGCCGTCCCATGGTCTTTTCCGGGCTGATTCTGGCAGGTATCGTCACCATCGTCTTTGGCCTGATCACTAACCCGGTTGTCTTTGTGGGGGCAGCTGTACTTCTGGGCATTGCCTCGGCCCTGCTCGGCCCCTCCCTGCAGGCTGCTGTATCAGACATTGTGGGCAACAAGCGCTCAGGCGGTCAGCCCCTGGCCTACTACCAAATGGTCTCAGACATCGGCCTGATCGTCGGCCCGCTCGTAGCTGGCTTTATCATCGACGCCTGGGGCTTCTTCCCCGCCTTTATCGTGGCAGGTGCCCTGCTTCTTCTTGCGGCTATTGGCTGGTTCCCCGGCTACCGCCCCAAGTTCCCGGCAGACATAGCTGACGAAGGCTACACCGGCAAGTAGCTTGCCCTAGTCCGCCAGGCGGTGCGAGAGCACGCTTGAAATCCCCTGCCGCATGGTGATGCCGTAGAGGGTATCGGCCTGGGCCATGGTGCGCTGGTGGTGGGTAATCATCAGCAGCTGGGACTTCTCCCGCAGCTGCCCTAGCACCTCCAGCAGACGGCCCAGGTTACGGTCATCAAGCGCAGCTTCTACCTCATCCAGCACATAGAAGGGGGCAGGCCGGGCCATAAAAACCGCCAGGAGCAGGGCCAGAGAGGCCAGGGTGCGCTCGCCGCCAGAGAGCAGGGAAAGACGGGTGACCTTCTTACCGGCTGGCTTGACCCTAATATCAAGGCCGCTGTGTTCCAGGTCGTTGGGGTCAGCCAGCACCAGTTCTGCCTGGCCGCCGGGAAAGAGCAGAGCAAAAATACGACTAAACTCCACCTGCACATCGGCCAGTGCCCGACTGAAAGAGGTTTCAATCTGGCCGGTCACGTCCTTCATCACGGCCCGCAGGTCTGCCCGCGAGGTCTTGATGTCTTTAATCTGCTGGCGCAGGTAGCTATGGCGCTGTTCGAGGGCCTCGTATTCTTCGAGGGCCAGGGGGTTGATAACCCCCAGGCGGGCCAGCTCTGCCTCGGCTGCCACCAGGTCAGTCTCGATATCCTCCCGGGGTAGGCCACTGGCCTTGTGGCTCTCTAGCAGGGCCTCAAGGCTGAGCCCCAATTCGCTATCTATCCGCTGGGTTAGGGCTTCCCAGCGGGCTTCAACGCGGGCGCCCTGGGCCGACGATTCAGCCTGCAGGGTCAGGGCAGCAGCCAGCGATGTCTGGGCCCCGGCCAGTTCTTCGCGGGTGGCAGTGAGGGTCTGCTGGGCCTGCTCAGCACGGGCCAGGGCCTTACTGTGTTCCTCGTACTCCTGGCTCTCCACCTGCGCGAGGGCCAGTGCCAGAGCCTTGGCGCAGGCAGCTACCCTGCGGGCACGATGCCCGGCGTCAGCGGCCTCTTGTTGACGCAGCTGACGAGCTTCCTCAGCCTTTTCGAGGGCGGCCAGGGCTTCTTGGGCCTGAGTGAGACGGGCCTGGGCAGCTTCCTCTTTTTCGCGGGCGTAGATTGCTGTAGCCTCGGCGAGGGTTTTAGCCTCCTGGGCTGCGACCAGGGTTTTTTCTGCGGTGCGGACGGCCTCGCGCAGGGTAGCACTGTCGGCTTGGGGCTCCGTGCTGCGAGCCCGAGCCAAGGCCTCTTGGGCGGCCTCCACGTGCCTTTGGGTCTCTTTCTGAGCTTCTTCGGCGCGGGTGGCAGCTTCTTGCAGACGGTCAAGGGCCGCCTGTGAGCTTTCTGCCCGGCCGGTGAGGGTAGCAAGGTCTGCCCGGGCGGCAGCTAGCTGAGCCGTGAGTGAACCGGTGGTGCGGGCCTGGGCTTTTTCAGCCTCCTGGGCAGTCTTTAGTGCTTCTTCGGCCTGCTGGTGGGCTCTCTCTGCCTGCTCCTGTTGCTGGGCAAGCTCCCGGTGGGTCTGTTGAGCTCGGGTGAGTTCAGCGTAGCGTTCAGTCAGGGGCCGCTCTTGGGAGGGGTAGAGGGTTGAGCCTGCGGTCAGCACGGTACCGTCGGGGGTTACAGCGCGGACGCCCGGGTGGGCAGCTACCAGGGCACGGGCTGCTTCTTGATCGGGAGTCAGGTAGGTATCGGCGGTGAGCACGGCGAGGGCGCGGCTGAGGGCCTGCGGTGCGGTCAGGACGTCCGCTAGCGGGTGTGCTTGATAAACCTCAGCTTGAGATGTAGATAGTTCGCGCAGGTCAATCTGTTGAACGCCACCCTCAAAGGAATAAAGCTGGGTTACTCCATTAGGTAGGGACTCACCGTTTGCCAGGGTGAGGGCCCTCAGATAGGGGCCCAGGGTAGCAGCCACAGCAGCCTGCCAGGTATCTTCAACCTCAAGTAGAGAAATAAGCTCCTGCGCTCCCTGCTCCAGGGCCTGCTGGCGGAGACCTTCACTATCGCCACTTTCGGCATCGTCATGCTGCCAGGCCGCCTCAAGGGCCTCGCAGCGAGCTTGAGCAGCATGAAGCTTTACCTGAGCTTGATGCAGTTCTTTGCGGCTGGACTCCACCGCTTCGCTCGCCCGCTGCCGCGCCCAACGTAGGTTTTCTTCTTCAGTTTCGGCCCGCTCTAGCTGCTCCCGGTAGCCGTTCACGGCGGCCTGGGCCCGCTCGGTATCATCACCGGCTGAAGCCCCCTGCTCTTTAGCCTCGGCATACTCAGCCACCCGACGGGCGGCCTCTTCACCGGCTCGCTCAAAAGCTACGCGGGCGGTAGCCAGCTGGGCGGTGAGCTGCGACAGGTTCTCCTTATAGTCCCGCACCTGCTGGTCGGCCGTAGCCAGGGCCTGCCGAGCTGTGCCCTGCTCCACCCGAGCCTTTTCTAAGGCAGAGTGGGCAGCGGTAAGTTCTTCTTCAGCCGCTTTCCCCGCCTCCCGGGCCCGTTCAAGATTTTCTTCCTCCCGGGCACAGGCCTGCTGGGCCGAAACCAGGCGGGTGGCGGCGTCCTGGTCTTCTTCCTGGTGGTGGGAGGCGGACAAACGTTCAGCAGCCACCAGCTGAACCGTCTCCACCAGGTGGGCAACCTCTTTCAAGGAGGTACGGCGCTGGGTGGCCTCATCAAGTGCCTGCTGGGCTACCTGCCGGGCCTTGGCCAACTCCCCCAGCTGCCCCTCGAGGGTGCGGCTGCGCTCCTGCGCCCGTAGGCGGGCAGCCTCAGCCTGTTGGCCAGCGGCATGCTCGGCCTCCCGCTCCTGCATCATGGCACGCGCGTCATGAGCCAGAAGATCAGCGGTCAAGCTACGAACACGGCCCGCCACCTCGCTAGCTGCCCGGGCCGCATCAGCCTGCTCCCGGCGTCCTTCCAGCTGCTCAGCCAGCTCACCGGCTAGATCCTCCAGCCGGTCAAGATTGGTCTTCAAATCATCAAGCTTGCTCGCGGTCTTCGCCTGGCGCTTACGATGCTTGAGCAAGCCGGCAGCCTGCTCAATCAGCTCGCGGCGGTCATCAGCGGTACCGTGCAAAATCTTATCGACCTGCCCCTGCCCCACCAGGGTGTAGAGCTCCCGGCCCACACCGGCGTCCGCCAGTAGGTCCTGCACATCAGCCAGGCGGGCAGGCTCCCCGTTGATCTCGTACTCAGAACCGCCTGCAGAAAACATGGTGCGTGAAAGACGAATCTCAGCGTGGGGAAGCGGCAGGGCGCCGTCCTCGTTATCAATCACCAGCTCAACCTTGGCGCGCCCCAGCGCACCGCGGGAACCACCGCCAGCAAAAATGACATCCTTCATGGCACCACCGCGCAGCTGCTTAGCCCCCTGGGCACCCATCACCCAGGCAAGGGCATCCACCACGTTCGACTTACCCGACCCGTTCGGCCCCACCAGCACATTCAAGCCCGGCTCAAACTCAAAGACGGTGGCCGACGCAAAAGACTTAAAGCCGCGCACGGTCAAAGATTTTAGGTACATAGTGGTAGGCCCCATCGGTTGGGTAAAAACGGGTTTGGGTCGGCTTACCACTTTACCGCAGGCCCGCGCCCCTGTTCGGTGTGAGATGAACCCGCACCATCAATCACCGCACCTGCCCCGCCGGGGCATATTATTGAAAAAGTGCCCTGTTTCTTCAAATAAGGGCTTACCCAAATCCGCACTAAGGCTAGAAGAGTAGATTGACCGCTAATTCAGATATTCGCCACAAGAACGCCTCCCTGCTATCGGTAACCAGGGTGCTACCGCCGGAGGTCGTCACCAGCTCCTACTTTGACGAGCAACTAGCGGCCACCTACAAGCGACTGAGGATGCCCAAGGGTCTACTCGAGCGCCTCGCCGGTATTAGCGAGCGCCGCTCCTGGGGCACTTCCATGCATTTTGAGGACGGCGCGGTGCAGGCTGCTGAGCAGGCTATCGCCCAGGCCGGTATCAGCAAGGAACAAATCGGGCTGATTATTAACACCTCGGTCACCCGCGATAATTTTGAACCGGCCGTGGCCGTGGGTATTCACGACCGCCTGGGCCTGCCCCGCCAGGCCCTGAACTTCGATATCACCAACGCCTGCCTGGGCTTCGTCAACGGCATTACGGTTGCCGCCACCATGATTGATGCCGGGGCTATCGACTACGCCCTCATCGTCGACGGCGAAGACCCCTCCCCCTGGCATGCCACCGCCCTGCGCCAGCTCAACCGCCCCGATTCAACCCGAGACGACGTGCTGGCCCAGTTCGCCACCCTGACCCTGGGCTCGGGAGCCGCAGCCGCCGTCATTGGCCGCTCCGACCTGCACCCCGCTGGCCACAAGATTGTCGGTTCGGTTTCCCGCGCGGGAACCGAGCACCGCAACCTCTGCATTGGCGGTGAAGCCGACCAGGGGATGAATACGGACGCCGCGGGTCTGCTCAAGCACGGCCTGCAGCTGGTCGCTGAGGCCTGGGAAGAAGCCCACCAAAACGGCTGGGACTGGGGCAACATGCGCTCCTACGTAACCCACCAAATTTCTAACGCCCACACCAACGCCATTATTGAGGCCGTGGGTATCGACCGCGAGCGCATCCCCATGACTTTCCCGGTCTGGGGTAACGTGGCGGCAGCCGCCCTTCCCATGACCCTGGCTGAGGAAAGCGCCCACTTCGTAGCCGGTGACCGTATTCTCTGCATGGGTGTGGGTTCCGGCCTGAATACCGCGCTCATGGAAATCACCTGGTAGGAGCCGCTATGACGTTTTCTCAGCTCACTCCTGTTCCTGCTCTCTGGCCCGGCGTTGACCCTGCCTGGTCCCAGCAGGTGCAGGTGCCCGCGTCCGCCCCGGTAGAAGAAGCCGGGGCTAGCCGCCGCTGGCACTACCTCGATAATGGCCCGGCGCTCGAGGCCGCCGGGCGCACTCCGGTCGGTACCGTACTGGCGGTACACGGTAACCCCACCTGGTCCTATCTCTGGCGGTCGGTCATCGCTGCCGCCACTGTTGCCGAGCAGCCCTGGCGCATTGTAGCGGTAGACCAGCTCGATATGGGCTATTCGGAGCGCACCGGCCTAACCCGCTCGCTCTCAGACCGTATCGCTGACCTCGGTGATTTTACCGCCGCGCTTGGGCTTGACACTACCGACCTGCCCCTTGTCACGCTGGCCCATGACTGGGGCGGGCTGATCTCGCTGGGGTGGGCCCTGCGCCACCGTGAGATTGTCTCGGGTGTCGTGCTGACCAACACCGCTGTTTTTCATGACGCCGGTGAGAAGATCCCGGTAGCCCTGCAGGCAGCCCTCAACCCGGCTCTACATTCCTGGGCGACCGAAAAATCAACCGCCTTTATCGACGTGACTCTGGGTCTGGCCCAGGGCGGGCTTGATGCTGCGGTCAAGAAGGCCTACAAGCTGCCCTACACCACCGCCGAGCACCGGGTGGGCGTGCGGAATTTCGTGGCCGACATACCGGCAACCGAGGCGGCTGCCAGCTACCGCCCCATGGTCTCTGTTGCCGAAGGTATTACAGACCTTAACCTGCCTGCCCTGATGCTCTGGGGTACTAAAGACCCGGTCTTCCAGCGCCGTTACATGGCCGACCTGGCTACCCGCCTGCCGCAGGCCGACATCCACCGTTTTGAAACCGCCAGCCACCTGGTTGCCGAAGATGAAGACATCGCCACCCCCATTCTGGCCTGGCTCACCGAGCGCTTCGTCACCGGCACCACCCAGAGGGACCTCCACCTCACCGCACGCGCTGCCCGGGTACCGGCGTCCGCTCATTACCGCCCCATGGGAGCCGAGCTGGCAGACCGGGCTGACGACACCACCCTAGCTATCGTTGATATGAGCAGCAAGGGGGACGGCACCGAGGTAGCCGCCCAGCTCTCGTGGGCTGAACTAGCTGCCGAAGTAGACCGGGTTGCCTCTGGCCTGCACCGGCTCGGGGTGAAGCCCGGCGACCGGGTCAATCTGCTGGTGCCACCCGGCATTAAGCTCACCACCCTCATCTATGCTTGCCTCAAAATTGGGGCCGTGATTGTTGTGGCCGATACCGGCCTGGGCGCTGCGGGGCTGACGCGCGCGCTCAAGGGGGCCCGCCCGTCCTGGCTCATCGGTATTCCGGCTGCCCTCACCTTGGCCCGTACCCTGGGCTGGCCCGGCCAGCGTATTGCAGCCGGTTCCCTTCCCGCTGCCGCTGCCCGGGCCCTGGGCGTGGTGGGTGCGGTCGATGACTTTGCAGCCCCTGAGATTTTTGCGGTAGCCGACCCTGACCCCGATGCGGACGCTGCCATCCTCTACACGTCAGGCTCCACCGGCCCGGCTAAGGGCGTGGTCTACACCCACCGCCAGCTGGCGGCTATGCGGGATACCATCGCAGCCACCTACGATCTGGCTGCCGGCAGCGGTCTGGTGGCGGGCTTTGCCCCCTTCGCCCTGCTGGGCCCGGCCCTGGGAGCTACCTCTGTCACCCCGGCCATGGACGTCACTAAACCTAAGACCCTCACCGCCGCAGCCCTGGCATCGGCAGCTTCGGCAATTGGGGCAACCACGGTCTTTGCTTCACCGGCAGCCCTGATGAACGTGCTCGAGACCGTCGATGGCCTGAGCAGCCAGCAGCGCTCTGCCCTGGGGCAGGTCACCACCCTGCTCTCCGCCGGGGCTCCCATTACCTCTCCCCTGCTGGCCCGCCTGCAGACCCTGCTACCGGCTGCCTCCCTACACACCCCCTACGGTATGACCGAGGCCCTGCCCACCACCGACGTCTCCTACGCCCAGATTCAGCAGGCCGAGCAGGACGCGGCAGCCGGGCTTCTCGGTGCTGGCGGCGGCGTCTGCGTTGGTACCCCCGTCCACGGGGCAGCCCTGCAGATCGCTCCCCTGTTGCCTGATGGAACCGCCTCGACCGAGGTCACCACCGAGCCCGGTATCACCGGTGAGATTCTGGTGGCAGCCCCGCACATCAAGGACCGCTACGACACCCTCTGGATCACCGAACGCGCGTCCAGCGCCACCCCCGGCTGGCACCGCACCGGCGATGTGGGGCATTTCGATGCCAGCGGACGCCTCTGGGTTGAGGGCCGTCTTGCCCACGTGCTGGTGACCGCCCAGGGTGTGCTCACCCCGGTTGCCCTGGAACAGGCTGCCGAGCTCGATGCTGAGGTGCGCCGGGCAGCCGCTGTTGCTACCGGCCCGGCCGGGGCGGCGTCCGTCCTCATCGTGGCCGAGGTTGGCCCCACCTTCCGGGGCAAGAAGACCCGCAACGGCCTGGCTCCGGCTGACCTGGCCCAGCGGGTGCGGGAGCGGGTACTGGCTGAGACCGGTGTAGAGGTATCGGCTGTGCTGGTTGTTGCTGAGCACCCCACCGATGTGCGACACAACTCGAAGATTGACCGCCCGGTTCTTGCTGCCTGGGCTGAGCAACTCCTCCAGGGGAAAAAGGCCCGTCTGGGAAAGGGGGTTATCGCGTGGTAGTTTCGCTGCGTCCGCTCACCCCCGAGGTCTGCCAGCCTGCCCGTTCTGAGCGGGTGCTGGTCACCGGCGCCTCTGGGCTTCTGGGCCGTGAGGTTGTCTTTGCCCTGCTGAGGGCAGGGTATGCTGTGCGGGCCTTCCAGCGCGGGGACTCCGGTATCGCCCAGATGCTCCCCACCCACCTGGCCGACCGCTTCGACCAGGTGCAGGGTTCTCTCACCGACCAGCTGGCGGTGCGCCGGGCTGTTACCGGTGTTCAGGGGATTATCCATCTGGCCGCTAAGGTGTCTGTGGTCGGGGACTGGGAGGACTACCGGCAGGTCAACGTCGAGGGCACCCGCACCCTGCTTGAGGCTGCCCGCACAGTCGGTATCGGCAAGTTCCTGCACACCTCTTCGCCCTCGGTAGCTCACACCGGAGCCTCTATCGTGGGTGAAGGCAACCCGCCCGCCAGCCCCGACCAGGCCCGCGGTAACTATGCCCGGTCTAAGGCCGAGTCTGAGCTGTTGGCCCTGAGCTACGATGCGGACGACTTCTGGGTGGGTGTGCTACGCCCCCACATTGTTTGGGGCCCCGGCGATACCCAGCTGGTGGAGCGCGTCCTAGAACGCGCCGCCGCAGGGCGCCTGCCCCTGCTCAACCAGGGCACCGCCATGATTGACACCCTCTACATCGATAACGGGGCGGACGCTTTTGTGCGCGGCTACCAGCGCCTCGAGGCGATTCGCGGGGTGCCCCTGGTGGTCACCAACGGCCAGCCCCGCCCGGTCGGCGAGATTATCGCCGGCATGTGTACCGCCTGCGGCGTCAAGCCCCCGGCCTACTCGTTGCCGGCGTCCGTGGCCTATGGGCTGGGTTTGGTGATGGAAAAGGCCTGGGCCCGTTGTGCCCCCGGGCAGATTCCCCCGCTGACCTCTTTCTTAGCCGAGCAGCTGTCCACCGCCCACTGGTTCGACCAGCGCACCACCCGGGAACTCCTGGACTGGTCCCCCGCTGTTTCCCTAGAGGAAGGGTACGAGCGGCTGGGCGACTACTACGGGCGCAGATTTCGTAGGAATCACTAACTAGCTCATCTCCAATAGGCAGGCAGAGTGCCGACAGCCAGCTGGACCGGGGCTGGCGGTGAATTGGGCGAGCGCCCCGCGCGAGACCAAGAGGGTTGCTGGCCTAGGCGCTCTGCCTGTCTTTCTGCTCCATGCGCAGTTACACTCCACGGGGCTTTCTCTGGCAATGGGGGCACCGGTAGGAGCTCCTTCCTCCGAAGGGCTCCCGCACCATCAGCGAGGTGCGCCCCGCCTCTAGGCAGCGGGGGCAGGGTTTTCCTGCCTGCCCGTAGGCATTGAGGGACCTGTCGAAGTAGCCCGATTCCCCGTTGACATTGACGTAGAGGGCATCGAAGCTGGTGCCGCCCTGGGCTAGGGCATCCCGCATGACGGTGCGCGCGGCGTCCACCAGTTCGCGGGCGGTTGAGGCGGGGATGCTCTTGGCGGGTTTGGCGTAGTGCAGTCTGGCCCGCCATAGGGCTTCGTCGGCGTAGATATTGCCTACCCCGGAAATGGCGCTTTGGTCGAGCAGGAGCTTCTTGATGCCGGTGGACGTACCCAGCATGGTGCGTCTGAACTGCCCGAAGTCGAAGTGGGGGTCGAGCGGGTCGCGGGCGATGTGGGCAACGGCCTGCGGGATGAGGGGCAGGCCCAGGGCGGACGCGGACGCCCCCGGCACCGGCTCCCCGGCGGCGTTGCGGGTGGGCAGCAGGGGGCTTACAAACATGCCACCGAAGATGCGCTGGTCCACAAAGCGCAGGGTGAGCGGGGCTTCGCGCCCGCTCTCGTCGGTGGCTCCTGCTAAGTCTATGAGCACCTTGAGGTGTTTTTCTGCCGGTAGCTCGGGGGCTTTGAGCAGAACCTGCCCGCTCATGCCCAGGTGAATGACCAGGGCGAACTCTTCGTTGCCTTCAAAGAGTAGCCAGAGGTACTTGCCGCGTCTGGCCACATCCGCCACGCGCAGGCCCGTCAGCAGCCGCTCGAAATCCACCGGCCCGGCCTCGTGGCGCCGCACCGAGCGTCCGTCTACTACCTGCACGCGCTCCAGCACTGCGCCGAGGATGTGCCCGGCTAGGCCCCGGCGGACCACTTCGACCTCGGGTAACTCCGGCATATTCACTCCGCCTTTCCAAAAATGAAAAAATATGCACCGCGTGGTGCCCACATATTGAACATATCAGGTGCAGAATAGACCCTGTGCATTCTCACCTGTCACCAGCCTACTGATATATGGCGGGCGGCAGGGGCAGAACCAACCCTTCTGTAAAAGGAGAGACTTTTGTCGACACCCCCAACCCCCACGGGGCAGCACGCTGATGCGCCGTCCTTCGCCCACGAGCAAGAGGGCTTCCAGCAGGGCCTCAAGCCCCGGCAGATTCAGATGATTGCCATGGGCGGGTCCATCGGAACCGGCCTCTTTCTCGGCGCGGGCGGACGCCTGCACGACGCCGGCCCCTCCCTCATCTTCCTCTACGCGATCGCAGGTTTTTTCGGCTACCTGATTCTGCGGCAGCTGGGTGAGCTGGTCAGCTACCGCCCCTCGTCCGGCTCCTTCGTGAGCTACACCCGCGAATTCTACGGCGAAAAATGGGCATTCTTCGTGGGCTGGATGTACTGGTTCTCCTGGGCAGCCACCGCCATCGTCGATGCCACCGCTATCGCTATCTACTTCAACTGGTTCGGCCAGTACATACCGGCTATTGAGCAGATAGACCAGTGGGTTGTGGCCCTGGTCGTCATCGTCGTAGTGGTCTCAATGAACCTGATTTCGGTCAAGATCTTTGGTGAGCTCGAGTTCTGGTTTGCCCTTATCAAGGTGGGCTCCCTGCTGCTTTTCATGGTGATCGGCATCTTCTTCGTCATCTTCGGTACCCCCACAGGTTCCCCCGTGGGCTTTACCCATATCGCCGAGTCCGGCTTCCTCCCCAACGGCCTGCTGGCTGCCCTGGTGGTCTCCCAGGGCGTTATCTTCGCCTACTCCGGTATTGAGCTGGTTGGCACAGCCTCGGGTGAAATCAAGGACCCCCGCAAGGCTATCCCCAAGGCCATCAATACCGTGGTCTGGCGTATCGCCCTCTTCTACGTCGGCTCTGTACTGCTGCTCTCCCTGCTGCTGCCCTACGACGCTTACTCAGCTGACGAGTCCCCCTTCGTCACCTTCTTCGGTTCCATCGGGGTCGACTACGCTGCCCCCATCATGCAGCTGGTGGTCATTACCGCAGCGGCCTCATCGCTGAACGCGGGTCTCTACTCCACCGGCCGTATCACCCACTCCATGGCCATGAACGGCTCAGCTCCCCGCTTCACCGGGGCTATGAGCAAGTCGGGTGTGCCCATCGGAGGTATCCTGCTCACCGGTGCCGTGGCCCTGCTCGGTGTGGTCATCAACTATTGGAAGCCCTCAGAGGCCTTCGAGATCGTCCTCAACATCTCAGCCGTCTGTATCGTGATTGGCTGGATGGCCATCACCCTACCCCACCAGCGCTTTGTGGCCATGGCCCGCCGGGGTGAGCGCGTCCGCCCCGAGTATCAGGCTCCCCTAGCGCCCGTCACCAACTGGCTCACCATGGCCTTCCTGGTGGGTGTACTGGTGCTCATCGCCTTCGACTACCCCATCGGCACCTACGCCCTGGCGGCCATGCTTCTGGTGGTGCCCGTGCTGGTGGTTGGCTGGCTGGCCGTCCGCAAGCGAGTACGGGCTCTGGCAGCCGAGCGTTTAGAGCAGGTTCCCACCCAGACCACCTCTATCAACATTGTGGGTAGGGATGACGAAATCAGCCTGCCCTAGCCGCAGCAAGGCATCAGCCTGATAGCACGACAAGAGGGGCGGCCCCACCGATATCTTTCGGTGGGGCCGCCCCTCTTTGTGTAGGTAAAGTCTTGCCTGCCCTAGCCGTAGACCCTGTAGTAGGCCTGTTCGGCAGCCATACGCTCGGCTTCCTTCTTGCTGGTGCCCTTGCCCTGCCCCATGACCTTACCGGCCAGGAGAACCTTGGCGGTGTAGCGGCGGGCGTGGTCGGGGCCGGTGCCCTCAACCTCGTAGACGGGCTCGCCGGTACCCTGGGCGGCAGCGTATTCCTGGATTTCGGTCTTCCAGTCGCGCCCGATGTTCAGGGTCTTGTTATCATCCAGCAGGTGGGAGGTGTGGGCCAGCACCAGCTGGTGGGCGGCCTCAGGGCCGTACTTCATGTACACGGCACCGAAGACAGCCTCCATGGTGTCAGCCAGAATGGAGTCCTTATCGGCACCACCGGTTTTCTTCTCCCCCTTACCCAGTCGGACGCAGGGCCCCAGCTTGAGACTGCGGGCCAGGTTGGCCAGGGTTCGGGTAGAAACAATCACGTGGTGGCGCTTGACCAGCTCGCCCTCGGGCAGGTCAGGGAACTTCTTGTAGAGCTCTGAGGCGACGGCCAGAGACAGCACGGAGTCACCCAGGAATTCTAGGCGCTCGTTGTGGGGTATGCCGCCGTTTTCAAAGGAGTAGGAGCGGTGAGTCATTGCAAGCTGAAACGTCTCGGTATCGAGGTCGATACCGAGACGTTTCAGAAACTCTTGTGATGCAGAGTTAGTCATAAGGCGCGAATTAGGCGTCAGCTACCTTGCGGCCCTTGTACTCGTAGAAGAGTTCGTTGCCAGCTGAGTCAGTCACGAGCTTTGCCTGGTGGGGCAGGGAGTATGTGACGCGACCGTTTTCTACGGTCTTGACCAGCTGAGGAACGGAAGCCTTCCACTGGGAACGGCGGGCGCGGGTGTTAGCACGGGACATTTTCCGCTTGGGAACAGCCACAGCTATCTCTTTTCTCTTGTTGCTTTATAAGTTTTATTTGTCGTTCGCATCGAGCAGCGCTGATAGCGCGTTCCACCGGGGGTCGATGACCTCATGGTGGTGCTCAGGGTCGTCCTCTAGGCGTGCGCCGCATTCGGAGCACAGGCCCTGACAGGAGTCACTGCAAACAGGTTGGAACGGCAGTTGAAGAATCACTGCGTCCCGCAGCGCCGGTTCGAGATCAATTTCATCGTTCTCTACGGCGTACTGCTCATCTACTTCATCTTCGGGGCCGCCTTCGGGGGCCTTCTCGAAAACAAAAAGCTCTTGAACATCGGCTGTAACATCAAAGTCAACCGGGTCTAGGCAGAGGCTGCATTCACCGGAAACGGTGACAGTTGCAGTACCAGTTACCAAGATACCATCTGAAACGGATTCCAGGCGAACATTGAGGTCAATGTCGCTGCCTTCTTCCGCCTCAATCAGAGCGTTGCCAAAGTCGCTTGGCGCTGGCAGAACTTCATCAAGGGTCTCCATTGCGCCCGGGCGATGAGCTAGATCTCGAACCGAGATCTTAAGGGGCGATGAATCTTTTCGTGAAATGACGAACTCCCTATCGAATGTTTTAAACCAAGTACCTATTTTAGGGGCTTAAGACCGGCCGAATCAAGCGCTCTAGGTTTAACCTCTTGTTTGGCTGACCACATTAATGCTCGGGGTAGAGGGCCCGCTGCACCGCGCGCGGGACGAAAGCCCGCACGTCCCCACCGAAGCCTGCGACCTCTTTAACGATGGTCGATGAGATGTGGTTGTACTTGGGGTCCCCGGCGATAAAGCTGGTTTCAACCCCGGCGATGTGCCGGTTCATCGAGGCCATGGGAGCCTCGTATTCATAGTCGGCGGTATTGCGCAGCCCCTTCACGATGAGCACGGACCCCTGGTCGCGCACGAAGTTAGCCAGTAGCTCCCCCTCGGGTAGCACCTTGGCGCTCACCCCGTCGAAAAGGGCGAAGGTTTCCTCAACCATGGCGACGCGCTCTTCGAGGGTGAAGCGGTACTTTTTCTTAGAGTTGTGGGAGACCGCGACGATGACGTTACCGTAGATTTTTGCGGCGCGGGTGATGATTTCGACGTGACCGTTGTGGATGGGGTCAAAGGATCCGGGGCAGACAACCAATTGCATGTCTCTAGGCTACAGCAGGTTGGTTAGGTATGACACACTAAGTCATGCTCTCTTGGGCAGCAGGGGTAGGCCGGTAATCTTGGGTTCAGACAAAGATACGGACGCCCGCCCTGCACGTACGGCGGTGGGCTAGACGAGAGCGGGGCGGGCACCAGATGGCCACTGAGAAGAAGCAACGGGCCTTTGAACGGGTTGGGCTAGCGGCCGGGCTGATGGGGGCGGACGGCCACTGGCGCTCAACCATCTTCGAAGAGATGTCGGCCCTTGCCCACCGATACGATGCCCTGAACCTGGGGCAGGGTTTTCCAGATACGGACGGCCCTGCAGAGATGCTTGATGCCGCAGCGCAGGCCCTAGCGGGCGGGGTCAACCAGTACGCTACCATTGCGGGCAACCCCGCCCTGCGGCAGGCCATTGCCGAGCACCAGCAGCGTTTCTACGGGCTCACCCTCAACCCCGATACCCAGGTCACGGTAACCGCCGGCGCCTCTGAAGCCCTGGCAGCTACCATTGCGGCCCTAGTAGAACCTGGCGACGAGGTTGTTCTCTTCGAACCCTACTACGACCTCTACCCTGCCGCTGCCGCCCTAGCCGGGGCGCGCGTCCGCACCGTTCCGCTTGTGCCGCCCACCTTTGAACCCGATCTGGACGCCCTCGAAGCAGCTTTTTCTGATCTCACAGCCCTGGTGGTGGTCAACGATCCGCACAACCCCACAGGTATGGTCTTCTCAACCGAAGCAAAGACTAAGATCGTGGAGCTGGCGACCAGGTTCGACGCTGTGATTCTGGCTGACCAGGTCTACGAGCACCTGGTCTTTACCGGCCCCTACCAGCCCATTCAAACCCTGCCAGGGGCGGCGGAGCGCACGGTGGCGGTTTCAGCGATTTCGAAGACCCATTCGGCCACCGGCTGGCGGGTGGGGTGGATGACCGGACCAGAAAACCTTATACTCCCCATCCGCCTGGTGAAGGGCTATTTCACGCACTCTGCGGCCGCTCCCCTGCAGGCAGCTGCGGCTGTTGGCGTGGGCCTGGGTGATGACTTCTATACCGGTGTGCAGGCCCGGTACGCCCAGCAGCGGCGCATTTTGGTGGAGAACCTAGCGGGCTCACCGTGGGAGGTAACTCCCCCGGCAGGTACCTTCTTCGCGGTAGCCGATGTGTCGCGGGTCCTGGCTGAGCGGGGCCTGACCTCAGCAGAAGAGCTCTGCCACCTGCTTCCCGAACAGGCCGGGGTCGCGCTGATTCCGCTGACCGCCTTTGCGACCGAGGTCTACCGGCAGCGGGTGCAGACCTATGTGCGGTTTGCCTTCTGCAAACGCCCGGAGGTTCTCCAGGACGCCGCCACCCGTCTGCGTGCCTATAGCGGCTAAGCCCTAGTTGCGGGCGTCCTTTGCCCGGATGAGGTCAAGGGCAACCAAACCGCCCAGTATGGCCAGGCGTACGGGTTCGGGGGCACCGGGGTCGAAGTTCACCCCGTAGCGGCTCTTACCGCGCAGCCCCGCCACCAGGCCACCCCATTCGCGGGCAACGCGGGCAGCTACATGGCCGTTAACCGTGATGTTGAAGTCGTACTCGAAGAGGCTACCTTCGAGCTCCAGGGTGAGGCCCGGTAGCTCGATGGTGAGGCGCTTGCGCATGAAAGAGAACTGCTTTTGCACGTGGGCGAAGAGGGAGCCATCGGGGTTTAGCAGTTCGTAGCGGTCCAGGCCAAAGTCAAAGGGGTCAACGATCTTGAGAAGAAGGTTCCCGTTACTGTCGACCAGGTCAAAGGTGCGGTTGCCCTTGAGCAGGCGGCCTGCGGTTGAGCCGGTGGTGAGCACCCGGCCGAGCACACGCCCGTCCTGACTCTGCATCTCAAAGTCATTGCTCATGAAGCTGCGGGTTTGCTGCACCACCAGGGTGTTTTCGGTCAGCAGGGGCGCGGATGCCCCCTGGCTCGTTTCTGGGGTCGGCTGGGGCTGATAACCGGGGTCGTTTGTGTTCTCACTCATAGTTCTACCCTAAACTAGACGGCGGGCTCCACATAGTAGAGCACGGTCTCACCGTATTTTTTCTCGGCAAACTTTTCAAGACCTTCGGGCCAGGTGGGCTCGTCGGTGCGGGATGCCCGTTCAACCACCACCACTGCCCCCTCGGTCAGGCGGGGTGCCAGCAGGACCAGCAGGTCTTCGAGCTCGCTGTTGGTCACGGCGTAGGGCGGGTCAATAAAGACCAGGTCCCAGGCGGACGCCCCCGCCGAAAGGTAGGTGCGGGCCGTCATCTTATGTACGCGGGCAGTACCCCCGGCGGTCTTGCCCACGGCGGCAATGTTTTTTTCAATGACGGTAACGGCCTTGGGGTAGTGGTCTACGAAGTCCACGTGGGCAGCCCCGCGCGAGAGAGCTTCGCAGCCCAGGGCACCCGAGCCGCCGAAAAGGTCGAGGGCGCGCACGCCGTCCAACATGTTGTAGGTATCCAGGCGGGAAAAAAGGGCTTCTTTGACCCGGTCGGTGGTGGGGCGGGTGTTATCACCGGGGACGTTGGCTAGGCGCAGGCCGCCTGCGGCTCCTGCAATGATGCGGCTCATTCGGCTGCGCTCCGCTCGTAGTGGTAGAGGGTGGGACTGTTATAAGGGTACCGGTAGGGCTGGTGAGAACAAAGAGAAGGTTAGGTATGGGTGACCGGTGACGGAGGGCCCGCCGGGCACTTGAGTTGACCGCACTTATTCTGGTTTACCCGCAACCAGTTGCGGGTAAACCAGAATAAATGCGGGGCCTACGTCTTTGGCCGAACCTAACCACGCCCCAGGAAGGCCTCGCGGTCGGCGTCGAGGGCCCGGTCGATGGTACGGGCCAGGTCGGGGTGTTTAGCCAGGGTGGGGTCAGCCTCAATAATTCCGAAGGCGTCCTGCCGGGCCCGCTCGATAAGTTTGGCATCGGTCAGGGCACGCAGCAGCTTGAGGGTGGACTTCTTCCCTGACTGGGCAGCGCCGAGAATATCGCCTTCGCGCCGCTGTTCCAGGTCAACCCGCGAAAGCTCGAAGCCGTCGGTGGTGGCCGCTACCGCTGCCAGTCGCTCCCGGCTGACGCCGTCCGCCGGCTGCCTGGTGACCAGTAGGCAGGTGCCGGGCAGGGAGCCGCGGCCAATGCGTCCGCGCAGCTGGTGGAGGCCAGAAATACCAAAGCGGTCGGCGTCCATAATGATCATGAGGGTTGCGTTGGGCACGTTGACGCCCACCTCAATCACGGTGGTAGACACCAGAAGGTCAATGCGACCGGCGGAGAATTCGGTCATGACCCGGTTCTTCTCGGCAGTATCCATACGCCCGTGGAGCCCCTCGATGCGCACCCCGGCCAGGGCGGGAACGTCCTCGAGCTCCTCCAGGGTGCTCTCGACCGAGGACAGCGAACCGCGGGCGCTCTCCCCCGCCGCAGCCTGGGAGCCCAGCCCCTTACCGGTGAGGCCATCTGCCCCGAAGAGGGTCTGGCCCGCCTCGGCGTCACCGGGGGTATCGGCCCCGCCGATTTTGGGCACCACCACATAAACCTGGTGCCCGGCGTCGATTTCTTCGCGGGCGCGGGCCCAGATGCGGTCGGCCCAGCGGGGGTGCTCTGCCAGCGGCACCACGTGGGTGGTAATTTTTTGGCGGCCGGCCGGTAGCTGATCAAGCACCGAGGTATCGAGATCGCCAAAGACGGTCATTGCGACGGTACGGGGTATGGGGGTGGCGGTCATGACCAGCCGGTGGGGCAGCTCCCCGCCGGGCCCGCGCAGGGCATCGCGCTGTTCAACACCGAAGCGGTGCTGCTCATCGACCACGACCAGCCCGAGGTCGGCGAAGGTCACCGAGTCTCCGAGCAGGGCATGAGTGCCAATGACGATGTCTGCCTCGCCCGAGGCGATAGCCAGCAGGGCTTCCCGTTTGGCCTTGGTTTTGAGGGAGGCGGTGAGCAGCACGACGCGGACGCCCACCCCGGCACTCCCGGAACTGTCCTGCGGGGCCAGCATATCCCCCAGAATCTCGCAGACCGACCGGTAGTGCTGTTCGGCCAGCACCTCGGTGGGGGCCAGCATTGCCGACTGGGCACCGTTATCTGCCACCTGTAGCATGGCGCGCAGGGCCACCACGGTTTTACCCGAGCCTACATCCCCCTGGAGCAGGCGGTTCATGGGGGAAGAGCTGGCCAGGTCAGAGCGGATTTCTGCGCCAACGGCCTGCTGGCCCTCGGTCAGCTGATAGGGCAGGGCCTCCAGCAGGGCGTCCGCGAAACCGCCCTCTACATAGGGGCGGGCAACGGTCTGGTGGGCGGCGCGGGCTGCACGAATACGGGCAAGAGCGGCCTGTAGCACGAAGGCCTCGCGGTAGCGCAGGGAGTGGTGGGCTGCCCGCCAGGTTTCTTCGGTATCGGGGGTGTGCACGGCCCGGTAGGTCCACTCGAGGGAGGGGATCTTGCGGCTCTTGCGCACGGTAAAGGGGACGGGGTCTTCGAGCTCCTTGAGGTTGATGCGCTCAATCAGGGTCTCGATGGCTGCGGCCACCTTATCGGTGGGGAACTTGGGGCTGGCCTTATAGACCGGTATGGGGGCGGACGCCCGCGCGGCGGCCCGCTCTATCGCTTCGGCGCTGGCGCCGGGGGCGGCGGCCAATTCTTTCCCGGCGATGACGGCATAGTGGGGGTTGGTCAGGGTGATTTCGCCCCGGTAGGAGCCCACCTTGCCCGAGAACATGACCTGGTCGCCCTCGTGAATGTCGCGGGCTGCTGTCCAGGCGTTGAAGAAGCTCAGGGTCATGGTGCCGCTGGCTGTCAGCGAGTAGGGTTCGGGGGCGTAGCCGCCAAAGATGTCTCCCAGCTGGTAGCTGGGCTGGGTGCCCGGTAGCTGGGTGTCGGTGGAGTCCCCTGCGCTACCGTGCAGACGGGGGTTGGTGTAGCCCCGGGTGTAGGACGCCGGTGGGGCCGCTCCCCGGTAGGCGTTGGGGTTAGGGGGTTGCCAGGCGGGCTCGGGCTGACCAACCGGATCTAGCTGGTCGGTGATGGTGATTTCTGTGATGGACCCGCGGCGCGATGCCATCTGGCGGGTTGTCACCCGCACTACCCTGGCGACGATGGTAGCTTCGGTACCTTCTACCAGGGATGAGAAGGGGGTCAGTTCCCCGCGCGGCAGGTACTTGCGGGGGTAGTAGTCCAGGGCCTGCCCCACGGTTTCTAGCCCCAGGTGGGTCTTAAAGGACTTGGCCAGGGTCGCTCCCAGGTAGTCGGCCAGAGGGGCGTTATCGAGGCGGTCTTCTGCTGCGTAGCGGGCTAGGGCGTCCTTTGCCTGCTCGCTCAGTTCCGGGGTCTTGCGTTTACGGGCTGCCATTAGGGGGTGGGCTCCCGGTGGGCTTCCTGGTGGGCGGGGTCATCCAGGGAGGTGGTTCGCACGTTGAGGGGGTTGCCCGCAGCGCGGAGGAGGGCCAGGGCGTCCTCGGCCTCGGGGACGTGCACGTGGATAGCCCACAGGGCCTCATTCCCTGCTTCGACCTGGGCGATGGAGACCGAGTCCCCGACCGTCTCCAGGGCGCTGCGCAGCTGGGTTACTTCGAGCACCGGCAGGTAAATCTCGCACATAACCTCGATGCGGGGCTCCCCTGCCGATCGCTGCCGCGTGCTTCGGGGCGGTAAGGACGCCGCCCCCACCTGGAGCAGGTCGCGGTAGGTGGCCTGCGGGGCGGCCCCCAGCAGCTCTGTTGCCAGGGCTACTAAGACCAGGTGCAGGCCCAGAGCTCCGGAATCAACCCAACCGTTACGGGCGTGGGCTGCTTTAGCGGTAGCTCGCAGAGCAGCCTCTGAAGCAGCCAGCAGGGTCGTGAGGTAGACCTGCCAGGGGTTCTCTTCATCGGTAGGATCTGGCAGCGGGCAGGTAGCAAGAGCCTGCATGAGGGTGAGCATGGTGCCGCCGGTGGGCTTGCTCAGAGCGGCGGACGCCTGCTGGGCCCCTCGTTCCCAGGCAGCGGCGAGCGCCTGCGGGGTCAGAACTTGAACAGTAGAAGGCGGCAGCTGCCCGGCCTCCCCCAGTTCCTCAGCTAGACCCAGGAGCCAGACAGCTAGCAGGGTTCCAGAGTTTCCCCTGGCCCCGCGCAGGGCTGCCCGGGCGGCGAGGGCGAGGGTGGGCTCGTCCGCCATGCCAGCGGTGTCGGCGGCCCGCCCGAGGGTGGCGACCATGTTGGCCCCGGTGTCGGCATCGGCCACGGGGAAGACGTTAATGCGGTTGAGAAGGGATCGGTGCTCCACCAGCTGGGTGCGAGCGCGCAGCAGCCAGTTCAGCCACCAGTCAGCGGGAGCCTGCCTCAAAGTGATCCCATCCTTTCGCGGTGTAGGTGCGGCCGTCGACGGTGACTCCGTCGCCTGCCTGTACCGTACCAATTCTAGTAAATCCGGGCGGTATCTGTGCGGGTGGGCAGGTGCCTAGTAGGCCGTGGTCTTCCCCGCCGGTTAGTACCCAGCGTAGGGCTTGGGCGTCCGCCTGTTCGGGGGTGCCTGCGGTGAGCAGGGCTGCAGGGCCTACCCTGTTGACCCATGGGGCCAGGGCCGTCGAGTCAAGGTCAAGAGCCACACCGGAGGCCGCTGCGATACGGCCGCCGTCACGCACTAACCCGTCGGAGACATCCATGAGGGAGGTCAGGTGGGGGGCGCCCTCCGGCCCCAGGTGAAGGGGCGAGCGGGGGCGCTGCTGGGCGCGGACGCAGGTGCTCAGCTCTTCGGTAGCGGTGAAGGGGGCTGAGTCGAGCAGGGCTAGGCCGGCAGCTGCGGTGCCCAGAGCACCGGCAAAGACTACGGCGTCCCCGGGGCAGGCTCCGCTTCGGGTGATAGGCCGGTCGGTCAGGCCCACGGCGGTAACAGTTACCGAGATTTCGCTGCCTGAGCCCATATCGCCCCCGGCAATCGTGCAGGTGGTAGCCCCCTGGGCAGTACAGGATTCAGTGAGACCCCGGGCAAAATCCTGCACCCAGCTCACGGGGGTATCAGAGGTCAGGGTAAGGGACACCAGCAGGGTGACCGGGGTAGCCCCCATAGCTGCGATATCGGCCAGGTTCTGGGTGGCGGCCTTCCAGCCCACCTCATACCCGCCGGTTGTGTAGCCCGAAGGCCAGCTGCGGCGGAAGTCCTGGTTTTCGGTTTGAGTATCGGTGCTCATGACGGTCAGCCCGCCCCGCACATCGAGGACAGCAGAGTCGTCCCCCGGCCCCAGGACCAGGGCGCCGGGGGCACCCAGCTCGGCGCGGACATCCGCCGCCCGCTCATTGTACTCGGCCAGCACGGGCATAAACAGGGCAAGAAGCTGGCCCTCACTCACCTGGGCAACGGTCTGCATAGGGCTCCTAGTTCCTGGGCGCACGGTTACGCCACACAAAGTTAAAGACCACCAGGGCCAGGCCCGCCGTGGCGATACCCGTAAAAATCAGCAGGGGGCGGGCACCGTTCATAATGGTGTTGCCGCGCTGGAAGATACTCCCCCCGGTCACCGCCCCGGCCTGGTGCCCCTGGGCTTCTGCCCCGGCAACACCGGCGGCCTGGTTGGGGTCGGCAGATGAAGATCTGTTCCCCTGGGCCCCCGACACGTTCAAGAAGCCCTCCACCCACTCAGGTGCCCCCGCGTACCCGGGGTTCTGCTGGCTACTTGAGAAAATGCCCAGCACGGTTCCATCTACCGGTGAGGTTTCCAGCTGGCTGGTATCGGCGTCCATGCGCCCGGGAGCCTGGGCGCCAGCAACGCTACTGCCCAGGGTAGAGGGCACAGGCGAGCCCTGAACCGGTATCGAACCTTGGCTAGTGTCGGTTTGACCGATACCCGCAGAAGGCTGCCCCGTAGGTTGGGGGGCTGGCAGGCTAGGGAGCCCGGCAGCTCCACCGGTCACATCAGGGTCAGCAGTTTCCCCTGGAGGAAGGAGAATCTCAATCGCCGATTGGCTGGGGGCAGGCTCAGGGTCAGCCGAAGGCACCGGGTCGCTGGTGGGTTCTGGTGCCGGGCTAGATGGCGCAGGTGAGCTAGGTTCAGGCGCGGGGCTTGTCGGCTCTGCACTCGTAGGCTCAGGGCTAGGAGTCTCCGGTGTGGGAGTCCCAGGTGTTGGTGTTTCGGGGCTGGGTGATTCAGTAGCGCTAGGGGCGACTGTGATCTCCAGGCTAGGGCTCTCGCTCGGGATCTCGCCCACCAACGGTGTGCTGGTGGGCGTGGAGCTTGTCGGGGCGGGGCTTTCTGTCGGGTCAGCGGCAAAAGCGCTCTGGGGGCCGGTGAGAACCTGCCCGGCGAGCAGGGCAAGGGGGGCTACCGTCACGGCAAGAGCCGTCCCCGCCGCATAATAGGTCTTCTGCTTCACGGCCCCTCCTTCCATCGCTCATATCCAGGTAGTCTTGTTCGGCTACCTGCCCCGGCTAACTCTACCCCTACCCTACCGAATCTGCTCTCCCCCGGCTAGCGCCCCTCACCACCGGCGTCCTGCCACAGCGAAAGTTATACAATAGCCAGGTGAGAACACCGCGCAAACCCCTCGTCCTCGTCCTGACCGCTCTAGGCCTGACCGGCTGCGGGGCAGGTGCCGTCAACCTCGAACCGGCCCCAGACGCCGCTAACCCCACCTGCGCCTACGCCCTGGTTGCTATGCCCGATACCGTGAGCGGCCTGGCCCAGCGCGAAACCACCGCCCAGGCCACCACCGCCTGGGGCGACCCCAGCGCCGTCATCCTCAAGTGCGGGGTCGAACTCGGCACAGCCCCCGTCTCCGATACCTGTGTCTCGGTCAACGGCGTTGACTGGATCGTTAAGCCCGCCGACGAAGAACTCGCTACTGCCGCCGAGCAAACTGCCACAGGCACCTGGGTTGCCGAAACCTTCGGCCGCGACCCCGCCGTGCAGGTAACCTTCGACGCTGACCGGGTCTCGTCCTCCACCGTCCTTGCAGAAGTATCGTCGGCCGTTGCCCAGATACCCCAGCAGATGCAGTGCACCAATGTCGATGACACCCTTACCGGTGTCGACAGCGGCACCGGCAGCTAAACGAGAAACCGTGTAAGCGAAAACCCCCGTTACCGTCTCAGGTAGCGGGGGTTTCGTTGGCATCTAGAGGCAGGGGGCTTGCCCCAGTGCCGCGGTGAGGGCTCCTAACGCAGGCCCAGGGGACGCTCCAGGGCCAGAGAAATCAGCTCATCGATCAAATCGCCATAGGCCAGGCCGGTGTTCTCCCACATGGTCTTATACATAGAAATCGGGGTAAAGCCGGGCATGGTGTTCACCTCGTTAATCACCAGGCGGCCGTCCTCGGTGTAGAAGAAGTCAGCGCGGCACAGGCCCTCACCGTCAACGGCCAGGAAGGCCTCAACAGCTAACTGACGCATCCGCTCAGAAACCTCAGCGGGCAGGTCGGCCGGGCAGCGGGTCTCAGCGGAAGTCTTCGACACGTACTTGGCCTCAAAATCATAGAAACCGTGCTGCTCATCAACGACCACAATCTCACCGGGGTAGGACGCCCGGGGCAGCTCAGAGCGGTGCCCGTCAAGTACAGCGCACTCAATCTCACGGCCCACAATACCGGCCTCAATCACCAGCTTGGGGTCGTGGGCCTGGGCCTCGGCAATCGCCGCATCGAGCTGGTCCGCCGAATCAACCTTGGTAATACCGAAGGACGAACCCGCACGAGCAGGCTTCACAAAGACCGGGTAGCCCAGCTTTTCGATGCGCTCGCGGGCACCGGCCTGGTCAAGCACCCACTGGCGGTGGGTCACAACCTCGTAGGGCCCAACCTCTAGGCCAGCGGCCTCGAAGGCCACCTTCATAAAGTGCTTATCCATGCCGATAGCAGATGAAGCTACGCCGCAGCCCACGTACTTCAAATCTGCCATTTCCAGCAGGCCCTGCACGGTGCCGTCCTCGCCGAAGGGGCCGTGGAGCAGGGGGAAGACCACATCAATTGCCGGACCCATCTCAACGCTGGTGGCATCGGCGGAGTCAATCAGGCGCAGGCGGTTATCGCCGCCACCCAGGGGCAGGAAGACCTGCTTGCCCTCAGCGGGGAACTCTGCCAGAGCGGTAGCCTCGGTCAGCTCGATTAGGGCCGCCTCGTCGGTCAGGTACCAGCGGCCGTCCTTAGTGATACCGATAGTGACCACGTCGTACTTGTCGTGGTCGATAGCCCCGAGGACGCCTCGGGCGGTAATAAGTGAGATGGAGTGCTCGGACGAGCGCCCACCGCACAGCAGGGCGACGGTAGGTTTGGTGCTGGTTTCGGTCATAACGTCCTTTGGTATCGTGCGGGGCAAAGCCCCGTCTGCCCTAGCCTGCCGGGGTGCTATCCTCAGATTTGAGGGTGCGGCCCAGCAGGGCGGGGGCTAATTCTTCAACTGATATTCTACGGTCGAGCACAGCGGTGACAGCCTCGGTAATGGGCATTTCTACCCCTACTTTTCGCGCGAGTTCTGCCACAACGGGAGCTGATTTGATGGACTCAGCGGTCTGGGTCATGACGGTGTGCAGCTGGTCAGGGGCAATCCCCTCAGCCAGGAGCCGACCGGCGGTATGGTTACGGGAGAGGGGCGAAGCGCAGGTGGCAATCAGGTCGCCCATTCCTGCCAGGCCACTCATAGTTTCGCTCTTACCGCCAAGGGCCAGAGCGAGGCGGGTCGTCTCAGCCAAGCCACGGGTCATGACCGAGGCTTTGGAGTTATCACCGTACTGCTTGCCCTCGCACATGCCTACGCACAGGGCAATCACGTTTTTGACCAGGCCACCAATTTCAACGCCAACGATATCGGTGTTGGTGTAGGGGCGGAAGTAGTCGGCAGCGCAGACGGCGGCAATCTCCCGGGCGATATCCTGACTCAGGGCCGCCACCACACTGGTGGTGGGCTGTTCGGCAATAATTTCTTTAGCCAGGTTGGGGCCAGAGAGCACAGCAACCCGACCGGGCACAGCCTCAATCGCTTCCGGCTCAGCGCCGCTGGCAATAAGGTGCCCCTGAAGTACCTCGACCATGACCTCGCTCATGCGCAGGCCCGTGCCCATTTCTAGGCCCTTGGCGAGAGACACCAGCAGGGCGTCCTCTTCCATCAGGGGGGCAAAGACCTCAAGCTGGGAGCGCAGCACCTGGGCCGGAATAGCCAGCACCACAATGCTGGCCCCGGTTAGAGCTTCAGCGGCATCGGCCGTCATGACCATGCTGTCGGGGAGCTTCACCCCGGGGAAGTAGCCCTCGTTAGTGCGGCTCTGCTGCATGGCTTCCATCGTGGTGGGGTTACGCCCCCACAGCACAACCTGCCGGTCGGCGCCTGAGCTGGCGGCGGCGTCCGCAAGAACCTTGGCAAAAGCGGTGCCCCAGCTACCCGCTCCAAGAACAGCGATTTTCTGGTGCTTCACATCGGTCATGGGTGCGTGCCTCCCCTAGCGGTTACTGGTCAGGTGACTGGCGGACGTCCAAAACGGCGTTCCAGCGCCCGGCAGGGGCTTTCTCGCCGCGCAGGCCCTCAAGCAGGGCGGTGACGTCGTCGAGCATGCGGTTGGTGACGGCAGCCAGCTCGTCGTGGGTGTAGTGGGCACCGTCTTCGCGGTGCTGAACCAGGTCGCTAAAATCGACCGGGTCGCCCACCACAATCTTGACTTTCTTACGGGGCCAGCTGAAGCGGGGCTTGCCGCGGCGGGGCCAGAAGTCCTGGTCGCCCCAGTGGGCTACCGGGTAGACCGGGGCGCCGGTGGCCAGGGCCAGGCGGGCTGCCCCCGATTTACCGGTCATGGGCCACATGTCGGGGTCCTTGGTCAGGGTGCCCTCGGGGAAGATAATGACCGCTCCCCCGGCGTCCAGAACATTCTGGGCAACTTCAAGAGACTGTCCGGCCCGCGCTGAGCCGCGCGCAACCGGAATATGGGCACACTGGCGCATGAGCCAGCCCAGCAGCGGCACCCTAAACAGCGCTTCTTTGGCCAAGAACCTGGGTAGGACCCCCTCCAGGAAGAGGGGGTAGGCTGCGGTAATCGGGTCAACCACGGTCAGGTGGTTTGAGACCACGATAAACCCACCGCTCTTGGGTAGCTTCTCCCGCCCCTCAATCTGCGCCTTCATGGGCAGATTGTAGAGGGGGCGTAAGAGCGTACCGGCTACGGTGTAGACCGCGTCCCCCAGCTTGGTGGGCTTGATATCACTCAAAGAAGCGCTGTTCTTGCTCATCTTAGGCAGTGACCTCGAAGTTAGCGCCCAGGGCGGTGAGCTTATCAACGAAGTGCTCATAGCCGCGGGAGATGACCGAAACGCCGGTGACGTTTGAGGTGCCTTCAGCGGTCAGGGCAGCAATCACGTGGGAGAAGCCACCGCGCAGATCGGGCACGTTGATGTCGGCGCCGTGCAGGGGGGTCTTACCGGTGATGATGGCTGAGTGCTTGAAGTTCTGGTGGCCGAAGCGGCAGGGGGTGGGGCCCAGGCAGTCCTTGTGAAGCTGCACGGTAGCACCCATGCGCACCAGGGCGTCGGTGAAGCCAAAGCGGTTCTCGTACACGGTCTCGTGAACGACGGAGACGCCCTTAGCCTGGGTCATAGCAACAACCAGGGGCTGCTGCCAGTCGGTCATGAAGCCGGGGTGGACGTTGGTTTCAACAAAGAGGGGGTTGAGGTCGCCACCCTGGTGGAAGAAGCGGATGCCCTCATCGGTGATGTCCAGGCCGCCGCCCAGCTTGCGGTAGACGTTGATGAAGGTGGAAAGATCCTTCTGGTTGGCGTTACGCACGAAGATGTCGCCACCGGTGGCCAGGGCCGCGGAAGCCCAGGAGGCTGATTCATTACGGTCGGGCATCGCCACGTGATTAAAGCCGGTCAGCTCGTCGACGCCCTCGATGATAATCTGGCGATCTGTTTCAACGGTGATGATGGCACCCATCTTCTGCAAGATGGCGATGAGGTCCATGATTTCAGGCTCAATGGCAGCACCGGTCAACTCGGTCTTGCCCTTGGCACGGGAGGCCGCCAGCAGAACCTGCTCGGTGGCACCGACGGAGGGGTATTCCAGGTTAATCTGGGCACCCTTGAGACCATCAGCGGGAGCCTTCATGGAGATACCGGTAGGCAGCTTCTCAATCTTGGCGCCAAACTTTTCCAGCACACGCAGGTGCCAGTTGATGGGGCGGTCACCAATCTTGCAACCACCCAGGTCGGGAATGAAGGCTTCCCCGATAGTGTGCAACAGGGGGCCGCAGAGCAGAATCGGAATACGGGAGTCGCCTGCGTGTACCTCAATGTCGGTGTGGTTAGCTACGGAGACATTAGAGGGGTCCATGCGCAGTTCGCCAGCCTGCATGTTGTAGTCCACCGACACACCGTGCAGCTCTACCAGGTCGGTAACAACCTGCACGTCCTTGATTTGGGGAACGTTGCGAAGCACCGAGGGGGTGGAGCCCAACAGGGCAGCAACCATGGCTTTGGGGACCAGGTTCTTAGCACCGCGGACGTTTACCTCGCCCTTCAGAGGGGTGCCACCTTCAATACGCAGTGCGCTGACCATGTATGTCCAATCGTCAAAACTGTTAGGGTGTTGATTCGCGTTACTTTCCGCGTCAATTCTCGTTTACCAACTTTACCCCACTTAGGTGCACTGGTTGTTGTACAGGCGGTGTTCTTAGCCATAACACAGCTTTTACTTATCTAGACGGGCCAGGCAGAACACCAAAAGGACGCCGGTGCTCGGGGCACGGCGTCCTTATGGTTAAGCTGTGGGCTGGTTTTACAGCTGCTGGGTGCGGGGCAGCCAGGCGGGGCGCTTGGCTTCGTAGGCGGTAATGGCGTCCTCGTGTTGTAGGGTCAGGCCAATGTCGTCCAGGCCTTCCATCAGGCGCCAGCGCACATAGTCATCAATCTGGAAGGGTACGGTCAGCGCACCAACGGTAACGGTCTTTTCTTCCAGGTCAACGGTGACCTCGGTACCGGGTTCGGTTTCCAGCTGCTTCCAGATCAGTTCGATGTTGTCCTGGTCTACCTGGGCAGCGACCAGACCCTGCTTGCCGGAGTTACCGCGGAAGATGTCAGCGAAACGGGCTGAGATAACCACGCGGAAACCGTAGTCCTTGAGGGCCCAGACCGCGTGCTCGCGAGATGAGCCGGTGCCGAAATCGGGGCCAGCGACCAGCACTGTACCGTGCTTGTAGGGCTCCTGGTTGAGGATGAAGTTTTCATCCTTGCGCCAGCCAGCGAACAGGGCGTCGTCGAAGCCGGTCTTGGTCACGCGCTTGAGGTAGACGGCGGGGATAATCTGGTCGGTGTCGACGTTGGAGGCACGCAGGGGCACGCCAATGCCGGTGTGCTTCTTAATGGGTTCCATGAAAAATCCGTTCCACCCGGGCTTGACCGGGTTTATTCAAAGAGGGTCTACAGGTCTGCCGGTGATGAGAGAGTGCCGCGAATGGCGGTAGCGGCGGCGACCAGAGGGGAAACCAGGTGGGTGCGTCCGCCCTTACCCTGGCGTCCTTCAAAGTTGCGGTTGGAGGTCGAAGCGCAGCGTTCGCCGGGGGCCAACTGGTCGGGGTTCATGCCCAGGCACATGGAGCAGCCGGCAAAACGCCAGTCGGCGCCGAAGTCCTTGAAAATCTGGTCCAGGCCCTCTTCTTCAGCCTGGGCTCGTACCTTCTGGGAGCCGGGGACGACCATCATGCGGACGCCCTCAGCCAGCTTCTGGCCCTTGACGATCTCGGCGGCAGCCCGCAGATCCTCGATGCGGGAGTTAGTGCAGGAGCCCAGGAAGACTACGTCCACGGGGATGTCCTTCATGGGGGTACCTGCGGTCAGGTCCATGTATTCCAGGGCGCGGGCGGCTGCCTTCTGCTCGTTTTCGTCCTCGAAGTCCTCGGGGAAGGGTACGGCCTGGGAGAGGGGGACGCCCTGGCCCGGGTTGGTACCCCAGGTGACGAAGGGTTCAAGCTCGTCGGCATTGATGAAGACCTCGCGGTCGAAGGTAGCACCCTCGTCGGTGGGCAGGGTCTTCCAGTATTCGACGGCGGCGTCCCAGTTCTCACCGGTCGGTGCGTGGGGGCGGCCCTTGACGTACTCAAAGGTGGTCTCGTCGGGAGCGACCATGCCGGCGCGGGCACCGGCTTCAATGGACATGTTGCAGATGGTCATGCGGCCTTCCATGGAGAGAGCACGGATAGCCGAGCCGCGGTATTCCAGCACGTAGCCCTGGCCACCGCCGGTACCGATTTCGGCGATAACAGCCAGGATGATGTCCTTGGCGGTGACGCCGGGCTTAAGGGTACCCTCAACGTTGATGGCCATGGTCTTGAAGGGGGCCAGGGGCAGGGTCTGGGTAGCCATCACGTGCTCCACCTCAGAGGTACCGATGCCGAAGGCAAGGGCGCCGAAAGCGCCGTGGGTTGAGGTATGGGAGTCACCGCAGACCACGGTCATGCCGGGCATGGTCAGACCCAGCTGGGGGCCCACCACGTGCACGATACCCTGCTCTTTATCACCCAGGGAGTGAATACGCACGCCAAACTCCTCAGCATTGCGACGCAGGGTTTCGATCTGGGTGCGGGAGGTCAGGTCAGCGATGGTGGAGAAGATGTTCTCGGTGGGAGTGTTGTGATCCTCGGTTGCGATGGTGAGGTCGAGGCGACGCAGGGGGCGGCCCTCAAGGCGCAGGCCCTCGAAAGCCTGGGGTGAGGTCACTTCGTGGACCAGGTGCAGGTCGATGTAGAGCAGGTCGGGCTTGCCGTCTTCGCCGGGCACTACAGTGTGCGCGTCCCAGACCTTCTCTGCCAAGGTTCGCGGGGTATGGTCGGTAATACCAGCCATGTCGTCCTCCAAAAAATTTTCTCGTGATGCTTTAACAAGTGTGACGCGCCGAAGAAAATCTTTCCAATAAATGAACTTGCATATCAGCATATGAGAAGTCATGATAGGTTATACGGACACAATCCTCTTAGCTCTCAATCTTTCACACCCGAAAGGCCCCCACCGCACCATTCACCTGGGCCGCTGCCCGGCCCACGACCACAGGCGAAAGTTACTACCATGCAAGATAACCGCAGCTCAGGCGTCGGCGTCCTCGACAAAGCCGCCCACATTCTTGACTGCCTCGAAGCAGGCCCCGCCACCCTGTCTCAGCTCGTTGAAGCCACCGGACTTGCCCGCCCCACGGCCCACCGACTGGCTGTTGCCCTCACCCACCACCGCCTGGTAGCCCGCGACGTTCAGGGCCGCTTCATGCTCGGCCCCCGCCTAGGCGAACTGTCCAGCGCCGCCGGTGAAGACCGCCTAATCGCAGCCGCAGGCCCCGTACTCAACAACCTGCGCAATGTCACCGGCGAGTCCTCCCAGGTCTTCCGCCGCCAGGGCGACTGGCGCGTCTGCGTGGCCTCCGCCGAGCGTCCTATCGGCCTGCGCGACACCATCCCGGTGGGCACCCAGCTTTCCATGAAGGCAGGCTCAGCCGCCCAGATTCTTACCGCCTGGGAAGACCACGCCCGCCTAGTCGAGGGCCTGCACAACGCCCGTTTCTCAGCCACCATGTTGGCAGCCGTCCGCCGCCGCGGCTGGGCCCAGTCCGTCGGTGAACGCGAGCGCGGTACCGCCTCCGTTTCAGCACCAGTGCGCTCCCCCTCTGGCAAGGTCATTGCGGCTGTTTCCATCTCGGGCCCCATCGAGCGCCTAACCCGCCAGCCCGGCCGCCTGCACGCCGAAGTAGTGTGCGAGGCTGCAGCCGCCCTGACTGAGGCGCTGCGTAGCTAGAGCTGCTAAGACGCTGAAATACAGAAACTCCCCGTTCACCAGTTTCGGTGGGCGGGGAGTTTTTGTTTTATCGGGCCTCGTGCAGGGCCTGGCGGTAGCCCTGGAGGCGGGCCAGTTCGTCCTGCACGGGGGCGGTGACGCAGCGGGCTGCCACATCTGCCAGGTTTGTTTCGAGCTGGCGGCGGATGTTCTTGGCGTAGATGCGGTGCCCCACTGCCGCTAGCCCTCGGCCCAGGGCCGCGGTGAGTATGCCCAGTAAGATGCCGGTGGCTACGAGCAGGGTGGGCACGGGCAGGGGGAAGCCCTCGATGGTGGGCGGGTCGGGCAGCACAATCTGGAAGTAGCCTGCCACGGCCAGGCCGGTGAGCCAGAGCAGGCCCACAAGAGCCGTTGCCAGCCCGACCCATTGCAGGGCGTTGAGCAGGTGCCACCACCAGCGCTTCTTCTGGGCGTCGTAGTGCACGGTAGCGGCGGCCCGCTCAATTTCGCCGGGGAGCTGGCCCTCGAAGGTGCGGGCTGCTGCCCTGATGGAGTGGCTCCAGGGCTCTTCAACGCCGTCTGAGACGCTCGTGGCGAAGGTGCGCAGGGAGGTTGAGAGGGCCGCTTTCTGGGGAGCTCCCAGCGGCGGCAGGGAGGACTTAGAGATAGGCGCCCCGTCGTGGTCCTTGTGCAGGCCCAGGCGTTTGAGGGGGTCGCGTTTGATTTTGAGCAGCCAGCGGGTTGCAATCCAGCCGGTGGACGAGGCCGCGTGCAGCTTGTAGGAGTCCGCTGCAGCCTTGACCAGGGCTTCTGCACCCGAGGCGGTGTAGAAGTCGTCCTCAAGCCGGGTGGTTGCTGCGGCGGTGATGCCGGCGGGCTCTCCCCCGCCGTCCTGGGCAGCAAGGTCTGAGCGAACGCCCGCCAAGTCGGCTTCGAGACGGGCAACCGCGGCGCTCTTGGCGACGGCAACCTGCCCGAGGATCTCGCGGAGGCGGGGTATCTGGTAGCCGGTGCGGGCTGAGACGCCCAGGGGGTCAGCGAGCAGGGTGGAACTCAGCCCGTCCTGGGCCAGCAGGAGCTTGAGGGAGTCGAGCACTGCCGGGACCTCGGCTTCATCGAGCCTATCCACCTGGTTGAGCACGGCCAGGGTTACTGCCCCGTGGGCAGCCAGGGGCTGGATAAAGTCCTGGTGAATCACAGCGTCGGCGTACTTTTGCGGATCCATAACCCAGACCAGCACGTCCACGCACTCGGCCATTTTTTCAACGATAGCCCGGTTAGAGGCTTCTACCGAGTCGAAGTCGGGTAGGTCGAGCAAGATGAGCCCGCCGCTGGCCTGTTCGGTCTTACCGGCTCCTACCGAGCGGCGAATCTTGTTCCACATACCCACGGTGACCGGAACGTCGGCGCGATTGAGGGCTTCTGCGGCCTGGGCAGGGTCTTCGTCCATATAGGTACGGTTGGTTACGCCCAGCCAGTCCAGCAGGGGTTCTGCCCCTTCCTTACCCCAGATGGCTGCCTGGGCGGTGGAGGTGGTGGGGCGGCGCGCTGCGCTCTTGGCGATGTCTTTACCGACTACCGCGTTAAAGAGGGTGGACTTACCCGAGCCGGTGGCACCAAAGAAGCCGATGACGGTGTGCTCGGCAGACAGTTCCCGGCGGGCCGCTGCCCGGCCCAGGGTTACGCGGGCGGCTTCGAGGGTTTCGGGGGCTACTCGCCCTTCGCCCAGGTCAAGTGCCTCGGTGAGGGCGTCCAGTCGGGTAGCCAGGGCGGTGGTGGCGAAAGCTGTATCTGTGCTGGTCACGGTGGGTACTCTCGCTTACTTGGTCTCAGTTGTGGGTGCGGGGGTAGGTGCGGTGGAGGCGGACGCCAGCTGCTCCCCCGCGCGGGCCAGGATCTGGGCCGCTTCGGTTAGGTCGGCAGCTGAGGGGGTTTCGGGATCGGTGCTGCCGCTTGCCTCGTCCAGGCGCTGGGTAAAGCGTTCCTGCTGACTGACAAGGAGCTCTCGCATACGCTCTTCGAGGCGGGTACGGGCTCCTGCTGCCATGCGGCGGACGGCGTCCTCACCAAAAATTGCTTCGAGCAGTTTCTGGCCCACTACGCCCGATCCACCTGCGATACCCACTTCCAGGCCGGTGAGACCGCCGGTCATGGAGAAGACCGCGACCATCAGAATCACGGCGGTGACGTTGACGCCCAGCAACATGAAGCGGGCCCGCTGGCGCTTACCGGCGCCTTCGGCGGCGATGATGTCCATGACGTCCTGCTGCCAGGCTCGAATTGACTCGGCGACCTCTTCGGAGAAGTTCTCACCCAGGGCTGCCAGGTCGTCCCCGGCTAGCAGGGCGCGCCCAGCTCGGTCTTCGAGCCAGCGGCGCTGGGCGGTTTCGGCAGCGGCAGCAGCCTCTTCCATAATGACCGAGTGCAGGCCCACTTCAAGGGCCTGTTCTACCTCTACGGCACGGGTGGGCGGGGTGCCCCTGAAGAAGCCGGCGACGCGGTCGCGCACCTTGCCGATAGTGGTTTCTACCTGGCGGAAAAATTCACCGGTACCCACAAAGTCCTGCCAGCGGGTCAGCACCTCGCCGCGGAGCATCTGCCCGTCCTGGGTGGCCTCGTTCAGGTTGGCCAGGGCTCGCTCAAAGGCTGAGGTGACGTCCGCGCGCAGGCGGGCTTCGGCGTCCTGCTGTTCGCCGGCAGCCTGGGCGAGAATAGTTGCCTGCTGCCCTACCGCCCGCACCGCACCTTCTAGGGTGCGGCGGGCGATATCGGAGCGGGCGTCCACGTCAGCGCCCAGGGAGCGCAGCCAGAAAATCAGGGGGGTGAGGGCGACGGAGGGCAGTAGGCCGTGTTCGTCGCGTTCCTGCTCGGTCACAGAGTGAATCAGGGCGGGAGTGATGCCCGCTTCGGTCAGCATGCGGGTGAGGTCGGCTTCAATTTCGTCCTCGGCGCCCTCGGGCACGCGGTTGAGCACCACGGCGATGGTGATATCGCGGGCAGCGGCCTGGCGCAGAATCTCCCAGGGCACGGCGTCGGCGTAGCGGTTGGCGGTGGTGACAAACAGCCAGAGGTCGGCAGCGCGCAAAAGCTGCTGGGCCAGGCGGCGGTTCTCGTCTGAGACCGAGTCGAAGTCGGGGGCGTCAATCAGGGCGATTCCGGCAGGCAAGGAGTCGACGGGTACGGTGACCAGTTCATCCTGGCCCTTGTGGGGGTTAGCACCGGGTAGGGTTTCGCCGGGGGCTACCGGAACTCGCACCAGGTGGGGCAGCATGCGCTCGGGGGTGAAGGCATCAGCGTCTTCGGGGCGGTGCAGAAGGACGGGCTGGCGGGTGGTGGGTCGGATCGCGCCGGAGCGGGTGACGGGCTCCCCCATTAGGGTGTTGACCAGGGTGGACTTGCCGGCGCCGGTAGAGCCACCCACCACGACGGTCAGCGGGGCGTCGAGGGTAGCCATCTTAGGCAGGATGTAATCATCAAGCTGGGTGACGGCGGTACGCGCCTCCTTGCGCGCTGCGTCGGCTGAGCCGGTAACCAGGGGGAAGGACGCCGCAGCGAGGGTATTGCGGGCATCGCGAACTGCGGTGAGAGCGGGAGTGATTGATTCGTTGTGCACGTACCCTATTCTCGCATGTTTAGCGAAAGACGCGGGGCTTGGCAGCCAATGACGCTGTGGGCAAAAGAAAAGCTCCACACCCTAGTGGATGTGGAGCTTTTAGCCCGTGACCCCAACCGGATTTGAACCGGTGTTGCCGCCGTGAGAGGGCGGAGTACTAGGCCGCTATACGATGGGGCCGAAACTCTTTCGAGTCGCTACCGTTTCCGGCAACAGATAAAACTATACACACACCGTTTACCCGCGCGCAAGCTGGAAGGGTGTAATCTGTGCCATTTCTAAGAACACAGGCGCACGGGGCACATGTGGCGCCTACCGCCATATGTGGCGATGGCGCTGCCACATTTGGCGGCCACCGCAACATGTTGCATTCAGACACACGAAAAAATCCCCCGCTTCAACAGAAGCGAGGGATTTTAGCCTGTGACCCCAACCGGATTTGAACCGGTGTTGCCGCCGTGAGAGGGCGGAGTACTAGGCCGCTATACGATGGGGCCGTAACATCTTGAATCAAGATGTTCGCTGGGATACCAGGACTCGAACCTAGAATGACGGTACCAGAAACCGTAGTGTTGCCAATTACACCATATCCCATTATTATTTGCTCCGGCTTGTTTTCCTTTCGGAATTCATCGCCGCAACGAGTAATAACTCTATACGAGCTTTTGAGGGCGTGCAACTTGAAATCTGTAGAGCTGGCTCACACTCAAGTAGTTCACCCCGCGTTTACCCTTATTTCTAGCGGTTTTTGACCCCAAAATTTTTGTAAAAATTCCTGAAAAAGCCGCTGCGGGCGTCCTACTTCCCCACTTTTCCATCTTCCTAGGTCTTATAAAAAGCACCACCCCGCTCCCCCACTAGGCGGGGTCACGGGGCGGTGCGTGAGCTAAACCTCGAAATTTTTTAGGCCAGCGAAGCGCGGAGCTTCTTCAGGCGGGCAAGAGAGGAATCCTTGCCCAGAATCTCCATGGACTCGAAGAGCGGCGGGGAGATGCGCTGGCCGCTCATGGCGGTGCGCACCGGGCCGAAGGCCAGGCGGGGCTTGATCTCAAGACCGTCGACGATAGCTTCGCGCAGGGCAGCTTCGATGGTGGCGGCGGTGAAATCGGTCAGGCCCTCAACAGCGGTGATAGCCGCGTCGAGAACTGCCGGTGCTGACTCCTTGAGCTGCTTGGCGGCGTCCTCAGCAACCTCGATGTTCTCGTCGGCGGTGAAGAGGAAGCCCAGCAGGCCGGGGGCCTCACCCAGAAGCTGCATGCGCTCCTGTACCAGGGGTGCGGCCTCAGTCAGAATAGTCTGCTCGCGCTCGGTCAGCTGCTCAAAGCTCTCGGCTGAGACCAATTCAGCCTTGTGCAGGAAGGGAACCAGGCGGTTGCGGAAGTCCTCTGCTTCCAGCAGGCGGATGTGGGTGCCGTTGATGGCCTCAGCCTTCTTGACGTCAAAGCGGGCGGGGTTGGCCAGCACGTCCTTGATGTCGAAGGCAGCCACCATCTGGTCCATGGTGAAGATGTCTTCGTCGTGGGAGAGGGACCAGCCCAGCAGGGAGAGGTAGTTGAGCAGGCCCTCCTTGATGAAACCGGCATCCAGCAGGTTGTAGAGGCTGGATTCGGGGTCGCGCTTGGAGAGCTTCTTGTTGCCCTGGCCCATGACGTAGGGCAGGTGGCCGAATTCGGGGATGAAGCTGGTGACGCCCACCTCAACCAGGGCCCGATAGAGGGCGATCTGGCGGGGGGTCGATGACAGCAGGTCTTCACCGCGCAGCACGTGGGTGATGCCCATCAGGGCGTCGTCCACGGGATTGACCAGGGTGTAGAGGGGCTTGCCGTTGGCGCGGACGACCACGAAGTCGGGTACAGAACCGGCCTTGAAGGTGATGTCGCCGCGCACCAGGTCGTGGAAGGTGATGTCCTCATCGGGCATGCGCAGGCGCAGGACGGGCTGGCGACCCTCGGCCCGGTAGGCGGCCTTCTGCTCTTCGGTCAGGTCGCGGTCAAAGTTGTCGTAGCCCAGCTTGGGGTCTTCGCCCTTGGCCTTGTGGCGCTCTTCAACTTCTTCGGGGGTTGAGAAGTCTTCGTAAACGAAGCCGCCGGCCTTGAGCTTCTCTACTACCTCAGCGTAGATGTCCATACGTTCTGACTGGCGGTAGGGCTCGTGGGGGCCGCCGATACCGACGCCTTCGTCCCAGTTGATGCCCAGCCACTGCAGGGATTCGAGCACCTGGTTGAAGGATTCTTCGGAGTCGCGGGCAGCGTCGGTGTCTTCAATACGGAAGACCATGGTGCCGCCGGTGTGCTTGGCGTAGGCCCAGTTGAAGAGGGCGGTGCGCACCATGCCGACGTGCGGGGTGCCGGTGGGTGAGGGGCAGAAGCGGACGCGGGTTTCGCTGGGGTCGTTAAGTTTCAGAGCGTAATCACTCATGGATGTTGGCACATCCCTTTCTTCTTGAAAGCTGGTGGTGGGTTCTAGTTTACTCGCCGCTTTTCTTCAGCGCGGAACTTTGCTGAGGGCGGTAGTTTACTCCGCGCGGACGGTATTGATCAGGGAGCCGATGCCCTCAACCTCAATCTCGACCTCGTTACCTGCGCTCAGGCGTCCTACCCCTGCGGGGGTACCGGTGAGAATCACGTCGCCGGGCAGCAGGGTGAAGTATTCACTGGCGGCGGCGACAAGTTCGGCAACGGAGAAGACCATGTCGGCGGTGGTGCCGTCCTGCTTGAGGTCGCCGTCAACCCAGGTTTGGATGGTGAGGTCGTCGGTGTCCAGGTCGGTTTCGATCCAGGGGCCGAGGGGGCAGGCGCCGTCGAAGCCTTTGGCGCGGGCCCACTGGATGTCGGTTTTTTGGGCGTCGCGGGCGGTCAGGTCGTTGGCGACGGTGAAGCCGTAAATAACTTCGGGCACGCGGTCCAGGGGCACAGACTTAGCGATGCGGCCGATGACGACGGCAAGCTCACCTTCGAAGGAGACGTTATCTGACCATTCGGGCAGGGCGATGGGGTCGCCAGGGCCGATGACGGAAGTGTTGGGCTTGAAGAAGAACTGGGGGGTGGTGGGGGTTTCGTTGCCCAGTTCGGACGCGTGGTCGCGCCAGTTGCGGGCCACACCAATAACCTTGGAGCGGGGGATGATGGGGGCAAGCAGGCGGACGTCGGCGATGGGATATCGCTTATCGGTTGGGTTGATGCCGGTGTAGAAGGGGTCGCCGGAGAGGACAGTGATGGTCTCCTCGCCGGGCTCACCTTCAACCAGGCCAAAGTGCAGGGTATCGTCTACAGTAAATCGGGCAATGCGCATGGTTCTAGACTACCGGACTCGCCTCCCCCGCCCCAGAAGGTACCAGGTAAATCAAAAATGACCACCTGGTTCGTGGTCTTTTTTGACTTAGATGGTACCTACCTCTATAGGTTGACATCGTCCGCCCCGCTCCCCTACAATAATCACCAGTTCATGTTCCCTACGGAAGGCTCCCCAGTGGATTTTTCAGCGGCTCTCTAGACCACGCTGAAACCCCTCACCGCGGTTTTCAGCACTTCACCTTTTTGACGCTGAATGGATCGCACCCTCATGCCTATTTCCGTACCTGAACCCCACCTTTCTTTTAACAGCCTCAGCCTGATTTGGCCCGACGGTACCCCCTGTTTTGAAAACCTCACTGGCGCTGTCAGTGCCCCGGTCACAGCTCTCATTGGCGATAACGGCTCCGGCAAATCAACCCTGCTCAAGCTCCTAGCTGGCACCCTAGAACCAACGAGTGGCAGCATCAGCCGGCCCGGTACCGTGGCCTACCTGCCCCAGGATTTAGGACTCACCCCGCAGACCACCATCGCCGACCTCTTTGCTATCACCGACGTCCTCGACGCCCTCACCGCGCTAGAAGCCGGCGACTACTCAGAAGAGCTCTACGACCGGATCGGTGATAACTGGGACGCCGCCGAGCAAGCCCAGGCTGCCCTGGCCGCGTCCGGCTTCTCTCCTGCTCTAACCGCTACCGACGCCCGGGCCCTCATGCGACGCACCATCGGCACGCTCTCGGGCGGCGAGGCCGTCACCGCAGCCCTCACGGCACTGGTTGCCTCACACCCCGGCGTCCTACTATTGGATGAGCCCACCAACAACCTCGACGCCGACGCCCGCGCCACCCTCTACCGACTCCTAGATACTCTGCCTTGCCCCGTGCTCGTGGTCAGTCACGACCGCGACCTGCTCGAGCGGGTCGGTGAAGTGCTGGAACTCAGGCAGGGAACCCTGCGCTCTTTCACCGGCAACTACAGCGCCTACCGGCAGGCCATCGACAGCGAGCAGGACGCCGCCGCCCGCCACCTGCGCGAAGCCAAGCAGGTTGAGCGGCAGGAAAACCGGGAGCGTATCGAGGCTGAAACCAAGCTGGCCCGCGCAGCCCGGGCTGGGGCGACCGCCCAGGCTAACCGGCGGGGCTCGCGTATGTCGATGGGGCTGGCTGCTTCCTCAGCCCAGCGGTCAGCCGCTAAGGTTCGGCAGACCCACCAGGGCAGACTTGACGCTGCTACTGCAACCCGGAAGGCCCGGGAACGGGATATCCGCGAGGACCAGGCCATCTATCTTGACCTGCCCGGCACCCGGGTGCCAGCAGGTAAGAGGGTGCTGGAGCTAACCCTACGGCAGGCTGATAGGCAGGACGCCGGCACCCAGCCCGGTGCCCAGGAGCAGGCGGGCGACGGGGCGGCTGCTACTCCTCCCCTGCCTGAGCGGCTGATTGTCCAGGGCCCAGAGCGCCTACGGCTAGCCGGGGCTAACGGGTCAGGTAAGAGCACCCTTCTGAGGGCAATTATGGGAGATGCCCAGGCAGCCGACACTGCCCACTACACCTGCGACTACCGGGTAGCGAACACCGGCTACCTGCCCCAACGGCTGGCCCTCCCCCAGGACCAAAGCATGCTGCAGCTGGTCATGGACGCCAACCCAACGCTGACTGAGCAGCAGGTCCGCGATGATCTGGCCCGGCTGCTCTTCCGCCGGGAACGGGTGCACCTCCCCGTGGGTGTTCTCTCCGGCGGGGAGCGATTCCGCGTGGCCCTGGCAACCGTCCTTTTGGCCAGCCCGGCGCCCCAGCTGCTGATTCTGGACGAACCCACCAACAACCTCGATATGGCCTCGGTGGACTGGCTGGTGCAGGCGTTAGCCTCCTATGAGGGTGCGCTCCTGGTGGTCAGCCACGACGAAGCCTTCTGTGCGCAACTGGGCCTGACGGGCGTCCTGACCTTGCCCTAGAACAACTAGAAAAGACCATTTAAATCAGAAAAACCCACCTAGTTGGTGGGTTTTTCTGATTTAGGTGGTACCTACCAGAAGAGAGACTAGACCAGCTTCACGTTCCAGCCCAGGCGATCCTCAACCTTACCGGTCTGAATGCCTACCAGCTCTTCGCGCAGGGCCATGGTGACCTCACCGCCGTCCGAGCCAGAAGCCGAGGGGATCTCAAAGTCAGCGGCCTTGAGCTTACCCACGGGGGTAATGACGGCAGCGGTACCGCAGGCAAAAATCTCGGTGATCTCGCCAGAAGCTACGCCCTCGCGCCACTCGCTCAGGGTAATCTTGCGTTCCTCAACGGTGTGACCACGGTCCTCAGCCAGCTTAATGATGGACTTGCGGGTCACACCGCGCAAGATTGTGCCGGTCAGCTCGGGGGTGACGATGCGTCCGTCCTTGTAGACGAAGAAAACGTTCATGCCGCCCAGCTCTTCGATGGCGTCATCGCGGTTGGGGTCCTTGAAGATGACCTGCTTGCAGCCCTGGGCCTCGCCCTCCAGCTGGGCAGCCAGAGAAGCCGCGTAGTTGCCACCGCATTTAGCCTCGCCGGTGCCGCCCACACCAGCGCGGGCGTAGGTGGTTGAGAGCCAGATATCGACGGGCTTGGGGGTGCCGAAGTAGTTACCGGCGGGGGACGCAATGATGTAGAAGGAGACCTCGTGCGCCGGGCGAATACCCAAGAAAGCCTCGGTGGCAATCATGAAGGGGCGCAGGTAGAGGGATTCGCCCTCACCGGAGGGAACCCAGTCAGCGTCGATAGTCACCAGCTGGCGGATTGCCTCAACGAAGAGCTCTTCGGGCAGGTTAGGCAGCACCAGGCGGTCAGCTGACTTGTTCAGACGAGAAGCGTTTTCTTCGGGGCGGAAGGTGGTGATGGATCCGTCCGCCTGGCGGTAGGCCTTGATGCCCTCGAAGATTTCCTGGCCGTAGTGGAAGACGGACGCCGCAGGGTCCAGGCTCAGGGGGCCGTAGGGCAGAACCTGGGCGTTAGTCCATTCGCCGCCGTCGGTGTGGGTGCCGCGCCAGTCAATGCGCACCATGTGGTCGGTGAAGAAGTTGCCGAAGCCGGGGTTGGCGAGAATTTCGGCGCGGCGCTCGTCGCTGGCGGGGTTGGGGTTGCGGTTGATGGTGAATTCGAGTGACATGCTCATCCTTCAAACGGTGTCGTGGGGTCTGTTATCTAGGGTACCCCAGGGGCTTGTGCTCTGTTAGATAGCTTACGCAAGACCCCACCGGGTTTCGGTGGGGTACTGGCGTTTTAGTGGAGCTGGGCGAGGATTGCATCGCCTATTTCGTCGGTGGCGCGGGTTGCGCCGGGGTTGGCTGCGAGGTCTGCTTCTACTGCCTGTTCGATGCGGGTGGCGCTGGTCTCGTGGCCCAGGTGGCGCAGGAGCATGGCAGCGGCCAGGACGGTTGCGGTCGGGTTGGCCTTGTTCTGCCCGGCGATGTCGGGGGCTGAGCCGTGCACGGGTTCGAACATGGAGGGGTAGGTGCCGTCGGCGTTGATGTTGCCGCAGGCTGCGTAGCCGATGCCGCCGGTGATGGCGCCTGCCTGGTCGGTAAGGATGTCGCCGAAGAGGTTATCGGTGACGATCACGTCGAAGCGGGCGGGGTCGGTGGTGAAGAAGATGGTGGCTGCGTCGATGTGCAGGTAGTCGGTGGTGACTTGGGGGTATTCTTCAGCGACCTTGTTGAAGATGCGGGTGTAGAGGGCACCGGCGTTGACCAGCACGTTGGTCTTGTGTATCAGGGTCAGCTTTTTCTTCTCGCGGCTGGCTGCCAGCTCGAAGGCGTAGCGCACCAGGCGCTCGATGCCGTAGGCGGTGTTGACCGAGACTTCGGTGGCGATTTCGGCGTCGGTTCCGGCGCGGAGCACGCCGCCGTTACCGGCATAGGGGCCTTCGGTACCTTCGCGGACGACGACGAAGTCGATGTCACCGGGGTTGGTCAGGGGTGAGACAGCGCCGGGGAAGAGGCGGGAGGGGCGCAGGTTGATGTAGTGGTCGAAGGAGAAACGCAGGTTGAGCAGGATTTCTCGTTCGATTAGGCCGCTGGGCACGGCGGACGAGCGCGGGTCGGCTCCCACAGCGCCGAAGAGGATGGCGTCGTGCTGGGCGAGCGCGGTCTTGGTCTCTTCGGTGAGGGTCTGACCGGTTGCAAGCCAGTGTTCTGCACCGAGGGGGTATTCGGTGGAGGTGACTGTGATGTTGTCGAGTTCGGCGGCGCGGGTAAGGACGCGGTAGGCTTGGGCTACTACTTCGGGGCCGATGCCGTCGCCGGGGATGACGGCCAGGTTGATGGAGCTGTTTTCAGTCATGGTTTAAGGCTAGTCCTGCGAGCGCAGCTTTGCCCATATTTTGACTGGTGGTTTCATATATTGATCTAGGGTGTGAGGTGGTCGGTAGCTGGTAGGGTCGCTACCGGCTTATTGCCTGTGGGGGCTACTTCTAGAGTGGTGAGTCTGCCGCCTGCTAGATGGGCGAGGACGAGAGCGTCCCCGTCCTGGGTACCTACGGATAGGTAGGTGCGGGGCAGGTCCTGGTCGATGGGATCGCCCGGGTAAAGCAGGTTGTAGGTGAGGCAGGTGCCGCAGTCGCAGGTTTGCTCTATCTGAGCTTCTTCAAGGGCAGCAATCGCAGTCTTACGTTCTACTCTACTGAGCTCACGGTCGCTTGGGGTGAGGGGCTTGGCCAGGTGTAACACCGCCGCAAAGAAATTTTTTTCTTGTTCCATAGCCACACTATAAAACTGAACCACATGCCTTGTCACCAGCCCCAGAATTCAACTGGGGCTCAACAAGGCATGTGGTTCTATAGGTGGTGAGAACGGTTAGACGTTCTTCTCAATCAGCTCCTTGACCGCCTCAACATCGTTGGGCAGGTCGATGACGTGGCGGTCGGCGTCCATAATGCCGGCAAAACGCTCAGGGATAGCGGGCTCGGCGCCGGTAGCTTCAAGGATGGTTTCAGCGAACTTAACCGGCAGGGCGGTTTCCAGGCAGATAATGGGGGTATCCACCTTCTCTGCCCAGTCGCGGGCGACCTTAACGCCGTCCGCGGTGTGGGGGTCAAGCAGCACGCCCAGGCGCTCGTTGGCATCGCGGATGGTGGCGACGCGGTCAGCGTGGGTTGAGCGGCCCGAGGCAAAGCCGTAGCGCTCAGCCGCCTCTGCAAAGGCAGGGTCATCGGTCAGAGAGAACCCGCCCTGACGCACCTTGAGACCAAAGAGATCGGCGGTACGCTCAGCGTCACGACCTAGCAGGTCGTAGATGAAGCGCTCAAAGTTAGAGGCACGGGAGATATCCATGGAAGGGCTGGAGGTCTCGTAGGTATCAGCCGAGGAACGCACCCGGTAGTCGCCGGTGCGGAAGAATTCGTCGAGCACGTCGTTCTCGTTGGTGGCAACAATCAGACGGTCAATGGGCAGGCCCATCTGGCGGGCGATATGGCCGGCGCAGATATCACCGAAGTTACCGGTGGGCACGCAGAAGGAAACCTGCTGGTCGTTGCTTTCGGTAGCGCGAATCCAGGATGAAACATAGTACACAATCTGAGCCATCAGGCGGGCCCAGTTGATGGAGTTCACCGCACCAATGCGCTTATCAGCCTTAAAAGCGGCGTCAGCAGAAATAGCCTTGACCACATCCTGGCAGTCATCAAAGACGCCGTCGAGGGCAACATTGAAGATGTTTTCATCATCCAGACCGAACATCTGGGCCTGCTGGAAGGGGGTCATACGGCCAGCCGGGGTCAGCATGAAAACCTTGATACCGGGGCGGCCGCGCATAGCGTATTCGGCAGATGAGCCGGTATCGCCCGAGGTTGCACCCACAATATTGAGAGTCTCACCCCGGCGGCCCAATTCGTACTCAAAGAGCTCACCCAGCAGCTGCATGGCCATGTCCTTGAAGGCAGCGGTGGGGCCCTCAGACAGGTGGCCGATCAAAATACCGGGTTCCAGTTCGGTCACCGGAACGATCTCTTCTGAGGCGAACTTGGGGTAGGAGTAGGCCCGGGCGGTCATAGCCTTGATGTCTTCAGCCGGAATATCGTCGATGAAGAGCTGCAGTACTTCTGCGGCCAGGGCTGCGTAGCCTTCCTCAGCAAGCACAGCACGCCAGCGGGTCAGAGTGGCATCGTCGAGGGTGGGGTAGGTTTCGGGCAGGTAGAGGCCGCCGTCGGGGGCAAGGCCACCGAGCAGAATATCGGTGAACTTAGCTGGGGTGCGGGTGGTGTCGCGTGTTGAGATGTACTGCATGGGTATAAGCCTACCGAAACTGCCCGGCCAGTGGTGCTAGGCGCTCATAGTGCGGTATGAATTTGGGGTGCGGACGCCCGCCGCCGCCTTCCCGGGGCCGGGGCGGCTTTTAGACTTAGGAGGGTGGATACCCTACAGATAGAACTGGCTACTACCCAGCGCCGGAAGAAGCTGGTCAATGCGCTTGCTGTTGCCCTGGGGCAGATACTGACCCTGGTGATAACGCTTGCCTTTGGTCTTGCCATGGTGGAGGGCACCTGGGCGCTGGTTTATATAGCGGCCTGGCTGGTTGCTACGTCGAGTCTCTATTTCAGGTATTCCCGGCCGGTTCTGGTGGTGGTTCTGGTGGTGGTATCGCTGCTGGTTACCATACCCGCCCAGTACCCGGCGGTGGGTTCCTGGTGGGCTGCCCCGGTGATGGTTTACCACCTGGTGCGGTATTTTTCGAAGCCGGTGCGTATTGGAATTTTTGTCGCAGCTCTCTTAGCTTCAGTCGTCGGCGGGTTTGTTTTCGCCCGCCCCTTTCTGGTCTATAACCCCAGTTCCTTCGAGTTCTACGCCACCGCCCTGACCGCTGCTTTTATCTGCGCGGCGATTGTCACGATTGCCTGGTTCTTTGGCGACTCCCGGCGGCTTCGCGAGAACCGCCACCGGGCCCTGATTGAGCGCAACCGCCAGCTGGAACACGAGCGGGAGCAGGAGCGAGCCCTTGCCGCCCTCGATGAGCGGGCCCGCATTGCCCGGGAAATGCACGATATTGTGGCTCATTCGCTGTCTGTCATCATTGCCCAGGCGGACGGCGCCCGCTACGCTGCCGCTGCCCAGCAGGCTGGGAGCGGGGCGGGGGCGTCCGCGCAGAATGAACCCGTGGAGCTAGCCGCCCTGGGCACGATTTCTGAGGCGGCGCGGTCGTCCCTGCAACAGATGCGTACCCTGCTGGGGGTTCTGCGCACCGATGAGGGTACCACCGTTGAGCCCCTCCCGGCCCTGCACAACGTCCCCCAGCTCATTGAGCAAACCCAGAAACTGGGTATACCGGTGCGCTTTAGCACGGTATCGGGGGTTGAGGAGAAACTACCGCAGGGCGCCGACCTGACCATCTACCGTATTGTGCAAGAGGCCCTGACCAACGTGGCCAAGCACTGCCCGGGCACTCCCCTGGTGACCGTCACCATTAGCGAGGGTAAGCAGACCCTGGATATCGACATCACCAACCTGCCCCAGGCCGAGCCCACCGAGCCCCTGCCCGGTGCCCGTCGGGGGCTGCTGGGCATGCGCGAGCGCGTCGATATGTACCACGGCACCCTGCACTACGGCCGCCTAGCCGACGGGTCTTTTAGGGTGTTTGCCCAGATTCCCTTCGTGCCCTAGACCCGCTTAAATAAGAACCATCCAACCGACGATGACCAGGAGCGATAGAGTAAAACCGTGATTAGAGTTCTTCTTGTAGATGACCAGCAGCTTGTACGTTCTGGCCTGGCTATGCTGATTGGGTCGCAGGCCGATATGCAGGTGGTGGCCCAGGCCGGGGACGGCCAGCAGGCTATCGAGCTGGTCGCCGAGCTGCAGGCTGCAGGGCTGGGGCCTGATGTGGTGCTCATGGACGTGCGTATGCCGGTGCTCGATGGCATCGAAGCCACCGGAGCTATCATCGCAGCCCACCCCGAGGTCAAGGTGGTCATGCTGACCACCTTCGATATCGACGACTACGTCTATGCCGCGGTGCAACGCGGAGCCAGCGGCTTCCTGCTCAAGGACGCCCCACCCGAGCAGCTTCTCGGAGCCATTCGGACGGTGCAGCGCGGGGACGCCGTCATCGCCCCCAGCGCCACCAAGCGGCTCCTTGAGCAGATGATTCCCCACCTGGCAGGGGGCGCACCTACCCAGCAGGTACCTCAGAAACACGCTGAAAAGATTGCCAGCCTGACCAACCGCGAGCGCGAGCTCTTCTTACTCATTGCCCAGGGCCTATCGAACGGTGAGATGGCCCAGCAGCTCTTTGTTTCTGAGGCGACCGTCAAAACCCATGTCTCGCATATTCTGGCTAAGCTTGAGGCCCGCGACCGCGTGCAGGCAGTGATTATTGCCTACGAGGCAGGGCTGGTTTAACCTTCGATACTGAAAATTATTAGGGTCGGCAGCGAGCGTGAGTTTGCGGAACCTGTTTCATACGAGCCTATTTCATACCTAGGTATGAGGCCCGGCTCTTTCCAATCACTCCCTAGTGCGATGTGCCCTGCCCCACTGTCTTGCCATACTGGGTATATGAGCACCTCACACACTATTCCTATAGCAGTTTCTGCCCGGAACCTTTCGAAAACCTACGCAGGCGAGTCCCCCGTCCACGCCCTGCGCGATATTTCAATTGATTTTGAGCGGGGTAAGTTCACCGCCATCATGGGCCCTTCTGGCTCGGGCAAGTCCACCCTCTTGCACACCCTGGCAACTCTTGATTCTCCCGACCCTGACCCGCAAACATCACTTCAGGTTAAGGGAGTGGAGCTCACTGGACTTAAGGACGCTGCCCTAGCTGAGTTTCGGGCCCGTAATATCGGCTTTATTTTTCAGGCCTTCAATCTGATTCCCACGCTCACAGCGGCCCAGAATATGGAGCTTCCCCTGGGGCTGGCCAAGATGGCGGTTGATACCATCTGGCACGATGAGCTGGTACGTACCCTGGGCCTTGAGGACCGCCTCAAGCACCTGCCTTCGCAGCTCTCCGGTGGGCAGCAGCAGCGGGTGGCTATCGCCCGGGCCCTGCTCCCGCGCCCGGCCGTCATTTTTGCGGACGAACCCACCGGCGCCCTCGACTCGGCGACCAGTACCGAGGTGCTGGGGCTCCTGCAGCAGGCCAGCAGGGAACAGGGGCAGACCATTTTGATGGTGACCCATGACCCGCTCGCGGCCTCTTACGCTGATCGGGTGCTCTTGCTCAAGGACGGCCAGCTAGCCGGTGGTCTCGAAGCCCCCACCCAGACCAGTGTGCTCTCAGCCCTGGCAAGGCTAGGTGATTAAGATGGCTACCACCCTAAGTACCGTCGCTTTCTCTAACCTGGGCAAGCACCGCCTGCGTTTTGCCCTCACCTCTATCGGCATCGCGATTTCAGCCTTCTTTCTCACCGCTGTGCTACTGATTAATACCACCTTCTATGACGAGGTGAGACAGACAGCAGGCCAGAAGTACTCCACCGCCGATGCCGTTGTTGAAACCACCAACAAATTCACTCAAGGGGGCGCCACCGACTTCCTTCTCAGCAAGGAGCAGGCCGACCGGGTACTGAGTCTTCCCGCAGTTGAATCTGCCTGGGCAGTGGCCTCTACCTACTCCGTTATCCATACACCGGCTGAAGGAGAGCAGGCAGAGAGCACCTACAGCATCGTTCAAGCCGATATGCCAACCGATGCCTTCTTCCCCTACCCCCTGAAAGAGGGCAGCCTACCAGCGTCCACCCATCAGATAGTGATTACCGACCGGGCAGCAGAAGCTCTCTCTGTAGGGGTGGGCGGAGCGGTCGTCCTCGATGATCTTTCTACCGTAACCGAGCAAACCGACCTGGCAGAGCCCCTCCCCCAGGCGGCCTACACCGTCACCGGTATCTACGAACGCCCCACAGGCTACAGAGCGGGACCAGATATGGTCTTTACACCGGGTAACGGTGTAGCAAACTACATTGAACGCAGCCACGCCTATTGGGGTAACACCCCCGACGGCATCTACGAGCAGGTTCTTCTGAAGCTCAAAGACCCCACCTCCACGTCCTTAATGGAGCTCAAGCAGACTCTTACCAACTCTCCCGGCCTTACCGTCTCGTCGGTTGAGGAACAGATTAGAAACGACGTCGGCAAGGGAATGGGCAGCTACACTGCCCTGCTCTCTATTCTTTTCGGCTTTGGGGCTCTCTCGCTCCTTATGAGCTCCTTCATCATCGCCAGCACCTACAAGGTGCATGCGGCAGCCCGCTCCCGTGAACTGGCCCTGCTCCGCACCCTGGGCGCTACCCGCCTAGCGGTGGTGCGCATGCTCCTGGTTGAGGCAGCGGCTCTCGGCGCGCTCTCCTCCCTCGCAGGTATCATCACCGCCTACCTTGCCGCTCTAGTTTTCAACGAAAGTGGCCGCATCACCTTTAACCCGCTAGCGGGTGCTCTCGCCATGCTGGTCTGCACGCTCATTACCCTCGCCGCCGTGCTCAAGCCGGTCTGGGCAACCCGGGCTATACCGCCGGTGGCGGCGCTCAACGGCTACCAGGAGCTTCCGAACGCTCCCCGCACCAGGCACACCTGGGCTTATATCGGCCTCTGCCTTGTACTCACCCTGGCTACAGTAGTCTGCGCCCTAGCCGGGCTTCAGGAGAGCCATGCGGGTCTCATCATGCTGGCTACGGTTCTGGCCGCCCTTACCTTCGTGGTGGCAGCTCCCCTGCTCGTCGCACCGGGCCTCGCCCTGCTCCGAGTCTTTGCCCGCCCCTACTCCACCGCGGCCCTGGCCCACAGCAATATCGCCCAATCACGGGCGTCCGCCTCTGTGACCGTGCGTATGGTCTTTATCTGTGCCGCCTTCGTCAGCGCAGCCCTCACCGGTTATTCCACCATGCAGCAGAGCTTCATGGCAGAACTAGACCGCAACTACCCCTACGACGTTGAAGCGGTACTTACCGAACCAGACATCGCCCGCCTGCAGGAGATACAGCGCCAGGTCTCCCAGCTCGACGGTGTGGACGCCGCCCTTGTGGCCCTGCCCCAGGGTAGTGTGCTGACCTCGTCCGATAGCCGATTCAGCACAACGGTCTATTCCGTAGACCCCGAAACCTTCACCCGCCTGCACGGTGACCAGACCGGCCAAAAGCTGACTGAGCAGACGGTGCTGCTGAGCCAGGCCTACGCAGACTCCTTCGGGGTACAGGAGGGCCAGCAGCTCTACATCGAAGGAACCCGTGACGCTGTAGAACTCACCGTCAGCATCACCCCCGATACGCTGCGCGGCTTCCTCATCACCACGCAGAACGGCACCCTCATCAGCGGCACGGACCTAGTAGACCCCACCGGAGAGAACACCGAGGCTGGCCTGCTCCAGGCTAATTTTGACCCCGGTATCAGCTGGGGCGACCGCTTCTCGATGCTCAATCCCATCGCCGAAATCACCGGCCTCGACGCGGGTGAACTTTCGGGCGTAGCAACCGAAAAAGCCCGCTTACAGGATGATATGCGCTCAGTTCTCTGGGTCCTAGGGCTTCTATCGGCCTCACTACTGGTCTCGCTCGTGGGGCTTGCCAACACCCAGCTCCTGAGCACCCAGCAGCGGCGCAGGTCCTACGCCCTACTGCGTATCAACGGCCTCTCTAGCCGTCGATTGCAGGCTGCCGTCAGCTACGAAACCCTGCTATTGGCTGTCTTCGCCCTCATCTGGGGTAGCGTAGCCGGTGCGCTCACAGCCCTACTCCTGCTCCAGGTTTTTGCTGTCAACAATTTCACCCTGGTTTACAGCGTGCAGCCCTGGCACTACCTAGCGGTTATCGCAGGCGGCCTTGCCCTGGCCTGGGCCACGGTCTTTTTCCCGGCCAGGTCAGCCTCCCATATACCGCCGGTTGCTGCCCTGCAGGAGGTGAACTAGCAGGGCGGGGGCGGGCGTCCGCCCCTCAGAGAAGCGGACGCCCGCCCCTACCCTAGCTGGCAGAGGGGCTAGCGGTGGGGGTGGGTACCGTCACCGATGAGGTGTTCTTGGGGTCGGTCTTATCAGCGGCAACCCGCTCCCCGGCTGTAGCGTGAATCGCTTCGAGCTCTTCAGAGAACTGCTCAAGACGCTGGTAGACAGCCTCATAGTAGGAGTTCTTTAGGTCGGTGATAGAAGAGTCAAAGGAAATGCTCTCACGGCAGGAAATATCGGCCTGCAGCATCTTCTCGGCGCTATCGGCCCCCAGCAGGCTCGCGCTGTAGGCCGCCTGGTCGGTGCTCGATGCCTGGCCGAACCCCGCGTCCTTCATGCAGGTAGCCCACGACTCCTGCAGGGCCAGGTAGTTCTCATCGGCCCGCAGGCTGGTCTCAATAGCCTGGGCGAACTCGGGGGCCAGCAGGGCCGCCTTCACACCGCGCTCTACAGAGCCGTAGATGTACTCGTAGCTCTGGGCCATGCAGCCAGCCGAGTTCAGCTCACCGCTGGAGTACTCCATGAAGGTCACAGTGAAGGCTTCGCCGTCCTTACCCAGGTAGGCATCCAGCCCCGCCTGGTCAAAGCTAGCGGTCGCCCGCCCCTCAGCGGCAGGCAGCTGGCCGTAACCAGAGGTCTTTAGCTCCTCGGTGGTGCGACCCGTGTAGACAGCCGAATCCAGGGTCAGCCCAACCTCGGGCTCCTTGTAGCTACCGCCGGCCTCAGCCACACAGCGCTCCACAAAAGCCCGGCGGGCAGACTCAGCCTCAGCAGGCGGGAAAATCCAGGACTGCAAGCTGTCAATGTGCTCGGTCTTGGCAGTCTCTGCGGTCAACTCATCAAAGTTCTGAGGCTGCGAAGAACACCCGGCCAACCCTAAAGCTGTGAAACAACCAAGCACAGCGAGCCCTTTTACACAACGGTTCGTAAGTAATGACACGGCGTCCTCCCTAGATAATCAGCCTCAATTCTAACTACTATGAAGAAGCAGCATCACCACAATCATCGAATGAATCCACGACGACCTCGTCACAGAAAGCAGACTACTACCGTTATGACCTCCCTTGACCAGCAAGGACTTCAGACCAGCCGCCGTGGCCTCATGCGCTTTGCCGCACTCACAGGTGTGGCCGGTGTTGCCACCGCAGCAGGAACCGCAGCCATCAACGCTACCGCCCACGCAGCAGACGCAACCGCCAGCGTCTTCCCCTCAGATTTCACCTACCCCACCGTCACCGGCCCCTCCCTGGCCCTGTGGGGTAGCTCCTCCTTCGAAGGTGCCCAAGCCGACCAGGGCGTGCCTGCGGGGTTCAATGCGAGCATGGAAGCCCTGCTCAGCAGCTACCTTTCAGCACCGATTCTAGAATTCGGCCGCGGTGGCGAAACCTCCACCATGATCGCAGCCCGCCGAGGCGTAGCAACCAACATCTATAAGCTCTCCTTCCCCAACGACCGTATCCCGGCCAGCGGAAGCGTCAACATCACCCTGTCAGACTCTACATATGTTGCCTGGGGTGTAAGTGCCTATGTACCCGGCTACGTTGGCGGTGTAGCGGGTGTGCTCAAGGCAGGGACTACAGAGGGTACCTATACCTTCACCCGCGTTGTTCCCGGTGAAGAAATCTACGCTCCCGCCAATACTGAGGCTGCCTGGTTCTACTCCTACCAGGAGATGATTAGCCGCTCTTCCTACCATGTACTCCAAATCGGCCGTAATAATATCAGCGACTACGACCGCATCACTCAAGATACCCAGCGTTGCTTTGACTTAGCACCGGAGCGCACGATCGTTATGGGCCACTTCGCGTCAAAGGGTGATGCCCTGGACTCTGACCGTGTCAAGAAGGTCAAAGCCTATAATGAGTGGGCAGCAAGCACCTATGGCACTAAGTTCATGAACCCCGAAACCTATCTGCGCGAAACGACCCAGGAGTCTTGGCTGCGCTACGGTGCCCTTTCTGGCTCAGGTGTCTGGTCTTCAGACGAAGACCGCAAGGCTTACGAGGCCGGGCAGATTCCCCCGTCTCTGTATTCCTCCGACGGCCTGCACCTGAACGGCTGGGGTTACATTGCCCTGTCTCAGATGGTCTACTACAAGGTCACTGAGCTCGGCTGGTTCTAGCCTCTCGGGTGTAAGCATAAGGACGCGTCCCCCCACCTTTCCTGCGAAAGGTGGGGGACGCGTCCTTTAATGCATTGATAGGAAACGCCGCTAGTAGCCTAGGCGCTCTTGGGCTCCTCGTAACGGGGGAAAATGGGGGCCGGGGCGGGCAGCTCGGTGCCGGGGATGAGGGCCTGCCCCAGGGCCGCAAAGACGCGGTTCTCGGGAGCAACCGCCAGCAGGTCGAGCATCTTCCCCATGGAGGTGGGCATAACCGGCTGGGTGAGGGTTGCGACGATGCGTAGCACCTCCGCGGTCACGTAGAGCACGGTGTTCATGCGCTCCAGGTCGGTCTTGCGCAGCTTCCAGGGCTCCTGGGCGGTGAAGTAGCGGTTAGCTTCACCCACAACCTGCCAGATGCGCTCCAGGGCGCGGTGAAAGGCCTGCTCATCGAAGTCAGCGCGGACTGGCTCGTACAGGGCCGCTGCCATCTCAAGCATGGCGGTATCTTCTGCGGTGAAGGCACCGTGGACAGGAACCTTACCGTCGCAGTTCTTAGCGACCATGGAGAGGGAGCGCTGGGCCAGGTTACCCAGGTCATTGGCGAGGTCTGAGTTGATACGGTTCTTGATACCTTCAGCTGAGTAGGAGCCGTCCTGGCCGAAAGAGACATCGCGCAGCAGGAAGAAGCGCAGCTGATCCAGGCCGAAGCTGGCGACCAGGTCGGCAGGGTCAACCACATTGCCGATGGACTTGCTCATCTTCTCACCGTCCACCAGCAGGAAGCCGTGGCCAAAGACCCGCTTGGGTAGGTCCAGACCGGCTGACCAGAGGAAGGCGGGCCAGTAGATGGCGTGGAAGCGGGTGATGTCCTTGCCAATCATGTGCAGGTCGGCAGGCCAGAACTTGGTGAACAGTTCGCCCTCGGTATCGGGGTAGCCCAGGCCGGTGAGGTAGTTGGTGAGGGCGTCCACCCACACGTACATGACGTGCTTTTCATTGCCTGGCACGGGTACACCCCAGTCGAAGGTGGTGCGGGAGATAGAAAGGTCGGTCAGGCCGTTCTTGATGAAGGCCGCCAGCTCGTTGCGGCGGGATTCGGGGTAGACAAAACCCTCAGTGGAGTAGAGTTCCAGCAGACGGTCGCCATACTTGGAGAGACGGAAGAAGTAGGATTCCTCTTCGGTCCATTCAACCTCGGTGCCGGTTGAGGTGGCGTAGCGGACGCCGTCCCGCACCTCGGTTTCGTCCTCGGTGTAGTAGGCCTCATCGCGCACCGAGTACCAGCCGGCGTACTTATCCAGGTAGATATCGCCGTTCTCTTCCATCTTTGTCCAGATGGCCTGAGAAGCAGCGTAGTGGTCGGTATCGGTGGTGCGGATAAAGCGGTCGAAGTCAGCACCGACCAGCTCAGCCATAGCCCGGAAGCGGGCGGAGTTTTCGTCCGCTAGTTCCTTGGGGGTCTTGCCCTGTTTTTCGGCTGTGGTCTGCATCTTCTGCCCGTGCTCATCGGTACCGGTCATGAAGCGCACATCGAAGCCGTCCAGCTTCTTGAAGCGGGCCATGGTATCGGCGGCAATAACCTCGTAGGCATGCCCGATATGGGGGGCACCGTTGGGGTAAGAAATCGCAGTGGTGATGTAGTACGGGGTAGAAGTCATAGGTACCACTTTACCCGCTTACACCAACCACTGCGAACGCTATTTCACACGGGAAAAAGCCCACCCGCGCTTCTTACTAGTCGGCCAGATTGATAACCGCTGCGCGAGAAGCATTGACTACCCGCTTGATGGATTCGAGCACTTCAAGGGAGAGGGCTGAGTCCAGGGCAAGGACGCAGAGGGCTTCAGCATTCTTGTCGTTGCGGGAGACCTGCATACCGGCGATGTTGATGGAGGCGGTGCCCAGCAGGGTACCGATAGCGGCAATAACGCCCGGGCGGTCTTCGTATTCGAGCACCAGCATGTGGTCGGTAATGGGGATCTCGATATCGTAACCGTTGACGTTGGTCAGTTTCTCGATGAGCTTAGGACCGGTAACGGTACCGGCTACGGAGACAACCTCGCCGTTGGCTAGGGCGCCGGTGAGCACGGTTTCGTTGCGGAAGTAGTCGGTTTCGGTGGTGGTGACCAGTTCGACCTCTACGCCGCGCTGTTCAGCCAGCACGGGGGCGTTGACGTAAGACACCTTGTCGGAGACGACGTCGGTGAAGACACCCTTGAGGGCTGAGAGTTTGAGGGAGGTGACGTCCTTGGTGGCGATTTCACCGGCGATCTTGACCTCGACGCGGGTGAGGGCTTCGTCGCCGCCGATGGCGGTGAGGATGCGGCCGACCTTCTCTGCCAGGGGGACGCCGGGGCGGACGTCCTTGTCAATGGCGCCGCCTGGGACGTTGACGGCGTCGGGCACCAGGTCGCCCTCAAGGGCCAGACGCACAGACTTAGCAACCGAGATACCGGCCTTTTCCTGGGCTTCAAAGGTGGAGGCACCCAGGTGGGGGGTGGCAACGACGTTGGGCAGCTCAACGAAGGGCACGTTCTTGGCGGGTTCCTTGACGTAAACGTCAATGGCGGCACCAGCAATTTCGCCCGAGCGCAGGGCTGCGTCGAGGTCTGCTTCGTCGATGAGGCCACCGCGGGCTACGTTGATCACGTAGGCGGTCTTCTTCATCTTCTTGAAGCTCTCGGCGTTAATCATGCCCAGGGTTTCGGGGGTGCGGGGCATGTGGATGGTGATGAAGTCAGAGCGCTCTACTAGCTCATCCAGTTCAACCAGTTCTGCGCCTAGGGCTGCTGCGCGGGCTGAGGTGACGAAGGGGTCGTAGGCGATAATCTCGGTGCCGAAGGCCTTGAGGCGTTCTGCAACCAGGCCACCGATTCGGCCCAGGCCGATAATGCCGATGGTCTTTTCAAAGAGCTCAACGCCTGAGAAGGCGGAGCGCTTCCACTGGCCTGCCTTCATGGAGGCGTCGGCGGCGGCGATGTTACGGGCCAGGCCCAGGATATGGCCGACGGTGAGTTCGGCGGCGGAAATGACGTTGGAGGTGGGAGCATTAACCACCATGACGCCTGCCTTGGTTGCGGCCTTGATATCGACGTTGTCGAGGCCAACGCCCGCGCGGGCAATGACCTTGAGCTTCTTGGCGGCGGCGATGGCTTCTGCATCGACCTGGGTGGCTGAGCGCACCAGAATGGCGTCTACATCGGCAATGGCGGGGAGGAGTTCGTCGCGGTTGGCGCCGTCGCAGGAGCGGATTTCAAAGTCGGGGCCCAGGGCTTCAACGGTGGCGGGTGAGAGTTCTTCAGCGAGCAGAACGACGGGTTTTGCAGTCACAGGTGGTTTCCTTAGATAGCGGGTGACGGTTAGAGAAAGTGGGGCAGCTGGCGCTTCGGACCCTAAGGACGCCGCTGGTAGGGGTGCTCTGGTGAGAGCAGGAGTGCGGTGGTTAGGCTACAGTTCACCGTACGGCTGTAGCTAAATCGCTCCCCCAGTTTACTGGGGGTTGGCAAGAGCCGGCCACCTTGCCCTGAGTGGGTGAGGTAGCCGGCTCTTGAAAGTTCACTGCTGGTGCAGATGAGAGTAGCTTGGCTTAGCGGGCAACTGAGCCGTCGACGTAGTCTGAGTCAACGGAGTTGTTCCAGGCAAAGAGCTTGCGCAGTTCGCGGCCGGTTGCTTCGATGGGGTGGGCTTCGCCCTTGGCACGCAGTTCCTTGAACTCGGGGCCGCCGGCTGCCTGGTCTTCCATGAAGCGCTTGGCGAAGGTGCCGTCCTGAATATCGGCCAGAACAGCCTTCATGTTTTCCTTGACCTCGGGGGTGATGACGCGGGGACCTGAGACGTAGTCGCCGTATTCTGCGGTGTCTGAGATGGACCAGCGCTGCTTGGCGATGCCGCCCTCAATCATGAGGTCAACAATCAGCTTGAGCTCGTGCAGCACCTCGAAGTAGGCGATTTCGGGCTGGTAGCCAGCTTCGGTCAGGGTTTCGAAGCCGTACTGGATCAGCTGGGAAGCGCCACCGCAGAGAACTGCCTGCTCGCCGAAGAGGTCTGATTCGGCTTCTTCCTTGAAGGTGGTTTCAATGACGCCTGCGCGGGTTGCGCCCATAGCCTTGGCGTAAGCCAGGGCCAGGTCGAGGGCCTTACCTGAGGCGTCCTTTTCAACTGCGACCAGGGCGGGAACAGCACGTCCTGCTTCGAATTCGCGGCGGACGGTGTGGCCGGGGCCCTTGGGGGCGACCATAGCAACGTCGACGCCCTCGGGAGCTTCGATGTAGCCAAAGACGATGTTGAAACCGTGGGCGAAGAAGAGGGCGTCACCTTCGTTGAGGTTGGGGGCGATGTCGTTCTTGTAGACCTCTGCCTGAACCTGATCGGGGGTGAGGATCATGATGACGTCTGCTTCGGCAGCTGCTTCGGCAACGGTCAGGACGCGCAGGCCTTCTGCTTCTGCCTTGGCGCGTGACTTTGAGCCTTCTGCAAGACCGACGCGGACGTCTACGCCTGAGTCACGCAGGTTGAGGGCGTGGGCGTGGCCCTGGGAGCCGTAGCCGATGATGGCGACGGAGCGTTCTGCGATGTTCGCCAGATCTGCGTCGTCGTTGTAGTAGATCTTTGCCATGGTGTTCGATCTCCTTGATCGCTTGTGGGGCAGCAGTGGCTGCCAAACCTTGGTTGTCATGAACCGTCAGTCTCTAGCCTAATAGCTTCGGCTATTTTTGAGACACAGGTTTCATATTTTGGAATAGTGTTTTGTGGTGACCCTTGGTCTAGCCGCGCAGGGCCTTCTCGCTCATTGACCGAGGCCCACGAGAGAGCCCGATAGTGCCAGCACGAACAATCTCACGCACGCCGAAGGGTTCTAACACTTCGAGCAGGGCGTTGATTTTGTTGGCAGAACCGGTGGCCTCGATAATGACGGACTCGGTAGAGACATCCACAATCTTGGCACGGAAAAGGTCGGCGGCCTGGGTGACCTGGATGCGGGCTGCCGCGTCCGCCTTGACCTTAATAAGAATGTGGTCGCGTTGAGCCGACTGTTCATCGGGCAGTTCCACAATCTTCAGCACGTGAATCAGCTTATTGAGCTGTTTGGTGACCTGCTCAAGTAGCACGCCCTCAGCATCGACCACTACGGTGATGCGGGAGATACCCGGAACTTCGGTGGGGCCCACGGCCAGGGAGTCAATGTTAAACATGCGGCGGGCAAAGAGGCCTGAGACTCTGGCCAGCACGCCGGGCTTATCTTCTACAAGAACCGAGAGGGTGTGGCGGCTCATAGCATCTCCTCATCTTCGCCCCAGGAGGGTGAGATATCTTTAGCAATCTGAATCTGGTCGTTGGACACACCCGCAGGCACCATGGGCCAGACCAGGGCATCGGGGCTGACATTGAAGTCCACGACGACAGGACGGTCGTTAATGGCCAGGGCCTGTTTGATGGTTTCCTCAACATCTTCATCGCTCTCACAGCGCAGGGCGGCGCAACCATAAGCTTCAGCCAGTTTGACGAAGTCAGGCACGCGCTCGGTACCCATGCCGGTCTTGAGGTGGGTGTTGGAGTAGCGGCCATCGTAGAAGAGGTTCTGCCACTGGCGCACCATACCCAAGGACGAGTTGTTGATAATGGCGACCTTGATGGGGATGTTGTTCTGCACGCAGGTGGCCAGTTCCTGGTTGGTCATCTGGAAGCAGCCGTCACCGTCAATAGCCCACACAACCGAGTCGGGGAAGGCAACCTTGACGCCCATAGCGGCGGGGACGGAGAAGCCCATGGTACCCAGACCGGCTGAGTTGATGAAGTGGCGGGGGTTTTCGCTCTGGATAAACTGGGCCGACCACATCTGGTGCTGGCCCACACCGGTGACGTAGTAAGCATCGGGGCCAGTAAGCTCACTCAGCTTTTCGATGACGTACTGGGGGGAGCCCAGACCATCGTCAGTCTTGGTGTAGCCCAGGGGGTAGGTTTCCTTGAAGCGGTTAACCAGCGCCCACCAGTCGGTCAGGTCGGGAAGTTCAGAGGCGAACTCGCCTTCGAGAATCTCGTTGAGTTCGGGCAGCACGTAGCGTAGGTCGCCCACGATGGGTACGTCGGCAATACGAATCTTTGAGATTTCTGCGGGGTCTACATCGACGTGGATGACCTTAGCGTGTGGAGCAAATTCCGAGACGACGCCGGTGACGCGGTCGTCAAAACGGGCGCCCAGGGCAATGAGCAGGTCGGACTTCTGCATGGCGGTCACTGCCGGGACGGTGCCGTGCATGCCGGGCATACCCAGATTCTGGGGGTCTGAGTCGGGGTAGGCGCCGCGGGCGGTCAGGGTGGTGACGACGGGGGCGCCAGTGGTTTTAGCAAGCTTCAGCAGCTCGTCGGACGCTTCAGCGCGGACGACACCGCCGCCCACGTAGAGGACGGGGCGCTGGGACTCGGTGATAAGCTTAGCCGCTTCGCGAATCTGCTTGGAGTGGCCGCGGGTGACGGGGTTGTAGCCGCGGGGGTCGGTGTTAGCAGGCGGCCAGGAGAAGTCCATCATGCCCTGCTGGGCGTCCTTGGTGATATCGACAAGGACGGGGCCGGGGCGGCCGGTCGCCGCAATTTTGAAGGCCGTGGCGATGCAGCGAGGAATCTCTTGGGCATCACGCACCATAAAGGAATGCTTGGCGATGGGCATGGTCATGCCCACAATGTCGGCTTCCTGGAAGGCATCGGTACCGATGACCTTAGATGAGACCTGACCTGTGATGCACACCAGGGGCACAGAGTCCATATTGGCGTCCGCGATGGCAGTGAGCAGGTTGGTGGCACCAGGACCCGAGGTGGCAATAGCTACGCCAACTTTGCCGCTGGCGATAGCATAGCCTTCTGCCGCGTGCCCTGCCCCCTGCTCATGGCGCACCAGAATGTGGTTGAGCTTTTCAGAATCAAAGAGGGGGTCATAGGTGGGCAGAATCGCGCCGCCGGGCAGGCCGAAGATATCGGTAACACCCAGTTCTTCGAGGGAGCGGACGATGGCTTGAGAGCCGGTCATGCGCTCTACCTGTGAGGTTTCTGAGCTGCTACGGTTGCCCAGGTTTTTAGCTAGATCTGCAGGGTTGATGGGAGTTCCCGCTGTCATTGGTGATCCTCGCGATGGTCTGAAGATGATCTTGTGTGTGAGCGGTGGATGCGCCCGTTGGGTGTAGGTAGTGCCGGGTTGCGGATAAACCTAGAAAAAAACCCTCCGCCTGGTTGAGCGAAGGGTGCGCACGCCGTAAGACACATCAAAGACTTATGTTGCGCACTCGTTCACGAGTCGCACCACAAGAATAATCTGTGACTGCTGGCGTGTTGTCATACCCTTTATTGTTCGTGCCCAAGGGCACACCGGTCAAACTGGTCTTAGAATGTGACACAACATTTTCACACGTCAAGATACTGCAATATAGCCTCTGCGCATCATTCTCGGCGATTCGACACAAATTTGCACATCGTCATTTAAAGACTTTTAGGCAATCAGTAGCACTTTTCTGGCCAAGACTTCAGCTATAGCACGTAGACTGATGACATGACTGAACCCCAGCTCACCAGTAGTGAAATCGCCAAGGCCCTGCATACTGTCTTCGATAGTCAGATTATTAACTATGGAGCTTACAACCTGGTTTTTGCTACAGGTTCATCTATCTACCGAAACCCAGATGTAGCATCCCGCCAGGAAGAGGATCAAAGCCATTTCCTCATTGGTTACAGGGACACCCCGCGAGAGGCAGTCATTGCCCCACTCTCGCTGCCCGAAGTTCGCGGCACCGGGACGCCCACCTCTATCGACAACACCAACGCCGCACGCACCTTTAGCCTTTCAGAGTTTTCCTTTGGGCTAGAGTCCACGAATGGCACCTCTTTTTCACTCACCTTCGAGCCTCACATGACTGTAGCAACCTCAGAAGGTAGCGGCGTACTCGACCAGGCACTTGATATCGAAGATTTCAAGCGGGTCATTATTGAGGCTTGGGAGCTATAGCTCTCGCCCATCCACACAAACTGCCCTCAGTGAAATGCCGGTCAGCCCGGTCAGTATATACAAAGAAGCCCAACCAGCTAGCCGGTCGGGCTTCTTTTTCTGTGCGCCCCCTGGGACTCGAACCCAGAACCCATTGATTAAGAGTCAATTGCTCTGCCAATTGAGCTAGAGGCGCATATGTACTTGTCAGGCCGAGAACCTGTCTCAGCAACGGGTTCTACTATACGCACCTTTTATGGTGCGCGCAAGCCGAAATCAGCATTTGTGAGCACCTCCACACAAGATATGATTACCCGCCCGCAAAACCTCTTTTAGACACAAAGAAGCCCGACCGGCGAACCGATCGGACTTCCCCTTCCGTGCGCCCCCTGGGACTCGAACCCAGAACCCATTGATTAAGAGTCAATTGCTCTGCCAATTGAGCTAGAGGCGCATATGTACTTGTCAGGCCGAGAACCTGTCTCAGCAACAGGTTCTACTATACGCACCTTTTATGGCGCATGCAAGCCGAAATCAGCATTTGTGAAAACCTTCATAAAAACTGAAATTTGCACCCTAAAGTCAGAGGCCCCCTGCCCTAGTAGCAGGAGGCCTCGACGCACTACTTACGATACTCGGCAATCATCTCTGGCGTAATAACGTCCATGACAGCGGTATTTACACGTTCAACGACAGGCTCCGTGACATTAGCCTCGGGTACGTCGGTCTCTGCCGACGGAGCCTCTGCTAAAGATTCAGTGATAGCCCCAATCTGGGCAGCATGCTCACCGGCAACATCATCCAGCACCTCACCACCGCCGTGGTGTTCATTGAGGCTTTCGATGATATGAATGAGCATTTCGCGAAATTCAGGGTTTGAGAGCTCGCCGGCAGATCCAAGCTTGCGGTCAATGTTCTCTGCTTCGGCCAGCACGCGCCGCCCCTCTTCGGTGATACCTAGAAGGTAGCTGCGGCGGTCAATAGTGTTACGGATGCGGAAAACATGCCCGTGCGCTTCGAGTCGCGCAAGGGTCTTGCCCATGGTCTGCGCCTGCACGCCCACCAGGGCTGCAACCTTTACCTGTGAAATCATGCCTTCGCGGGCAATGACGCCAAGTGCTGTCACGCCAGCATGGGTGAGCCCAAGCGACTTCAGCTGATCATTCCAGCTGTATTCCAGCATGCGCGCTGCAGTTGAGAGGAGTCGATTAATCGACCAATTACGAATTTCTGGCATAGCACCATTATAAGCATACTCAGTACTTATATACCTAGACATGACAGGTGCTTGACACAACCGCCTGTACACTGAGTAATTGTTGAACGACCCCGTATCTCAACTCAATCCTGAGGAACGTGCCCCTGATAAGCTGTGAACAGTGGCATGCTCCTGCTAGCTACACCCCCTTCTCTGATCACCTTTGTGAAAGGACGCCCGTGGAACGACTTGCCCAGGGAACCCCCGCACCCCAGTTCACCCTACCCGCCGCTGGGGGCGGAACAGTCTCTCTGGCTGACTATGCCGGCCAGAAAGTTGTCGTCTACTTCTACCCCAAGGCTTCTACCCCCGGGTGTACTACCCAGGCCTGCGACTTTAGAGACAACCTGGCATCGCTCACCTCACAGGGCTACACCGTCCTGGGAATTTCCCCCGACGGAATCAAGGCCTTGGACACCTTTACCGAGAACCAAAGCCTTACTTTCCCCCTCCTCTCTGATGAAGACCACGCTGTCGCAGAAGCCTATGGCGCCTGGGGTGAGAAGAAAAACTACGGCAAGACCTACATAGGACTGATTCGCTCTACCATCGTCATCGATGAACATGGGGTGGTTGAGGTGGCCCAATACAACGTACGCGCTAAGGGTCATGTGGCTAAGCTCCGCCGGGATTTAGGTATTGACTCTTAGGTCAGGCACGCGTATTTAGCAAAATCTGCCAAGTTGATGTAGCATAGACACTGTTGTGCTGACAGCACCGCATGCGCGAGTGGTGAAATTGGCAGACACGCAGGATTTAGGTTCCTGTGCCTTACGGCGTGAGGGTTCAAGTCCCTCCTCGCGCACACTGACGAAACACCCGTTCAGCCCGGTTTATCCACGGTTGGACGGGTTTTTTGATAGCCAGAACCTGGCGGCCACAGCCTAGATCAACGACCCTCAGAACGAAGGGGATTCTCTTATGGCAACTCCAGCCCTCACCCGTCGCACCCTGATTCACTACGGTTCACTACTTACCGCTGGCTTTGCCCTCGCAGCCTGTTCATCATCACCAGAAGCCGAGCCATCTGCGTCCGCCTCCGCCACCGAGGGCGCAGGGCCAACCTTCCGCTTCGCTCAAGGCGCCCAGGTGCTCACCCTAGACCCGGCAGCCACTTACCGGGTCGAAAGCCACCGCATCAGCGCCCAGATCCTAGAGCCCCTAGTGCGAGCGGACGTCAATACCGGAGAGCCTTCCCCCTCCCTAGCCCAAAGGTGGGAGGTCAGTGAAGACGGCCGCACCTATACCTTTACCCTGGTAGAGAATGCCACCTTTAGCGAGGGCACCCGGCTCACGGCTGAGGGCGTAATAGCCAATATTGAACGCTGGGCGCAGCTGGGCAAGGCCCCCCTCACCCGAATAACCCAGCCCTTCCATCAGCTCTTCGGCACCGTTCAGCTCGCTGAAAACAACAGCTCAAGTCCCCTGGTAACCGGTTGGTCAGCACCAAGTAACACCAGTCTCAAGCTCACGCTTAGCCGTCCCTCCCGCAGCTTCCTCAAGGCCCTCACCCAGCCTGCCTTTGGGCTGGTTTTACCCAGCAGTATCGGGGCGGACGGCTACCTCACCAGCACCCCCATAGGGACCGGAGCCTTTATGCTCAGTTCCTGGGATGACAGCACCGCCGTTCTTACCCGTAACACCGCCTACCGGGGTGAGATTCCAGACCTAGCAGCCATCGAATTTCTCACCATCCCCGATGCCGAAAAACGCTACTACAACTTACTTGAAGGAAGCATCGATGCCTACGATCAGGTAGCCCTCAAAGACTATGTGCCCCTGGCTCTTGATGGGTACCCGGTTCAGTCCCGCGACCCCTATGCGATTGCCTACCTAGGCATCAATCTTTCTCACCCCACCTTCGACGATGCTCGGGTGCGCCAGGCGCTAGCCCGCGCCATCGACAGGGCCGCTATCGTCGAGGCTTATTACCCTCAGGGCACCAATACCGCCCCCGACTTCATTCCCGCCCTCTTCCAGATGAAGAACGAGGACATGGAGCAGGTCTATACCTACAACCTCTCCCGTGCTCAAGAACTCCTCAGAGCAAGTACCTACGCCAACCAGGCCATTGATTTCTACTACCCGGTTAACCTCTCTCTGCCCTCCCTACCCTCCCCCGAAGGTATCTACTCGCTGATCTCGGCGAACCTGGTTGAGGCAGGCTTCAACATCGTGCCCAAACCCTACCGCTGGTCGGACGCCGGCTCCGAGGACGTGCCTACCGCCCACCCCGACTACGGGCTAGAGCTGACCGGCTTTATCGGAGCTTTCCGCGACCCCACCGCCTTTCTGGGGCATGTGCTGACCCCGGCGGCGTCCGCGCCCATCACCATCAGCGAACCCAGCCCGAGCGCAAGCGCCAGTGCCACCACCTCCCCCTCTTCCACAGCAGCTACCACCGAACCGACCAAGACTACTGCCAGCTACTCCAGTATCCGTCAGGCCATCGACGAAGCCGATACCCACACCGATATCGCCGAATGGCGGGAAGCCTACAAGGACATCAATAACCAGGTAGCCAACCTACTCTCTGCAATTCCTCTGGTCTACCCGGTCTCGGGCGTCACTCAGGGGCAGCGGGTGCGCACCTACACGGTAAGTGCTACCTGCATCGATGATTTCTCAACCGTGCACATCGACGACTAGCCCACCGCAGGCGCCCGCAAAAGTACGTCAAAGAACCGTGCGTGTTAGGTACGTCGCTCTATCTGTACTACTCTAAAGAAGAGAACGGGGCCGATGGGCCCCACCCCAGCCGGTGTCCAGCGTCGGGCACCACAGTCTTAGAGTGACGGAGTGTCAATCACGTGGCAAACGAAGTACAGACCGACGTCGTCCTAGTGGGCGGCGGTATCATGAGCGCAACCCTGGGCGTCCTACTCAAAGAAGTAGAACCCACCTGGAATATCACCCTGCTGGAGCGCCTCGATCAGGTAGGGCAGGAGTCATCTAACCCCTGGAACAACGCGGGTACCGGCCACTCAGCGCTCTGCGAACTCAACTACGCTCCGGCAGGCCCTGACGGAACTGTCGACCCGGCTAAGGCTCTGGGTATTAACGAACAGTTCCAGGTCTCCCGCCAGCTCTGGGCTTCCCTGGTTGAAGAGGGCAAGATTAAGGACGCCAGTTTCATTAACCCTGTGCCCCACATGTCCCTGGTCTTCGGTGAAGACCATGTGCGCTATCTAGGCAAGCGCTTTGAGGCCTTCGAGAACCAGAAGCTCTTTGAGCGCATGAAGTTCTCCACCGATTTCGACCAGATTCGCCAGTGGGCTCCCCTGGCTGTGGAGGGTCGCGACCCCAACCAGAAAATCGCCGCTACCTGGTCTCCCGAGGGTACCGATGTGGACTTTGGCAATCTTACCCAACAGATGGTGGATTACCTGGTCGAGCAGGGCGTCACTGTTCAGTACGGCCAGCAGGTCACCAACCTTGAGCAGCAGAGCGACGGTCGCTGGCTGGTCAAGGTCAAGAACCGCCTGAACTCCGAGCACAGCCAAACCATCCGCGCCAAGTTCGTCTTCTTGGGTGCCGGTGGTGGAGCCCTCAACCTCCTGCAGAAGTCAGGTATTAAGGAAGGCAAGGGCTTCGGTGGCTTCCCCGTCTCCGGCCTCTTCTTCCGTAATACCAACGAAGAAACCGCTCTCAAGCACAATGCTAAGGTCTACGGTCAGGCTTCAGTCGGTGCCCCACCCATGTCAGTGCCCCACCTCGATACTCGCTACGTCAACGGCAAGCGCTCCCTGCTCTTTGGCCCCTACGCTGGTTTTAAGACCAACTTCCTCAAGCAGGGCTCCCTGCTCGATATGCCTCTCTCTCTGCGCCCGGACAACCTGGTCCCCATGATCCGTGCGGGCCTGGACAACGTGGATCTCACCAAGTACCTCATCGGTGAACTCCTCAAGAACCGCGACGAGCGCGTAGCCTCCCTGCGCGAGTACTACCCCACCGCGGTAGCTGACGAGTGGGAGCTCATCACCGCTGGCCAGCGTGTGCAGGTTATTAAGAAGGACTCCAAGAAGGGCGGCATGCTGCAGTTCGGTACCGAACTCATCGCCTCGGGCGATGGCTCGATTGCGGCCCTGTTGGGTGCCTCCCCCGGCGCCTCAACCGCCGCCCCCATCATGCTGACCCTGTTGGCCCGTTGCTTCCCCGCCAAGATAAACCAGTGGGAACCCCGCATCAAGGAACTGGTGCCCGGCTACGGCGTCAAGCTCAATGACAACCATGACCTGGCAGACAAGCTCTTCGCTCACACCGCCCAGGTGCTGGGTATCGACAACTAGCCCGAAGGCGTCCGCCCACCGAGCAGCTCACCACATCGTACGCTGCCCCGACCTCACCGGCCGGGGCAGCGCATCTTTAACGGGGTTGCTCAACTGCTGGCGCACCTTTTTATCATGCTACTGATAAGATGTTTACTGATTAAATCACTGCATGCCCTAAGGACGACACCATGGCTCTCGAAGAACAAACCATTAGCCGGTCCGTGACCGAGGATGCCCACAAAGAGGTGTCCAAGCCCGCCAAACTCTCGGAGATGAGCGGGTCAAGCTGGAAGTATATTTTCAAACGCGCTCTCAGCGAATTCACGAACGACGGCTGCACCGACCTTGCAGCCGCTCTCACCTACTTTACGGTGCTCTCAATCTTCCCCGGCCTTCTGGCTGTAGTGTCTCTCCTCGGTGTCTTTGGGCAGGGTCAGCAGACCACTGACGCGATTCTCAACTTCCTTGAAGACTACGCCCCGGCTGAAATGCTGACTCTCCTAGAGGAACCCATTACCCAGCTCACCAGCTCAACTGCTGCTGGTCTGGCTCTGGTTACCGGTGTGGTTGGTGCCCTCTGGACAGCATCAGGTTACATCGGTGCCTTTGGCCGCGCGATGAACAAGATTTACGGTGTGGTCGAAGGGCGTCCTATCTGGAAGCTTCGCCCCTTCAATCTGCTGGTAACCGCTGCTATGGTGCTGATTGTAGTTGCAATGATGCTGGTTCTCCTCTCATCAGAAGACGTACTGACCACAGTTCAGAACGCTATTCCCGCTGTTGAGCTCGGTGGTTTCATCGGTATCTGGATGTGGCTTCGCTACCCCATCATGCTGGTTCTAGCTGTTATTTTAATTAGCCTGCTCTACTTCGCGACCCCCAATATCAAGCAGCCTAAGTTCCGCTTCCTCACTCCCGGTGCCGGTATCGCTCTCATTGTGATGGCAATTGCAGCACTTGGTTTCACCTTCTACGTTTCGAACTTCGGTTCCTACAATGCCACCTACGGCCTGATTGGTGGCGTTATCGTGATGCTGCTTTTCATTTGGATCATGAACAATGTGCTGCTGCTCGGTGCTCAGATTGACGCTGAAATTCAGCGCGGCCGCGAGCTGCAGGCAGGTATCAAGGCTGAGGACGAGCTCCAGCTGTCCCCGCGTGATGACACCATGGCGATCAAGCTCCAAGAAAAGAAGGAGAACCTGGTCGAAGAAGGCCGCAAGATTCGCCTAGCCCACAACGGTGTTGACTTCGAACAGATGGCAAAGAAGCAGGAAGACAAAGACTCCGAGTAACATACAGTTTCTGAACTTCTCTGTCCGCTATTTTCACTCCGGCTCCTACTGTGTGTAGGAGCCGGAGTTTTATGCTTAAGGGTATGTACGAGCCCTGCTTTTCGATTGAGACGCTTTCAGCCCCCACGCTCGGCGCGGACGTACCACCTCGCCCCTGTGAGGGCCAGCAGGTGGTGGCGGTGCACGGCTTTGCCGCCACCCCCGAGGTGACCTGGCAGACGACAGGCTGGGTGCGCCAGTTACACCGAGCTGGGGCTGACGTGCATCTGGTGACGCTGCCCTATCACCGGCTGACCATTGCACAGCACGCAGATGCAGACGAAGTAGAAGAGCGGGAGCAGACCCGACAAGTGGATGTAAGCTGGCGGCAGGGCGGTCTAATTACCTCTTTAGCTGATGCCCTGCACCAGGCCCTCTCTCCATTAAAATCACCGGTTCACCTGCTGGGCTATTCTTTGGGCGCCCGCATCTGCTGGCAGGCTGCCCTGAGTTACCCGAAGCTAGTACAAACCCTGACCTTGGGGGGAATGCCCCTAGATAGCCACCTGACTGGGCTGCAGACAGCTCTGGCCCAGGGCAACAGGTCAGGCCAGCCCCTGCCCGCTGGCTTGCAGGCTGTCCTAGCGGCTAGCCCTATACCTCACGCTCATCTGGCGTCCTTCACCGCCCAGCCGGTTGAGCCCTTCAGTGCTCAAGACCTACCGGCCTGCCCCACCATCCTTTTCGCGGGAACTCAGGACGACCTGACCACAGACCTGCCTGCCCTTGCCGCTACCCTGCCGCACCCGGCGTCCGCCTATCTGGAGCTAGCTGGCCGTGACCATATTAACTCCCTGACCAGCGGCCAAGCCCGCCGGGCAGCTGCCGACTTCATAGCGCGTCACGCGGTCTCACCGGCTGGCAGGGAACCTAGCCACACGGTAGCGTAGAGGGTAGCAGCAGGTAGCTCTATCTGCCCCGATCCCCGATATTCCCTCCCGCTACAAAAGGAGCCCCATGCACAAGGTCAAGGCCGTTGTTTCGCTGGCCAAGGATCAGCCCGTCGAAGTTGTCACCATCAATGTGCCCGACCCCATCAAGGGTGAAGCCCTGGTCAAGGTGCTCACCTGCGGTGTCTGCCAGACCGACCACCACTACGTCCAGGGCGGAGTCGGCAATGACTACCCCTACCTGCTGGGCCACGAATCAGCAGGAATCGTCGAAGCCGTGGGTGAGGGCGTGACCAATGTAGCTCCCGGTGACCTGGTGATTCTCAACTGGCGTGCTGTCTGCGGCGAGTGCCGCGCCTGTAAGAAGGGCAAGCCCCAGTACTGCTTTGCAACCCACAACGCGACCCAGAAGATGACTCTTGAGGACGGCACCGAGCTCTCCCCCGCCCTGGGCATCGGCTCCTTTGCCGAGAAAACTCTGGTAGCAGCCGGGCAATGCACCAAGATTGACGCTGAGCTAACCGAAGACCAGTACGCCGCCATCGGCCTGCTGGGCTGCGGTGTTACCGCCGGTCTGGGCGCTGTGCTCAACACCGGTGAGGTTGCCCGCGGTGAGTCCGTCGCTGTGATTGGTTGCGGCGGTGTAGGTACTGCCGCTGTTGCCGGAGCCAAGCTGAGCGGGGCGACCACCATCATCGCTGTAGACATTGACGACGATAAGCTAGCCCGCGCCAAGGAGCACGGGGCCACCCACGTCATCAATTCCAAGAACCAGGATCCTGTTGCCGCTATCAAGGACCTGACCGAGGGCTTCGGAGCCGACCTGGTCATTGACGCGGTGGGTGTTGAAGCCACTTTCAAGCAGGCCTTCGAAGCCCGCGACCTGGCCGGACGCGTTGTCCTGGTGGGTGTGCCCGCCCCCGGTACCACCTGGGAAGCTCCCCTGGACGAGGTCTTCGGCCGGGGTGGCTCCATCAAGTCAGCCTGGTACGGCGATACCTTACCCTCCCGCGACTTCCCCATGTTCGTGCAGCACTACCAGCTGGGCAACCTCGACCTGGACGGTTTCGTCTCAGAACGCATCAGCCTGGACCAGGTCAATGAGGCCTTTGAAACCATGAAGACCGGCAAGGTTCTACGCTCGGTTGTTGAGCTCTAGGGAAGGAGGCTCCTTTGTCAGAACGCATTGAACGAGTAGTCACCTCCGGTACTTTCTCCCTGGACGGGGGCACCTGGGAGGTCGATAACAACGTCTGGATTATTGGCAACGACAGCTCGGTAGTCATTATTGACCCCGCCCACGACGTCGACAAGATCTCAGCTAAGGTAGCTGGCCGCACGGTAGAAAAAATCCTGCTCACCCACGCCCACGATGACCACATCCGCTCAGCCAAGGAAGCCGCCGACCGTTTCGAGGCTCCGGTCTACCTGAACCCGGCAGACCGGCCACTGTGGGAGATGGTCTACCCTTCCTGGGACTTTGATGGGGAGCTGGCAGAGGGCGACACCATTACTATTGGCTCCACCGAGCTGAACGTCCTGGCAACGCCCGGCCATTCCCCCGGCTCCGTCTGCTTCTACGCACCCTCCCTCTCCTGGGAGAACAGCGAGGGAGTGGTCTTCTCGGGCGATACCCTCTTCCAGGGAGGTCCCGGGGCTACCGGACGCTCCTTCTCCAGCTTCGAAACCATTATCGAGTCAATCTCAACCAAGCTCTTGACCCTGCCCGAATCCACCGCTGTGCTCACCGGACACGGGGACTCCACCGGTATCGGTCTAGAAGCTCCCGAGCTGGAGAACTGGATTAAGCGCGGCCACTAGCCGCGAGGGCGTCCGCTCTCTCAACCTATAGCAAGGGGGCCCTACCGTCAGCTGACGGTAGGGCCCCTTGTGTTGGGAGTGATGAGGGTCGGCACTAGGGCAGCAGGGCCAGACGCTCCTCGTAGGTGCGACGCCACAAGAACCCGTAGAGGTGCCCCAGGCAGAAGTAGATTGCAGCAGCGATGAGAGGAATAATCAGGGCCACCTGATAGCTGTAGGATCCGCTCAAATCAGCTGCCCACACGAATCCCACCGCAATACCGCCCAGGGAACAGGCCTGCAGGGTAGAAAGAGCCAGGTCCAGGTTTTTACGCACCGAGAGGCTGGTGGCCACTGAGTCCATGGTGACCAGGCAAATACCGTAGGCAAGACCCACGCTGATCAGAGGAATCACCATACCCATAGCAGAGGTGGGCAGAGACAGGGTCATGGCAGTGAGGGTCAGGCCCACCCCGCTCACCAGCCAGGCCCCCCACCCGAACATGGGCAGGCGCTCAAAGAGCACAAACAGGGCAGAGATAACCGCGCACAGACCGAGTAGGGCTATGAGGAAGCCGGTGATGCCTATCTGGTCGGTTGAAATGGCGTAGGCCACGATAGCTGCCTGGGTAGCGCCCAGGGACAGGCCCAAGCAGATGGTGCCTAGCTGGGGTATCCAGAGCAGGGAGCGGCTTACACCGCGCAGGGGCTTGCGGCGGTTGCCCCCGCTAACGTCCCGGGTCTCAACCGGTAGATTTTCCGGGCGCCACAGCAGCATGAGCAGGCCCAGCATATCGAGCACGATGACCGAGAAGAGGGCCGACTGGGCGGTGAGGAAAACCGTGGTCATACCGGCCAGCACAGCCCCGGCGGGCAGGGCGATGACGTCAAACATGGTCTCTAGAGAGATGGACGCGTTGAGCTTGCGGCGGTCCTTAGTGGTCAGGTACTCGGCACTCCAGTAACTTCGCATCATGGCACCCAGGGGAACGGTAGTCACGCCGGTTACCGCGCAGGCGGTGAGAAACCTGCCAATAGAGCCGTTACTGGTCTCTGCAAAGCGCAGGGATTCTAGCATCAGCCACATGAGGGCCAGAATGTTGAGCACGGTGACGGCGAAGAAGATTCTCCGCTGGCCCCAACGCTCAGAAATAGATCGGTAGACCGGCACCATCAGGGCTGCGCTCAGCCCTACCGTACCTGCGGCATAGCCTCCCAGGGTCGCTTCGTTATTCTGCACGGCCAGCATCATCATCACCGCCAGCATCACCATAGCTGCAGGCAGTCGCATGAGCAGGGAGAAGAAGAGGAAGCGCCAACCGTGGGTGAGCAAAAGGTCGCTCATCCGTGTGCGGGCATACTGGGCCGAGATACGTAGCCGTTTGATGCTCTCGCGCAGGCTGGTTCGTAGGTTGGGGTTGCTAGCCCGCTGTCGGTCGCGCCGATAGCCTAGCCCCGTGCGAGGGGATGAGCTACGGTTCTTGGGGTTACGGTGGGGGCTCACGCTGCTCCTGCATCTGCGACGAGGGAAGATCCCTGGGGCGAGCTGGTAAGGACGATGTGCTTGTTAATGCGGTTCTTCATCTCGGTCACGTGCGAAATCAGGCCAATGACTCGCCCGCGCTCGCGGAGTGAGTCGATGGTGGTCATGACCTCCTCAAGGGTTTCATCGTCCAGGGAGCCAAAGCCCTCGTCCACAAAGAGGGTATCAATGTCGATACCACCGTTAGCCTGCTGAACCACATCGGCTAGGCCCAGGGCCAGGGCTAAGGAGGCCATGAAGGTTTCACCACCTGAGAGGCTGTCGGGGCGGCGGCGGGCATTGTGCCAGGCGTCAAAAATATCCAGAGCTAGACCGGATTTCTTGTTGCGCCCCTCTGCCCTGTCGCTGTGTTCCAGCCGGTAGCGGCCGTGGGTCATCTTTTCCAGGTGCTCGCTGGCTGCTTCTGCTACCTCGGCGAGCTGGTAGGCCAGCACGTAGGAGGTCAGGGTCATGCGCAGGCGGTTGTCGCTGCCCGGGGCTGCTGTGGCGGTAGCGGCAAGTTCTCCTTTGAGATGGGCATCCTCAAGCAGTACCCGGCTCTGGTCTAGGGCGGCCTCGAGCAGGCCCAGTACCTCTTCTAGCTCAGCGCTAGCCCCGGCCAGGCGGGTGGCCTGGCTAATCAGGGTATCTCGTTCGGCGTTGAGCTGGGCGATGCGGGTAGCAAGTTGGGTAAGTTCTTCGGTCGTGGGTGCCTGCTCCCCGCTGGCCTGAAGCCTAGCAATCTTTTCTAGAGCGGGACTGCTGAGTTGGGTTGTAACTGCCAGGGTGCGGCCCCGGTGGGCGGTGAGCTGCTGTTCAAGCTGGCTCACCTGGGACTTGTCCAAGAGCTGGTTTTTCACCTGCTGGGCATCGTCCAGGCTAGCTTCGGCTAGGGCTCGGCGCAGGTTTTCTTGGGCGGACGCCAGCGCCTGCTGTCGGCGGTCCTGGTCGGCGTAGGCTGCACGTAAGGAGGGTAGTTGCCTGGCCAGCCGGTTGAGAGTGGAGATACGGTCGGAGAAACTCGGGCCTTGGCGGTGCGGCGCTAGCTCGGCTTCGAGACTTTGTCGCTGATCTGTGAGCTGTTGCAGTTTCACCTCTTCACCGGTGAGCTGGCGCTGGGCCTCGGCCAGTTGTAGCTGCTTTTTCTCAAGGTCCTTTTCTAAGGTGTCAATACGCTGGGCTAGGGTCTTGCGATGAGCTACCTGGGCCTGGGCTAGAGCGAGCTCTTCCTGGGCTGCGGTGACTGCGGCCTGGGCTTCTTCAGGTTCGGGGGTGCCCTGCTCTACCAGCTGTGCCAGGGTACTCTGGGCTGCCGTTAGGGCGGCAAGGGCCTCTTGGGCCTCTGTCTCTGCCCGATCGCGGGTGCGCCGTGCCTGGGCGAGGACCTCTTCTGTCACGGGCTGAGTGGCTTGATCGTAGCTGGCAGGGGCAGGGTGCTCTGTGGACCCGCAGACGCTACAGGGTTGCCCCTCGGTCAGGGCTTCGGCCAGAATCTGGGCGGCGGCATCGAAGCGTTGGCGCTGGAGGCTATCGGCATGGGCGGACGCTGCCCTCCGGCTTTCTTCTGCCCTGAGGGATAACTGGCGGGTGGTATCTACGTGTCTGCGGGCCTCCACCATACGCTGGGCTGCGGTGAGACGGTCGCGGGCACCGGTCAGGAGAGCACGGGCGGCTTCCTCACGGGCAGCGGCCTGCTCGGTCTCCGCGTAGTCCTGGCGCTGCTTCTCAAGGGTTAGGCGGGACTCTTCAAGGCTCTGGGTTAGCTGGCTGTGGCGGCTGGTGAGCTGTTTGAGGGTAGCGGCGCTGGTTTTTTCTTGGACGGCTAGGGCGGCGCTATCTTTTTCTGCCTGCTGATAGCGGGTGAGCTGGTCAATGTGAGTGCTGGCCTGGTCACCCAGCTCCTGGCTGGTGGTTTCTGCCAGGGGAGCCTCAAGTACGGCCTGGGTTTGGGTCAGTAGACCGTATTCCAGGGCACTTTCGGTCAGGTTTTCCCGCGCGGACGCCAGCAGCTCACGGCTGCTCTCCAGCTGGGCTTCTGCACGCTCTACCGCTTGCTGGTAGCTGGTTCTCGCCTGCTCTTCGGCAGTTACGTCAGGAATCAGTTCGGCAGCTACCCGGTGTTCTTCAAGGCGGGCACGGCTTATAGCTATCTGGCCCTCTTGGCCTGCTAGAGTTGCCTTCTCTTGGATGAGGTCACGATAGGTCGCCCAGTCTTTCTGTAGCTGGGCGGTTGCAGTATGCCTGGCTGCGAGCGCTTCACGCTCTTGGGCGCTAACATCTCGCCGGTCTTCTAGCTTTTGTGTCAGGTCAGCTAGCTCGCTGAGCACCTGGCCTAGGTGGGCGGGAAGGTCAGCTACCGAGGTGGCACCTGTTTCTGTGGACGCGGCAGGGCCTTGCTCTGCGTCCGTTTCGATTTGTTCTTCGGTAACTGTCGGGCCGTCTAGTCCTAGAGCCTGGCGGGCCTGGTCTACTCGGGCAGCCTGTTCGGCGCGTTCTGCCCTTTGCTCTAGCACCTGTAGCTCTCGCTGGGCGGCTTTGGCTGCGGCGTCGGCGTCCTTGGCGTGTTCGTGGAGCAGGGCCTGGACCTTTTCGAAGTCCTCGGTGCCAAAGAGCTGTTTGAGGAGCTGTTCCCTTTCACCAGAGTCAGCTACCAGAAAGCGCTGGAATTTGCCCTGGGGCAGTAGCATGACCTGGTTGAACTGCTGGGCGTTGAGCCCTAGCACGGAGAGCATGAAGTCGCCGGCGTCCTTATGGCGGGTGATTGCCGGGTCGGGTTCCCAGCTGCCGGTGGTAGCGTCGAACTTCTCGATCAGGGTCTTGGCCTGTTCGGTGATGGTGCCCTGACCGCGTTTCTTGGGGCGCTCGTAGGCCGGGCTGCGGTCGATACGGTAGCGGTCGGTGCCGATAGTGCAGTCGAGGATAACGCGGGGCTGCACGTGAGGCTCAGCGAAGCGGGATTTGAGGTCGGTTCGCCCCGATGAGGTGGTGCCGTAGAGGGCAAAGCAGATAGCGTCGAGGATGGACGATTTGCCGGAGCCGGTCGGGCCGTTGAGCAAGAAGATTCCCTCGCGATTGAGGTCATCGAAGTCTAGGGTTATGGTGCCTGGGAAGGGGCCGTAGGCGGTGAGTTCTAGTCGGTGGATTCGCATTTAGTCGCTCGCTCCCCTGGTGCGTACCTGGTCAAGGACGTCGGTCAGGTAGGTGGTTTCGGCTTCGTTGAGGGCTCTGCCGCGGACGTGGTCGTAGAAGGACTCACAGATGGCCTGTACGCTCTGGGGCTGGCGGGTGCGGCGGTAGCTGTGTTCCTGGGCGGAGCTTATTCCCTCGGGAGCGAAGTACAGCTCTTGCACGTGGGCGTAGTGAGCCTTGAGCTGGTCAAGGGCTCCAGCCGGTCGCTCAGCATCGGTGAGGGTAATACTGACAAAAGCCCGGCCGTAGGCCGCCACGGTGCTTTCGGCAAGCACCTCGTCGAGGGTGCCCTTGAGGGTCTTGAGCACCAGGTGGGTTTGCCAGGTATGTTCATTCACCTCGATAGTTCCGTCAGGAGCTACGTCGATAATCCAGGCCCCCTTACGGTGGTTTTGCTCGCTAAAAGAATAGGCCAAAAGAGAGCCGGAGTACCTGACGGTATCGGTAACCTTCTGCCGCCCGTGCAGGTGCCCCAGGGCGGTGTAGCTGGCAGCGGCAAAGGTGCTCGCCGGCACCTGCTGCACCCCGCCTACCGAGATATCGCGTTCTGACTCTGAGGGCTCTGAACCCGTGGCAAAGCAGTGGGCAAGCACCACCGTGGCGGCAACCTGGCGGGTAGCGGCGTCCTCTTCCACCCTCCTCATAGCTTCAGCCAGCACGCTCGCGTGGCTGGCCTCGGTGCCCCAGCGGGCAGCAATCGGGCGCGGCTCTAGGTAGGGTATGCCGTAAAAGGCCACCTCAACGCCCCCGGCGGACAGCAGGACGGGCTGGCCCACCTGGGTTTGCGAGGTCACCAGGTGCACGCCCGCAACACTCAGCAAAGAAGAGCCAAAGCCCAGGCGAATAGCCGAGTCATGATTACCACTAGTTGCTACCACCTGGGCCCCGGCCTGCACCAGGCGGGTGAGGGTACGGTCAAAGAGCTGCACGGTCTCGGTGCGGGGCTGGGCCTGATCATAGACGTCCCCGCTGATCAGCACCACGTCAATACCCTGTTCCTGAATCAGGTTCACCAGCTCATCGAGCAGCTGCTCGGCATAGGAGTGCAGGGAGGTACCGTGAAAGGTGCGGCCCAGGTGCCAGTCTGAGGTGTGCAAGATACGCATACCACCAGTTTAGTGGTCCCGCTCTTACCCCGCTTTAGAATAGGGAGCATGACTTCTGTTTTTCCTGCCCCCGATGCCCTCTCCCCCGCCTACCGGTCGGCCCTGCGTGGCTCCCTGCTGGGTACCGCCCTGGGGGATGCCCTGGGCTACCCCCTAGAGACCAGCACCGTAGAACAGATTGCTGAGCACTGGGGCGGGCGTACAGGAGCCGACCTTATCGCGGCTATCGCCCGGGAACCCCTGCTCGTTTCAGATGACACCCAGCTCACCCTGGCAACCCTCGACGGGCTCACCGAGGTGCTGGAGTGGAACAACGAGGGCCAGGCAGCCGACGAGCTGGCCTGCATCTGGCTAGCCTACCTGCGCTGGTACACCGGCACCGGCCACCCGGCGCCCGAGACCGCCCCCTACTCCCTTCCCCGCCCCCTCGATGCGCTTCAGGTGATGCGCCAGCAGCGGGGCCCGGGCAAGGCAACCCTGGCAGCCCTTGCCACGGGGGAAATGCGGTTTATCTCTAAAAACATCAACCCGCAGGCCCTGGGCACCGGGGCGCTCATGCGCTCTGCCCCCTTCGGTTACCTGCCGGTGGCCGATGACGCTACCGTCATCAAGCTATCCGCCCACGCCGCGGCCCTCACCCACGGCCACCCCGAGGCCGTCATCTCTGCGAGCGCCTACGCCCTGCTCATTCGCTATCTGCTGGGTAGCACCAGCCAGGGTACCGCGCAGGCTCCCCGCCCCGGTGTGCTTGAAGCATGCACCCAGCAGGTGCTGAACTGGCTGGGCACGGTGGAGCAAAGCCAGGCCCTACCCGGCGATGCCGCGCTCACCCGCACGGCGCTGGGCACCGCCGTCCGCCTGGCTCAGCAAGAAGCGCAGGTGGCGGACGCCTGCCCCCACTTCGGCGAACTCCTGGTGGCCCCCGATGTGCTCGGCTACGCCCTCTTCTTAGCTCTGCGGGCAGAGGCGGACGTCGCTGCGGAGAAGCTGAACCAGCAGCAGGCAGTGAGGGAAGCCCTGGGCGCGGCAATTGCAGTCACCGGCGATTCAGATTCAATCGGGGCTCTGGTCGGCTCCCTGCTCGGAGCGCTCTGGGGCGACACTGCTTTCCCGGCAGACCTCGCCCCTGCTACCGACGCCGCAGAAGCCCTGAACCTGGTTGAGGTAGCCTGGTTCAAGCAGCTTGGGGTGTAGGTAAGGGCAGGCAGGCTCGCAGCGAAACTGCTGGCTGCGGGGCTGGCGTGAATCGCTTGTGAGCGCTAGCGAACCAGCGAGAGGGTCGGCAGTGAGCGTGAGCCTGTCTGCCCTTCTTTCGCTAGGGTTCCTAAGCTGCAAGCACCTCTGTGCGGTGGTCCAGGTACCATTCGTCAGCGCGTTCCACGGCCAGGCGTTGGATAGCTCCGCCCATGCCATTGCGCATGGTGTAGGCCAGGGACTGCAGCGGTAGCAGGCGGGCCACTATTTTGGCGCGTTCCAGCTGGGTTTCATCGAGCGCTTTAGAGAGGGAACCCCAGCCGTAGAAGTTACCCAGGGCGGCATGGTCAACGGCCGCGTCCCCTACAGAGGCGTGGTCCCAGTCGATAACGCCGACCAGTTTGTCGCCGTTCCAGAGAATATTGTGGCCGGCTAGGTCGCCGTGGACGAGAACCGGTGAGGCAGGTTCCAGAGCCAGTACCCGATCTATGGCTGCGTGAGCTACCTTCTGGGCGCCGGTGAGCAACTGAGGTACGACCTGCTCGCGCAGGAGCACCTCCCAGTTATCGCGTCCACCCCAGTGCTCGTGCACCATGTCAAGGTAGGGCCCGTAGCCGCTGAAATCTACCGAGTGGATAGCTTTGACCAGGGTGGCAAGCTGCTTGGGCGGGGCCGAACCCTGCAGGCGAGGCTCCCCCTTAATCCAGGTTAGCCCTACAGCGGTGAAGCCGTTCCGGGTGATAACCCGGGTGATGGGTCGGGGTACCGCAAAGGGAAGGTCCTGGGGTAGCCGCCGCAGGATCTCGGTGCGGCGGGCTACCAGGTGCCCGGTCTGCTGGGTTTTGGCGATACGCACACTCAGCTCCGCCCCCATGTTGACGATGATGTGGGCAGAGCCGGTGGTCCGGATGTCCCAGCGGTCGCGGGGAATGTTCAAACCGGCTTGCTCCATCACCGCCGTGACCACGGGAAGAGCCTTCATCTGTTCAATGAGTGTAAGGTGCGCTGCCATAGGGTACCTCGTACAGGATTGTTACTGGGCCAGGGCGGCCTGTAGGTGGGGAAGAAGCTTGGCTAGGGCCTGGCTCCGGTGGCTGATGGCATTCTTGACATCGGCGGGCACCTGAGCGCAAGAGAGGCCAGCGTATTCGCCGGTGAAACCGTCGGCTGCCAGGATCGGGTCATAGCCGAACCCGCCCTCACCGCGGGGCTCGCGCAGCAGGGTTCCGGCAAGCTCCCCCTCCTCCACAGCCTCTTTACCTTCGGGGGTAACCATCGAGGCGGCGCAGACGAAGCGGGCGCGGCGGTGTTCATCGGCGATATCTGAAAGCTGCGCTAGGAGCAGGTTGAGGTTGGCTTCATCGTCTCCGTGCCGGCCGGCCCAGCGAGCGCTGAAAATACCGGGGGCACCGCCCAGCACGTCGACCGACAGGCCTGAGTCGTCGGCAATAGCAATCAGGCCGGTAGCCGCGGCTACCGCGCGGGCCTTCAAGAGGGAGTTCTGGGCAAAAGTAACGCCGTCTTCAACCACGTCGGGGGCACCTGCTGCACCGGCGTCGATCACCTCGGTGTCAACGTCCAGCCCCTCGATAGCGCCGCGCAGCATCTCGCGGAACTCGCGCAGTTTCCCCTGGTTGTGGGTGGCAAGAACGATTTTGGCGGGCATTAGTCCTCCAGGGCTTCGCGCTGGATCTGGGCTAGCTGCGCGGTGCCGTGCAGGGCCAAATCGAGCAGAGAGTTCAGTTCGCCGCGGTCGAAGGGGGCGCCCTCTGCGGTTCCCTGAACCTCAACGAACTTGCCTTCGCCGGTGACGACCACGTTCATGTCGGTCTCGGCGCGCACATCTTCTTCGTAGGGCAGATCAAGCATAGGAACGCCGTCGATGATGCCCACAGAAATTGCGGCAACAGAGCCGGTGAGGGGCTTAGCCTTGGCCGGGATAATGCCCTGGGTCTGGGCCCACTTGATGGCGTCGGCCAGGGCGATATAGGCGCCGGTGATAGCGGCGGTGCGGGTGCCGCCGTCCGCCTGGAGCACATCGCAGTCGAGCACGATGGTGTTCTCGCCCAGCTCAGCGGTGTCGATGACGGCGCGCAGGGAGCGGCCAATCAGTCGAGAAATTTCGTGGGTGCGGCCGCCAATCTTGCCCTTGACCGACTCACGGGAGTTACGGGTGTTGGTGGCGCGCGGTAGCATGGCGTATTCTGCGGTGACCCAGCCGGTGCCCTGGCCCTTGAGCCAGCGGGGCACGCCCTCGGTCAGTGAGGCGGTGCAGAGCACCCGGGTGTTGCCGAATTCAATCAGGGCCGAGCCTTCGGCGTTCTTTGACCAGCCGCGGGTGACGGTGATGGGGCGGAGCTGGTCGGGAGTGCGGCCGTCGCCGCGTAGGGTGGGTGCTGCCATGTTTTCTGTCATGGTTTCAGCCTAGCGTCTGTTGCCCGGGGCGCACAAAAACACGGGCGCTTTTCTGCACCCGTGTTGTCTGCGTTGGCTACTTGTGGGCAGGGGCGGTAACTAGCTCCCCTGGTGGCGGCTAATGACGTTCAGGGTGGTGGTCTGCGGGTTGCTGGCATATTCCTCGGGGCTACGGCGGGGGTTGACCCGGTAGGTTGCCGAGGCCTCAGCCACCGATATCGGCCCGTCAAAAACGCTCTTGGCTTCGGCCAGGGCAATAGCGGGGTCGTTCCAGATGGGCAGGTGGGTGAGCAGTAGATTGCGGACGCCTGCCTCGGCTGCCGCTTCACCGGCACGTTTGCCGGTCAGGTGGATGCCGCGCAGGGCGTCGTCGCGGCCCTCCTGGTAGGCCGCTTCGCAGAGGAAAAGGTCTGCCTCGCGGGCTGCTTCAATCAGGCCGATGCAGGAGTCGGTGTCGCCGGAGTAGGTGAGCACGGTCTTGCCTTCACCGGTTTCACACTCGATGCGCAGGGCGTAGGGCTCCTTGGTGGGGTGTACGACCACGTGCGGGGTCACTGTGAAGGGGCCGATTTTGACCTCGGCGTGGTTGGTCCACTCATGGAACTCAAACTCGGTGTGCATGCCCGGTTCGATGGGCAGGCCGTGGGTGTTGACCAGGTACTGGTGAATATCGCTGGGCCCGTAGAGGGGAATGGGTCCCTTAGACCAGCCGTTGGGGTTCCATTTGACCGCTACGTGCAGCCCTGAGAGGTCGATGCAGTGGTCGGGGTGCAGGTGAGAAATCAGGATGGCGTCGATATCTTCGAGGTTGATGTGGGTCTGAAGGGTGCCCAGGGCTCCGTTGCCCATATCGACGATAATGCGCCAGGTCTTTCCCAGGTCATCAATAGTCGAGACCATGTAGCAGCTGGCCGCTGCATTGGGCCCGGGGAAAGAACCGGTACAGCCTATGACGGTCAATCGCATCAGTGGCCTTCCTTCTTCTGTGTGTGTCTGTGGGTTAGGGAGTGTCTGTGGTGATGGTAATGCGCGGGGTGGTAACAGTCTGGGTGATGAGTTCGGGAGGAACGACTGCCAGGGAGCCGGTGGGGAATCGTTCTGCCACCGAGTTGGTATGGCGTACCTTGGCGACCTCGGGCCCTAGGAAGCGGCGGGCTAAGTGCTCGAAGGTTTCGGTTTCACCGGTGGCCAGGAATTCGTGGGAGGGCGGCAGGGCGGCAGGGCGCTCTAGGCCAGCTCTTAGCAGAGCCTTGTAGACGTCCTTAGCCGACTCTTCCGAAGACGATACCAGGGTAACGTCATCGCCCATGATGTAGGAGATGACGCCGGTAAGCAGGGGGTAGTGGGTACAGCCCAGCACCAGGGTATCGACCCCGGCCTCCTTGAGAGGAGCCAGGTATTCTTCGGCAGTCTCAAGGAGCTCAGGGCCGCTGGTAATGCCCTTTTCAACGAACTCTACGAAGCGGGGGCAGGCCACAGAGTAGATTTCAAGGTCGCTCATGACCGAGAAGGTGTCTTCATAGGCCCGGGAGGTCACGGTAGCTTCGGTGGCGATGACACCGATTTTACGGTTGCGGGTTGCCGCCACCGCTCGGCGGGCGGCGGGCTGGATAACCTCAACCACCTGAATACCGTACTTGCGGGTGTAGCGCTCGCGGGCGTCCCTCAGCACAGCGGCCGACGCCGTGTTGCAGGCAATCACCAGGAGCTTGACCCCGGAGTCCACCAGCTCGTCCATGATGCGCAGGGCATGGGCTCGCACCTGGGCGATGGTCAGGGGGCCGTAGGGGCCGTGGGCGGTGTCGCCCACGTAAATCACCGACTCGTGCGGTAGCTGGTCCATGATGGCGCGGGCAACGGTTAGGCCGCCCACTCCCGAATCGAACACGCCGATGGGGGCGCTTGCGGTGGGTTCGGCAAGCACCTGACTACCCCAGGGGGTTACGAGTTTCGGGTTGGTTTCGCTCATTACACACCTGACATTAGCTAAAGGTTGAAGAAAACTGTAGGGCGCCCATCGCAGCGACCAGCTTTTGAGTGGACTATCACGCCCCGGCGCCCGCGCGGGGCGTCATAATCGGTCACGAAAGATTATTTACGGTGCGGACGGCCCCGCCCCGGCCTCGTCCAGACCCAGCAGGAGGCTCTGCATGAGGCTTTCTTGCAGCCAGGTGACGAAGTTATAAAGCAGGGCCATGTAGTCTTCGGTGCTCTCTACGCTGCCCCAGTCGGTGTGTTCGCCGATGCGGTCGGCGTCCTCAGCGCTGTTAATCCCTAAACGGGTGCCCAGGGTCAGACGCACATCGTTGAGGGCGGCTGCCCAGCTGTTGGCTCTTTCGGTATCTAGGCGCACAACTCCGGCCTGCAGGTCCATGGAGGCCTGGGTGAGGTGTTCAATCTTGGCCCGGCGCAGGGAGAGGTCGGTGAAACGGCGGTATTCGTCGGCAACTTCCGGATCGTCGCTCGCCACCGGCAGCATACGGGCAACAGCGGGGTCACTGGGCACGCTGGCGGTTTCAGAAATCCCCACCAGGGCCGCCAGGGGGTCAGCATTGGGGTCTTCTTCCGGCTCCAGCGCCAGGGCGACGTCCTCAAACAGGCGGGTGAGAACCTGCACCTCTTCAGGGGTGAAGCGGGCGGTAATGCCACGGGAGGTTGGGGTAAAAGGTTCAGCCATAAGACTATGCACCTGCCTGCTCGATGGTTGCCCACAGACCCCAGGTATGCAGGGCGGTGGTGTGCCGTTCGGCCTCTTCTTTGGAGCCGCTAAAGACGGTGGCCCTACCTTCGGTGTGTACCTGCATCATGAGCTGGTGGGCTTTTTCGGTGCTGTAGCCAAACTGGGTGCGCAGCACGTAGGTCACGAAGCTCATCAGGTTAACCGGGTCGTCCCAGACAATGACCGCCCAGGGCAGGTTGAGCTGGGTGCTCTCGTCTAGGGCTAGATCGAGCTCAAGATCTGCCAGGGTGTCTGTGGCTGAGGCAGCCGAAGGCATAGGGTGCACTCCTTAGGTCATTTGTACCTTATCTATCATAGGGCTCTTCCGTCTCTCGCACCTCAGCTCGTTCACTGTGGGAGCAAGCAAAGCTGAGGGACAGGGCTGGGCTTAGGCACAGACAAAAGGATAAAGTTATACCCGTGACTCAAAAAACTTCCCTCCTGACCGACCACTACGAGCTGACCATGGTGCAGGCTGCCCTAGCCTCAGGTGCTGCCCACCGGCGTACCGTCTTCGAGGTTTTCACCCGCAGGCTTTCGGGCGGACGCCGCTACGGCGTCTTGGCAGGCACCGGCAGGTTGCTTGAGGGGCTAGAGAACTTCCGCTTTGATACCGAAGAGCTGGAGTTTTTGGCCTCCCGTAAGGTGGTCAATGAGCAGACCCTGGATTACCTTGCTAACTTCCGTTTTTCCGGTTCTATCCGGGGCTATGCCGAGGGTGAGGTCTTCTTCCCCCACTCCCCCGTGCTTCAGGTCGAGGCCTCTTTCGCAGAGGCCTGCCTGCTCGAGACCTTTATCCTCTCAATCCTCAACTTTGATTCTGCTGTCGCCACCGCGGCCTCCCGCATGACGGTTGCCGCCGGCAAGCGTCCTTGCCTGGAGATGGGCTCCCGCCGGGCCCATGAGCAGGCCGCGGTATCTGCCGCCCGCGCCGCCGTCATCGCTGGGTTTACCGCCACCTCTAACCTTGAGGCTGGTCGCCGCTACGGCCTTCACACCGTCGGTACCAGCGCCCACGCCTTTACCCTATTACACGACTCAGAACGCCAGGCCTTTGAAGCCCAGCTAGCTTCTCTGGGGGTGGGCACCACCCTGCTGGTCGATACCTACGATGTTGAGAAGGCCGTGAACCTTGCCGTTGAGCTGGCCGGGCAGGAGCTTGGAGCGGTTCGCCTTGATTCTGGCGACCTAGTGGCCCAGGCCCAGAAGGTGCGCGAACAGCTCGATGCGCTGGGAAACACCGACACCAAGATTACCGTCACCAGTGACCTGGACGAGTACGCTATCGCCTCACTCGCCGCTGCCCCCGTCAACTCCTACGGGGTGGGCACCAAGCTGGTCACCGGCTCCGGTGTTCCTACCTCTTCCATGGTGTATAAGGTGGTTCTGCGCGAGAACTCCCAGGGAGTAATGGAGCCTGTCGCTAAGGCGTCCTCGGGTAAGGCGTCTGTGGGCGGCAAGAAAACCGCCGTCCGCCGTCTTGATACCACCGGCACCGCCACAGCCGAAGTGGTGGGGCTCGATATTGAGGCTCCGGCTGACTCCAACGACCGCCCCCTCATGGTAGACCTGGTGGTGAACGGGCAGATCCAGCCCGGCTTTACCGGGGCTGAAGGCGTACGCCGAGCTGCCGAGCGTCATGCCCGCTCCCTCACGGAGCTGCCGGTAGCCGCTACCCGTCTCTCCCCCGGCGACCCGGTCATTCCCACAGAATTTGTCTCTTAAGAAGAAGGATCACACGATGTCAAAAGCACTCATTATTATTGATGTTCAGAACGACTTTTGCCAGGGCGGCTCGCTCGCTACCGAGCGTGGCGCAGAGGTTGCTGCCCTCATTAGCGAGTATGTAGAGAACCACCACAGCGACTACGAGGCGATTGTTGCCACCCAGGACTGGCACGTTGACCCCGGCACCCATTTTTCTGAGAACCCCGATTTCAAGGACTCCTGGCCGGTGCACTGCAAGGCCGAGAGCCAGGGTGCCGAGCTGCACGAGGATCTCGATACCGACTACATCGAGGCCTACTTCCGTAAGGGCGAGTTTGAGGCCGCTTACTCGGGCTTTGAGGGGCTGCTGGCTCCCGAGGATTCTGTGATGACCGGCGAGCGCGAGGCCGGTGCCCCGGCTCAGGACGATACCCCCAAGGTGTCGCTGGATGACTGGCTGGCTGAGCGCGATATTACCGATGTTGATGTGGTGGGCATTGCCACCGATTTTTGTGTGAAGGCTACTGCGCTGGATGCGGTAGATGCTGGCTATGAGACCCGTGTGCTGCTTGATTTGACGGCTCCGGTTGATGAGGACGCCCTCGATGAGGTGAGCGATGAGCTTGAGGACGCCGGGGTGACGGTCGCCGAGGTGCTGTAGCCCAGGAAATTTGATGTTCTAGTGGCTGTGCTTGTGGTACTAGCAGGCTGGCTCGGGGCTGGGGTCTACGGCGACTGATGGTTGTGATGCTAGCAGGCTGGCTCGGGGCTTGCTCTACGGGGGCCGGTGGTTGTGGTGCCAGCAGGCTGGCTCGGGGCTGGGTCTACGGCGACTGGTGGTTGTGGTGCTAGCAGGCTGGCTCGGGGCTTACTCTACGGGGGCCGGTGGTTGTGGTGCCAGCAGGCTGGCTCGGGGCTGGCGTTTAAGGGTGCCTGCTGGCACCACAACCATCGGCCCTAGGCAAGAGTACCTACTTACGCCCCACGAACCAGTCCTGCAGCTTGTCCAGGCGGGCCTGGAGTTGTTCTGCTGAGGCCTGGGCGACGGCGGGCCCGCCGCAGATTCGGCGTAGTTCGTTGTGGATAGAGCCGTGGGGTTTGCCGGTGCGGGCTGCCCAGGCGGCAACATTTTTAGCCAGCTTGTTGCGTAGGTCTTTGAGCTGGCGGTGGTCGACGACCTGGGGGGCGGCGGACGCCGGTCGGCGGGAGGCGTGGTCTTTTTGGCGGGCGCGGAGCAGGGTGCCTACCTGGTCGGCGTCGAGTAGGCCGGGGATGCCGAGGAAGTCTTGTTCTTCGTCGGAACCGATTTCAAGACCGCCGGAGGCGAATTCGGCGCCGTCGAAGAGGACGCCGTGGAAGGATGCCTGGGAGCCGATGGCTTCGAATTTGCCGCGGGTGAGCTGGTCGCTGGCGACTTCTTCTTTGTTGGCTTCTTCGATGAGGTGGTCGTCTAGGCCTTCGTTGAGGGGGTCTACTACTTCATCATTTGCGCCCTTGCGGTCGAGGGCGTGGTCGCGTTCGGTTTCCATTTCGTTGGCCAGCATCATGAGCTGGGGTACGGAGGGTAGGAAGACCGAGGCGGTTTCGCCGCGTTTGCGCGAGCGCACGAAGCGGCCGATGGCCTGGGCGAAGAAGAGGGGGGTGGAGGTTGAGGTGGCGTAGACGCCGACGGCTAGGCGGGGGACGTCCACGCCTTCGGATACCATGCGTACGGCGACCATCCAGCGGGCCATACCAGCTGAGAACTCTTCGATGTTGTTGGAGGCTTCTTTATCGTCGGAGAGAATGAGGGCGGGTTTTTCGCCGGTAATTTTTTGGAGCTGTTTGGCGTAGGCGCGGGCGTCAGCGTGGTCGGTGGCGATGACGAGGCCGCCGGCGTCGGGGACGGTGCGGCGTACTTCGGTCAGGCGTTTGTCGGCGGCGGCGAGTACGGTGGGGATCCATTCGCCGTCGGGGTTGAGTGCGGTGCGCCAGGCTTGGGCGGTGACGTCCTTGGTGAAGCCCTCCCCCAGGTTGGCGGCCATTTCTTCGCCGGCGGAGGTGCGCCAGCGCATCTGGCCGGAGTAGGCCATGAAGATGACGGGGCGCACGACGTGGTCTTTGAGGGCGGGGCCGTAGCCGTAGGAGTAGTCGGATTTGGAGCGGCGGATGCCGTCGGCGTCCTCTTCGTATTGGACGAAGGGGATGGCTGCGGTGTCGGAGCGGAAGGGGGTACCGGTGAGGGCTAGGCGGCGGGTGGCCGGTTCGAAGGCTTCGCGCAGGCCGTCGCCCCAGGAGAGGGAGTCACCGGCGTGGTGGATTTCGTCCATGATGACCAGGGTGCGGCCGTTTTCGGTGCGGGCCCGGTGCAGCATGGGCTTGTTGGCGACCTGGGCGTAGGTGAGGGCGACGCCCTGGTAGCCGCGGCCCATGGTACCGTCTGAGTTTTTGAAGTTGGGGTCGATGGAGATGCCGACGCGGGCTGCGGCGTCAGCCCACTGGCGTTTGAGATGGTCAGTGGGGGCGACCACGGTCATGCGGTTGATGGTGCCGCGGTTGAAGAGTTCTTTGGCGACGGTGAGGGCGAAGGTAGTTTTACCTGCGCCGGGGGTTGCCACGGCCATGAAGTCGCGGGGGTTCTCTGTAAAGTACTTGGTCATGGCTTCGGCCTGCCAGGCGCGGAGCTTGGGGGCGGTTCCCCAGGCGGCGCGGTCGGGGTAGGCCGGGGGCAGGGGCGGGTTGGAGCCTTCGCCGAAGAGTGGTAGCTGGCTGTCGTTCATCTCATATCTTCCCTTCCCTCTGTGGCTGCCCTCAAGGTTTTTGGGCACCACAAAAGTTTAGCCCCATTCGGGAGCGAATGGGGCTATGAGTCATCTCTCGATGAGTCTGGTTGACTAGGCTACCGGCAGGGCGGGTAGCAGGTTGCTCAGGGTTTGGCCGGCGAGGTTGATGGTTTCAGTTCGGCCGTCGGTGGCGTTGATAACGATGGCGCCCGAGACTACGGTGAGGACGACTTCAAAGTCGGCTTCGGGGTTGTCCCCGTAGTAGACCGGGGCCTGGCTGAGAAGTAGCTGGGCCAGGGTTGAGGTGCTTGAGCCGTCGGAGGTGAGGGTGATGGTCTCGTTGGTGGTGTAGGTGACGCTCACGGTCTGCTGCTGGCCGTTGGTTGTCTGCGCTCCGTAGGTTGCGGTCATCTCTGCGCTGTTGACGCCGGTGGCGGTTACGGCGCTGCCGCCGCTCTGCTTGACCAGGTGGCGGGTTTCGCCGTCACGCGCGCTGTCGATGGGGAAGGGGTCCCAGCCGTCGGGGAAGGTAACCACGTAGTCCAGGCGGAAGGAGGCTCCCGCGGCGAGGACGGCGGTGCCCGCTACGGGTGCTCCGGTGGTGTCTTCGGGGCTGGAGAACCAGAGGCCGGTGCCGCCGTAGGTGCCGGAGTTGAAGCCGCCCAGGCTACCGCCGGGGGTGAAGGTGCCCTCACCGTTGGCAACCAGGCCGGTTGCGCCGTCCGTAATGAGGCCGGTGGAGTCGTCAAACTGCACGTCACCGGTGGAATTGCTGGTACCGCCGAATATTGAGGCTACGCCGACGTTAGTGTTGTAGCCGGCGCTGGCGTCCTCGATAGCGACCTGGGAGAAGAGCCCCCAGCGTACAGTCAGAGTAGGGGTAATGACGCTGGTGCTGGCGGCGTAGGCAGGCACAAGGGCTGAGGACGCGACGACGGGCGCCGCCCAGAGGCCGGCTGTGGCCAGGGTACGGCGCGAGGTTTGGGGTGAGGTCATGTGTGTTTCCTTAGAGGTGGTTCTGAGCGCGTGATGGTGTGTTAGTTTTCGTCGTTGTCGCCGGGTGCAAGGCCCTCGTAGATTTCCTTGCATTCGGGGCAGACGGGGAACTTTTCGGGGTCGCGGCCGGGGGTCCACTTTTTGCCGCAGAGGGCGCGCACGGGCTTGCCGGTGAGGGCGGACTCCATGATTTTTTCTTTGCGCACGTAGTGGGCGAAGCGTTCGTGGTCGCCGGGTTCGACATTCTGTACTTCTTCGCGTTCCAGCAGGGCGGTGCCGCCGGAGTGGGCAGTTTCGGGGAAGGGGTCTTCGATGCCGGGAATCGATGACATGCCGGGTCTCCTTTATCTCAAGGCACGTGGTCTTGACTACCAGTGTAGTGCCCCCGTCAAGACGGCGCCCACCCCTTGCTATAGAGCAGGGGGCGGACGCCGGTGATGGGTTGCCTGCTTCTAGCAGGCCGAGAGATGGTTTAGCTGTAGCGGGCTACGCGCTGGTAGATATCTGCCGTGTGCCGTTCGTAGTTTTTGGCTCCGGCACGGACCCCCAGGAAGAAGGCCGCTACCCCGATCAGGGCGGTGACGATAGCCCCCAGCCAGAACCAGACCATACTACCGACAATGTCGGTAGCAGCCATACCGATGAGGGTCGGCAGTGAGAGAGCCATGGGGATGAAGAGCAGGAAGCCACGTGCCATGGTCTTGGCCATACCATCGGGCTGTTCCGGGGTCTTCCAGGGGCTGGTTCCCGGCGGTACTACCGGTGCATTGAAGGTGGTGTCCAGGTAGTTGGCCATGCCGTTAGCGATGTAGTAGGTTCCCAGAGCGCTCACCAGCAGGGGCAGGGCCCAGGTGGCGTGACCGGTCAGGAAGGCGAAAGCCAGGGTGCCCACCACAATCATGGGCAGGTAGAGCAGCATCATGCCGTAGGCCCGCCCCAGTCTGTCATCTATACCGCGCAGGGGTGAGATAGCGTGCAGGGAGAAGGCTGACCCTTCAAAGGAGGCCAGATTGGTCTGGGAGCAGCCTGCCATAGCCGGTATGAAGGCGGCCACCGCGATCAGAGGCATAGGGTTGGCCGCAGTCTCTGCCTCCCCGTTGAGGGCGAAGGTGAATGAACCTGAAAGTATGATCATCAAGATATACATGAGCGGCATCATGAGCACGTTGAGGTTAGCGCGGGAGTCTTTCAGCATCATGTTCAGGGTACGGGCGGCGATAGCACCGCGGACGGTGGCGGGGAAGCGCCCCAGAAGCCCCAGGTTACCCTGAGCCACGGTTTTCCCTTTCTCCTGCACTCCGATGGAATCCCCCACGCTGGCCATGGTCTTAGCCGCAAAGAACTGCCAGATGACCCAGGTGAGGGCACAGTAGACCAGGGTGAGCGCGGCAAGAACTGTTGCCAGGCCAAAGCGGCCTGCCCCAACCTGCGGGGCGATAGCCCAGGCTGAGGCTACAGGAGTCCATTGCAGGTAGCTGAGAATCTGCCGGAGCTGGTCGGTGTTGCTGGTAATGCCCGTGATAGTCGCCAGCATCAGGGGCCCGGCAAACACTAGGGCGGTAAAAGCCACGATGGTCAGGACGTTGCTCACCGAGCGTCGCGAGCGGACGGGGATTGAGGCCACTGCGGTCAGGCGTCCGCCCAGAATGGCAAGAGCAAGCCCCAATAAACCTGCCGGGATGAAAGCCAGGGTAGCCGCCAGCGAGTAAAAGTTGGAAGTAATGAGAGCCAGCGTGGCAAGTACCGTCAGCACACCGGGCAGGCCTATGAGCGCCCCGATGGCCTGACCGGCCATCAGCTGGCGGACGGTGATGGGGTAAGGTGCCAGGCGCTCCGGGTCAAGGGTGGGGTCAGCTCCTGCCGCGACCAGGGGAATGAGCCACCAGGCCAGGGTCAGCAGGGCACCGCCCACCCCCAGAATCAGCAGGGAGTCTGCCTGGTTCTGCAGGGTGAACCCTAGACCGGCTACAGCTGTCAGGGCACCGAGCCCGTAGAGCAAGCCAAAGACCAGGCCCACAATGGACCAGACATTGCCCTTACGGAAAATCGCCAAGAAATGGTCAAGCTTGAGTTTTAGGAGGACTGCAACCATGAGATTCCCTCCGATACAACGCGTCCGCCCACCAGCTCAACAAACCGCTCTTCTAGGGTTACGCCGCCGCGCACCTGCTCCACGGTGCCAGAGGCCAGAATGCGGCCAGCGTTCATGATGGCCACGTGGTCGCAGAGGCGCTGGACCAGGTCCATCACGTGGGAGGAGATGATGACGGTTCCACCACCGGCCACATAGGCCTTGAGAATATCCTGAATGTTGGAGGCAGAGACCGGGTCGACTGCCTCGAAGGGCTCATCGAGCACCAGCAGGGAGGGGGCGTGAATCATGGCGCAGGCCAGGGCAATTTTCTTGGTCATACCGGCTGAGTAGTCGGAGACCTGGCGGCCAGCTGCCCCGGTCAAGTCCATGGCAATGAGAAGGTCACGGGTTCGCTCGGCCACGGTTGCCTTATCGAGCCCGTGCAGGCGGCCAGCGTAGGTAAGGAGCTGCTCGCCGGTGAGCTTGTCAAAGAGGCGGACGCCGTCAGGCAGCACACCCACCCGGCGTTTAGCATCTAGGGGGTTGGCCCAGACGTCCAGACCGCCCACCAGAACCTGCCCGGCGGTGGGCTTGAGCAGACCCGTTGCCATGGAGAGGGTGGTGGTCTTACCTGCGCCGTTACGCCCTACCAGCCCGTAGAAGGAGCCTCGGGGCACGGTGAGGTTGACTCCGTCTACCGCAGCCTGTTGGCCAAAGACCTTCACCAGGTTGGTGATCTCCAGGGCTGCGTTGCCCCTGCTGGCTTCTGCCACTTCAGCTTCTACCGGCGCTGAAACTGGCTCAGTCAAGCCGCTGCTGGGTGCCTCTACAGGCCGGTTGTGGGTTTGGTCGTAAGGTTCATTCTGCGGGGGAAGGTTCTCGTGTGCCATATCTCCACTGTAGCTAGCATCACGGGCCTTTCCCTCCCCCGTTAGGGTGATTCCTTAAAAAAGAGCCATCATCAGGGCTGAGCGGGCCTTTGTGACGCGAGGGTCGGCTGAGCCTACGACCTCGAACAGTTCCAGCAGGCGTTCGCGCACCGTGGTTTTAGTCTCCGCATCCACGGCCTTGAAGAGGGCGATAAGACGGTTGAAGGCGTCTTCCACATGCCCGCCAGCTACATCTAGGTCAGCAACGTTGAGCTGGGCCTGCACATCGGTAGCGTCGGCGGCAGCTTTTTGGCGTTCTTCTGCCAGGTTCAGAGTAGAGACGCGGTGGAGCAGGTGAACCTGAGCCAGGCCGATTTTAGCGTCCGTATCCCCCGGGTTCTCGTTGAGCGCGCGGGTGTAGGCGGCTTCAGCTCCCTGATAATCACCACGGTCCAGAGCCTCGATAGCTTCCCGGTGCAGGGGCGGCAGGGGCTTCTCAGCCTCCGACAGTACCGGTTCGAACCCACCGGGCAGACCCTGCTGGGCGGCGAGCTGCAACACCTGGCCCAGCACCTCGGTCAAAGCCTGGGGCTCAACGGGACCGTTGAAGAGCGGGGCCGGGCGGCCAGCAAGCACAGCCACGGCCGCAGGCACACCCTGAATCTGGAAGGCCTGCCCGATCTCGGGGGTCTTGGTGATATCAACGGCAGCCAGCAGCAGATTGCCGCCGGCAGAGTTCACCAGGGCCTCGACCTGCTCCAGCATCTGGACCGACGCCGGTGAGTGAGGCGCCCACAGGGCAAAAATCACAGCACCCCGGTTGGACTCCTGCACCAGCTGCTGGAACTGGGCCACATCGGTTACGTCCAGTCGCCAGCTGGCTGCGGCGCTCTCCTCAGCAGGCTCAGCGCTGGAACCTGCCGAACCCGTAGCCCCCAGATCCAGGGCGTTTCGTACCGAAGCGGGTAGGTTCTGATCGTCAATCCCGGCCATTGGCCTTCCTTTCACAACGACAAATATCTCTACACTCTATGGTGCCAAAGCTCAGCCGGTGAGCGGGCACCCCTGCCCTAGTTCTAGCCCAGGGCAGAATCACGATAAGGTTGAACACAGTAACTACACCACTACCCGAGTAGCCAGCATGCCCTCATCTTTTTCTCTCTCCCGACTCCTGCGGTCTCTGACCGCCCGCACCAGCCGCGCACAGGCGTCCGCGCAACCAGATTCCCCGGCCAACACCGAAGAAAGCGGCACCAGGCAGTCACAGAACAACAAGTTCGCGCTACCTGCTATACCGGGTGCCCGGCCCCGCCACCGCCTCCAGGTGCCCGAAGAACCGGCCCACCTCAAAGAGAATAAGGACGGCGCCGCCCCCGCTCCCCCAGAAACCCACGCCCTCGCCCCCGGCAAGGGACGCTACATCAGCAACCCAATCTACTTTGGTTTCATGCTGGCCGTCGGTGTGGGCCTGGCCTGGATGGGCATGTACTTCGTGCTCAACATTGGCGCCCTAGCCGGTTGGCTGACCGGCGCAGTGTTCATCGGTCTGGGGCTAGACCCGGCTGTACGCAAACTCGAACAGTGGGGCCTCCCGCGCGGGGCAGGCGTCACCGTCGTCTTCCTCTTCTTCGTTGCGGTAGCTGCCGCCCTCATCTTCTGGATAGTACCCATCATCGCCCGCCAGGCAGTTTCCTTCATCACCGGCTTCCCCCAGCAGTTTGAGAACTTCCTCAACTCAGATCTTTTCTCAGGTCTCGATGAGCGTTACCACATCCGCTCAGCGGTAGATGCCGAGGTAGAGAAGTTCTTTGAACAGGTCACCTCAGACACCTCTGTGGTGAGCGGCTTTATGAACTCCCTCATGAACGCGGGCTCCACCCTGGCGGAAATCACCACCGGCACGATTATCGTGCTCTTCCTCTCCATCTACGTGCTCGCCTCCCTACCCACTATTAAGGCCTGGTTCATCCGCCTGGCTCCTGCCTCCAAGCGTGAACGCGTCGGCTACCTCACCGAAAAAATCACCAGCTCTGTTGGCCAGTACGTCATGGGCCAGGCTCTCGTGGCGATTTGCAACGCCACCTGTGCCGCCATCATCATGCTGATCGTGGGCGTTCCCTTCGCCCAGCTGCTCATGCTCTTCGTCCTGCTCCTGGCCTTCATTCCCCTGGTCGGTGGCGTCAGTGCCGCCGTCCTGGTCTCGGTTGTCTCACTCATCGACAGCTGGCAGACCGCCCTCTTCTTCCTTATCCCCTACCTGATTTACCTGCAGATTGAGGCCTACTTCATCTCCCCCCGCATCATGAGCAGGGCAGTGGCCGTGCCCGGTGCTGTAGCTATTATCGCGGTGGTTGCCGGTGGCTCCCTCTGGGGTGTTCTCGGTGCCCTCATCGCCATTCCCGTCGCAGCCTCCCTGCTGATTCTGGTCAACGAGGTACTCGTACCCCGCCAGGACCAGCTCTAACGAACCATCTGCTTTCCTTAACCCGGTAGCACCCTGCCTTTGTGCAGTCGCCGCTACCGGGTTTTTCTGCGCTTCTCACGCGCCCTAGGTCTGGTGCAACCCGCCGGGTTCTACCAGAATCTACGGGTTGCCCAGCACCGCTCGTGCCAGTGGCGGCGTTCCTCGATAGCCCGCTGGGCACCAAACATGTGGTCCTGCTGCCAGACCACCAGGTGCGCTACCCCGGGCTGGATAGGCCGTTCACATTCGGGGCACTTATAGGTTTTCAGAGCATTGATAGAAGGGATGTACTGCACATACCAGTCCCCGTCTTGGGCCCGCTCCACTCGCGGGGCAGGGTCAAGGATACGGGAAATATCGCGCCCAGCGGGGCGGGCTTTCTGCCACTTGCTGGGGGCGGCCCCGGAGTTAGAGTTGGGGCGGCGGGGCTTAGATGAAGAACGACGAGGCATTCCCCCATTCTTTCATGCACCGGTGTGCCCGCCCAAGCCACCTGTTAGAGTGGTACGGTGCGTTTAGTTATAGCTGATTGTTCCGTAGACTACATGGGCCGTCTCAATGCCCATCTACCCCGTGCTACCCGCCTGCTCATGATCAAGAATGACGGCTCGGTGCTGATTCACTCCGACGGCGGCTCCTACAAGCCCCTGAACTGGATGAGCCCGCCCTGCCGTCTGCATATTTCCCCTCGCGAAGAGTTCGAGGGCACCTCGGTAGCCGAGGATCTTGACCCCGATGTGAGCGAGCTGTGGACCGTGCAGGCCGCCAAGAGCGACGACAAGCTAGTCATTCGTGTCTTCGGCACCCACGGGGAACTCAGCCACGACCTGGGTATTGACCCGGGCCTTATTAAGGACGGCGTTGAGGCCGACTTACAGCGCCTGTTGGCTGAACAGATTGAGCTTCTTGGTGCGGGCTACCGCCTGGTGCGCCGCGAGTACCCCACGGCAATCGGCCCGGTGGATATTTTGGCCAAGGACGCCGGGGGCGTCTCTGTGGCAGTCGAGCTCAAGCGTGTGGGTGATATCGACGGCGTAGAACAGCTCACCCGCTACCTAGAGCTCCTCAACCGTGACCCCCTGCTAGCACCGGTTCAGGGTGTCTTTGCTGCCCAGCGCATCAAGCCCCAGGCCCGCACGCTGGCAGAAGACCGCGGCATCCGCTGCGTTGCTCTCGACTACGATGCAATGCGCGGAGTAGATGACGTAGAATCCCGCCTCTTCTAAGACAAGAAAAAACAAGGACGCCGCCCTCCCCCATCTCTGGGGAAGGGCGGCGTCCTTTCATCACAGAAATCTAGTTAGATCTGTGCGTGCTTAGCTGCGATGGTGACTCGATCGTTAGAGACGGTCAAGAAACCTTCGTGCAGGCGGGTGGTCTTCTTCTCACCGCTGGTTGCCTCGATCAGAAGCTCACCGTCTTCAGCGAGAAGGGCCATGGTGGGGATGTGACCTGGCATGATACCCAGGTCGCCATCGACGGTGCGTGCGCGCACGTACTTGGCTTCGCCAACCCACACGACTCGTTCACGGGAAACGACTTCAACTTTCAGTGCCATGATTACTTGGCTCCAGACTGTGCCTTGATTTCCTCGTAACGGCGCATGACGTCGTCCATACCACCGATGTTGTAGAAGGCCTGCTCGGGGATGTGGTCAACATCACCGCGGCAGATCATCTGGAAGGATTCGATGGTGTCCTTAATCGGCACGGTTGAACCCTCGACACCGGTGAACTGCTTTGCAGTGTAGGTGTTCTGTGAGAGGAACTGCTCGATGCGGCGGGCACGTGAAACAACGACCTTCTGCTCTTCAGAGAGTTCGTCAACACCGAGGATGGCGATGATGTCCTGAAGTTCCTTGTTTTCCTGCAGGATAGCCTTGACCTGGATTGCGGTGTCGTAGTGCTCCTGACCGATGTACTGGGGGTCCAGGATTCGGGAGGTGGAGGACAGGGGATCAATCGCGGGGTACAGACCACGTGAAGCGATCTCACGGGAGAGCTCGGTGGTTGCGTCCAGGTGGGCGAAGGTGGTTGCAGGTGCGGGGTCGGTGTAGTCGTCCGCAGGAACGTAAATCGCCTGCATGGAGGTGATGGAGTGACCACGGGTTGAGGTAATACGCTCCTGCAGCAGACCCATTTCGTCGGCCAGGTTAGGCTGGTAGCCCACAGCGGACGGCATGCGGCCGAGCAGGGTTGAAACCTCAGAACCTGCCTGGGTGAAGCGGAAGATGTTGTCGATGAAGAGCAGAACGTCCTGGTTCTGAACGTCACGGAAGTATTCCGCCATGGTCAGGCCGGTCAGAGCAACGCGCAGACGGGTTCCCGGCGGTTCGTCCATCTGGCCGAACACGAGAGCGGTGTCCTTCAGAACGCCAGCTTCTTCCATTTCAACCCAGAGGTCGTTACCTTCACGGGTACGCTCACCGACGCCGGTGAATACTGAGGTACCACCGAAGTTGCGGGCAACGCGGGTAATCATTTCCTGGATCAGAACGGTCTTACCAACGCCTGCACCACCGAAGAGACCGATCTTACCGCCCTTGATGTAGGGGGTCAGAAGGTCGATGGACTTGATGCCGGTTTCCAGCATCTCGGTCGAACCTTCGAGGTCTGCGAAGCCGGGGGCTGCGCGGTGGATGGGCCAGTAGGTGTCGGCCTTGATTTCGTCGTTGGAGACGTCGAGGGCGTCACCGAGGACGTTGAAGATGTGGCCCTTGACGCCGTCGCCTACGGGGACGGAGATGGGAGCGCCGGTGTCAACTACAGCCTGGCCGCGGACGAGGCCGTCGGTCTGCTGCAGGGAGATTGCGCGTACCAGTGAATCACCGAGGTGCTGGGCAGTCTCGAAGGTGATCTTACGGGTGGTGCCGTTGAGGGTCAGATCAGCGGTCAGCGCGTTGTAGATGTCAGGTACCTGGCCGGCAGGGAACTCAACGTCAACGACAGGGCCGATAACGCGAGCAATGCGACCGGTTGCGCCCTGAGCCGGCGCGGTAGCCGATTCGTTCAGAGTGGCAGTCATTGTTCTCACTTACCTATGTAGAGAGTGGAAAGTTGTCTGGTGGATTAGGAGGCGAGTGCGTCGGCGCCGCCAACAATTTCGCTGAGCTCCTGAGTAATTTCTGCCTGGCGAGCGTTGTTCATCAGGCGGGTGTACTTCTTGATGAGCTCGTCAGCGTTATCACCTGCGGACTTCATCGCGCGCTGGCGGGACGCCAGTTCGGAGGCCGCTGCTTCTAGCAGGCACGCATAGATGCGGGAGGCGATGTAGCGGGGTAGCAACTCGTCGAGAACTTCCTTGGGGCTGGGCTCGAATTCAAAGACTGAGTTCTGCTGGAACTGGTCGTCTTCGAGACGTTCGCCGGGCAGGATTTCTTCACCGAGTTCGCGTGCGTCTGCTACCTCGATGGGGAGCAGGCGCAGGACGCGGGTTTCCTGGCTGACCATGGAGACGAATTCGGTGTAGATGATGTGGAGGTCATCGACGTCACCGTTTTCGTAGGCTGCCAGGATGGCGTCGCGTGCTGCAACGGCCATCTCGACGTTGGGGTTGTCGGTGTTGCCTTCCCATGCCTGCTCGTATTCGCGTTCGCGGAAGTCAAAGTAGGACTTTGCCTTGCGACCGATGAGGTAGAGCTTGACTTCACGTCCCTCACCGCGGAGCTTCTCAATAAGACCCTCGGTTTTTTTGAGGACGGATGAGGAGTATGAACCCGCAAGGCCGCGGTCGCTGGTGAGGACGAGAACTGCAGAGCGACCGGTCTTTGCCTTTGAGCGTGCGTTAAGCAGGGGGTGCTCAATGTGGTGCTGGGTCGCGATGGCAGTGACGGCCTTGGTCAGCGCATTTGCGTAGGGGCTAGCGGCCTCTGCGCTCTTACGTGCCTTGTTAATGCGTGAGGTTGCGATCATCTCCATCGCCTTGAAGATCTTCTTCATAGACGATGTTGAAGTAATCTTTTGGCGGTAAACCCTAATCTGGGCTCCCATAGAGATTCCTTTCACTCCTAGGGTGAGGGCCCCTCCCCCAGGTTCTGTTGGAGGGGCGTCTCACCTGCTAGGAAAATCGCTAACCGATGGTTTCCTGTGATACTTCGCTGTCTGACAGGGGCTGGTGCTCTTCGTGACCGGCCTCAACGAGGTGGCTGGTGCCTTCTGAGCGGAAGCCCTGCTTGAAGTCAACGATGGCAGTCTTGAGAGCTGCTACGGTTTCGTCTTCGAGCTTGCCTGATGCTGCGATGTCCTGCAGTACTGAGGTGGAGCGGCGCAGGTGGTCGAGGAACTCTGATTCGAAACGCAGAACGTCTGAAACTTCGAGGTCATCGAGGTAGCCGTTGGTGCCTGCCCAGATTGAAACAACCTGGTCCTCAACTGCGTAGGGGGTGTACTGGGGCTGACGCAGCAGCTCGGTGAGGCGAGCACCGCGGGTCAGCTGGGCCTTTGAGGCTTCGTCCAGGTCGGAAGCGAACATTGCGAAGGCTTCCATGGCGCGGTACTGAGCAAGGTCGAGCTTGAGGGTACCGGAGACCTTCTTCATCGCCTTGGTCTGTGCTGCACCACCAACACGGGAGACGGAGATACCTACGTCGACCGCAGGGCGCTGGTTAGCGTTGAAGAGGTCTGACTGCAGGAAGATCTGGCCGTCGGTGATGGAGATGACGTTGGTGGGGATGAAGGCTGAAACGTCGTTTGCCTTGGTTTCAATGATCGGGAAGCCGGTCATTGAACCTGCACCCAGCTCGTCGGAGAGCTTTGCACAGCGCTCGAGCAGGCGGGAGTGGAGGTAGAAGACGTCACCGGGGTATGCTTCGCGGCCCGGAGGACGACGCAGCAGCAGCGATACCGCGCGGTAGGCTTCTGCCTGCTTTGAGAGGTCATCGAAGATGATGAGGACGTGCTTGCCACCGTACATCCAGTGCTGGCCAATGGCGCTACCGGTGTAGGGAGCCAGGTACTTGAAGCCTGCTGCGTCAGATGCGGGGGAAGCCACGATGGTGGTGTATTCCAGTGCGCCCTGCTGCTTGAGGGTTTCGCGTACTGCTGCGATGGTTGATGCCTTCTGACCGATAGCAACGTAGACACAGCGAACCTGCTTGTTGGGGTCACCGGTTGCCCAGTTGTCCTTCTGGTTCAGGATGGTGTCAACGGCGATAGCGGTCTTACCGGTCTGGCGGTCACCAATGATCAGCTGACGCTGGCCGCGGCCAATCGGAATCATGGCGTCGATTGCCTTGAGACCGGTCTGGAGGGGCTCGTGAACTGACTTACGCTGGGTAACGCCGGGAGCCTGAAGTTCGAGGGCGCGGCGGCCTTCGGCTTCAATGTCGCCCAGGTCGTCGATGGGGTTACCCAGGGGGTCAACTACGCGGCCCAGGTAGGCGTCGCCTACGGGTACTGAGAGAACCTCGCCGGTACGGTGAACTTCCTGGCCTTCTTCAATGCCGGTGAAGTCACCGAGGATGATGACACCGATGTCACGAGTGTCGAGGTTCTGTGCCAGGCCAAGGGTGCCGTCTTCGAAGCGAAGCAGCTCGTTAGCCATTACTGAGGGAAGGCCCTCAACGCGTGCGATGCCGTCGGATGCTGATGCAACACGACCCACCTCTACGCGCTCTGCATTGCCGGGTTCGTAAGACGCTGCGAATTCATTCAGCGCGTTACGGACATCATCGGCGTTGATGGTCAAATCGGCCATCTTATGTCCCTGCTCTCCTAATTTGTTGGTGTGCCTGCCGACTGGCGGCAGGCCCACCGAAACTTGTGTGACGTGCTCAGGCTGGGCCTTTAGGCTTGCCCGATGTCGTCTGTGTATCTTCTAAATCACCGTCGAGGTCTCGACTGTGTAAATCGCCTATGCGAAAGCGCGGCTGAGTTCTGACAGTCGGGTGGACAGCGAGCCATCGATGACTTCGTCCCCTACCTGCACGCGTAGACCGCCCAGAAGTGCGGGGTCTACGGTGATGTCGAGCTTCAGCTCCTTGCCGTAGGTCTTGTTGAGTGACCCCTGCAGCTTTGCAATCTGCTCTGCAGTCAGCGCGGTTGCTGAGGTAACTCGTGCGATCCAACGGTTTTGACGCTTGACGATGATTTCTACGAACTCGTTAGCCAGACGGGCTGCGGTGGTTCCGCGGGCCGCAGTGGCAACTCGTTCTAGCAGAAGCTTGCCTTCAGCGGTGGCTACACGGCCACCGAGGCTGACAGCCAGCTTCTTGAGTGCTTCCTTGCTTGCCCTGGTATCGGCAAGAGCAGCCTGTGCTTCTGCTGAGGCATCAACGGTGTTGATGAAGGTCAGCAGTTCGTTGACGGTCTGCTCCAGTGCATCGATACCTCCGCGCTGTTCAGCAGAAAGCGCTACTGAGGTAACAGCGGTTGTTTCGAGGGCATCAGCCAGATCGCGTTCTTCACTCCAGCGGGCTTCTGCTGCTGCAGAAACGATAGCCAGAGCGGCGTCGGAAATCTTGCCGCCCAGAACGGAGCGGGCGATGCCTGCTCGCTGCGCTGCTTCGCGGGAAGGATCGGTTAGACCTCGCCGGAACCCGCCATTGCTGTCGATAGCGTCGACAACAGCGAAGAGCTCTTCTGCGAGGTGGGTCGGGTTATCGGTAGGCTGGGCCACCAGAACCTGTTCCACCTTGTTCAGTGATTCAGTCGATACTGCTGACATTAGCGGGCTGCACCTGCCTGCTGCTGCGCGTCAAGGTCAGCAAGAAAACGATCGACTACACGTGCGGATCGCTCATCATCGTTGAGGGATTCGCCCACAATCTTGCCAGCCAGTGAGGTTGCCAGAGCGCCAACTTCGGTACGAAGTGATGCTGCGGCAGCTGCACGTTCTGCCTCGATGGTCTTCTGGGCGTTTTCGGTGATGCGAGCGGCCTCAGCGTTTGCGCGCTCCTTAGCTTCTGCCACGATGGCGTCGCCTTCGGCGCGTGCTTCTTCGCGAATCTTCTGAGCTTCCAGACGAGCGCTTTCGAGCTGCTGGCCGTACTCTTCGCGTGCTGCCGCGGCCTCTGCCTGAGCCTTTTCAGCCTTGGCTAGACCACCCTCAATTGCTTCTTTACGGTCCTGGTAAATCTTTTCGAATGCCGGGACAACGTACTTGGTGACGATGAAGAGGAGGAGCAGGAACCCGATGGCGGTAATGGCGATTTCCCAGACATTGGGGATCAGAGGGTTCGCGCCCTCTGCTGCTGCCATTAAGTGAGACATAGGGGGTTTTCCTGTTCTATAGTTTGGTCAATCTTTCGGCGGGGCCAAAAATTACTTGATAAACGCAAGAACCAGGCCGAGAACTGCCAGTGCTTCAACCAGTGCGAAGCCCAGGAAGAGCATGGGCTGCAGGGTGCGCTGTGACTCGGGCTGACGGGCAACAGAGGTCATGTAGGCTGCGAAGATCAGACCTACGCCGATGCCACCGCCGATAGCTGACAGACCGTAACCAACTGCGGTAAGTGAACCGGTGAGTTCCATGATGTTTGTTTCCTTTCACAGTGCCCCTTGCGGTTTGTGTGTTGTGTAAGGGGCAGAGTTTTGATGTGGACACTCCCCGCTAAAGCGGGTTGCTTTTCTCGTCCGCCGGTGTACCCGACGGAGAAAACCTATATTTTTAGTGGCCTTCTGAGACCGAGCCCTGCAGGTAGACCGCAAGGAGCAGGGTGAAGACGTAGGCCTGGATAACCTGAATCATGAGTTCCAGGAAGTAGAGGAAGAGACCCAGGGCGCCTGAACCGACCGAGGCGATAGCAGCGATGCCGCCTGCTTCAACAATCAGGTACTGGGTAAGGGATGCTGCAACCATAATCGCCAGGTGGCCACCGAACATGGTAGCGAAGAGACGCAGGGCGTGGGTTGCGGGGCGGATGAGCATGTTTGACATGAACTCAATCGGAATCAAGATGATGTAAACAGGCCAAGGAACGCCGGAGGGCATGGTCATGTCCTTGAAGAACTTCCCCAGACCCTTGCGCTTGATACCAACACCAACCCAGGTCAGGTAGGCGATACCTGCCAGGGCGTAGGCAGAACCTACGTGAGACATGGTGGGCAGCTGGACGACGGGAATTGAACCGTAGAGGTTGTTGACCAGGATGAAGAAGAAGGCGGTGAAGAGCAGGGGAACGAAAGGCTTGTAGTGGTGGGCGCCAATCAGTTCCTTGCCCAGGCTGTTACGGACCAGGCCGTACCCCATTTCGCCCACGAACTGGGTGCGTGAGGGAACCATGGCACGCTTGCGGGCAGCGAAGAGGAAGAAGCCAGCAACGATGACCACCGACAGGATGACCAGAAGCATCTGCTTGCTGAACTCAAAATCACCGATCGTGAAGATGGCAGGCAGGTGCATATCATCGATAGTGGGCGGAACGTAGCCCTGCTGCTCTCCCGCTGCGACAACTAGCCCGTTTGAAATCAAGGCAAGTCCTTTCATTGCTTCGTGTTGGCCGCTGGCTCCAGCAACCTCAGAGGTTTAAAGAATCAAAAGTATGTGTGTGCCAACCGGTTTCAGTTGGTCTTATTTACGCTGCTGCATGTGGATAAATACCAGGTAGATACCACCAAAGGCGCCAACGAATCCGCCTACCCAAGCAATCCAGGTTGTACCTAGTAAGTGGTCCAGACCATAGCCTACCAAACTCCAGATACCAATGCCTATCATGACGTACAGAAGTGTCATAAAGGCCCCGGCTGTTCCGCCACCGGCAACCAGGTCGCCAGCAGAGCGTAACTGCTTATCTTGCTTGTACCACTTATCGTCGGTGTTGCCCACGGGTGTATGCTCCTTTGCCTAGTTTCATCCTACCGAATCGAAATAGAGGATTCTCTGTTTCGAGATAATTTTCGTTTCAATGACAAGCTGGGCCACCAGTGCCAGGACGGCTCCGGTGAGAAGCCAGCCGTTACGAAAATCCTGCGGTATAGGGGCGAACACTAAGAGGCCGGTGAAAACCATAATCTTGAACGGATACATGGCCGCTAGAGCCGCTGCCGCCGCTTTCATCGACTTCTTCTCAGCCGGTATCACAACCATGATTCCGACCGCGAAACTGAGATAAACCAGGGTAAGCCCCGTAAGGAACCCACCCGCAGCCGGTTTACCTGCGATAAGTACACCAACTATCGTACCGACTAGGGCCAAGATAGCCAAAGCCAGTGAGACCGACCGGAAGATTTTTAACCAGGGCATCTCGTTGATGCCCAGCGGCTTAGGCCCCATTTTTCTGACGCACCTTCCCGAGCAAGGTCGGCAAAAAGATGTAAAGGGCCAAGATAAGCACAACTAACAGGGCAGACCAAACAGCGTTCTGGGTCTCGAAGGGTAAAGCCAGCACGGTCACAGCAGTCACCACAAAAGTAGTGAGTGTCACAAGGGTTGCACTGCCCAAGTGGCTGAAACCGACATCCGTCAGGCGCTGATAGGCATGAGTGCGGTGGGGTTTGTACCACTGCTCACCCCGCACGATTCGGCGCAGTAGCGTGGTTCCGGTATCTGTTAGGTAAACCAGTAGAGGGGCAAGGATGTACTCAACATAAACCCCCGAAAGGAAAGCACCCACCGCCATAGAAGCGATAGCTCCCCCCAGGAAGTAGGAACCAGCGTCCCCCAAAAACACATTTTTACCGGTGCGCACGTTCCAGGGTAGGAAGGCCAGGCAGGCCGCAGCCACGGCCGCTCCCCCGGCAAGCAACCAGGGCATTTGATTGACCCACCCCGCGTAAGCGTAAGCCCCGCCCACAGCAAAACCGTGAAGGCCCGAGATGCCGTTAATGCCGTCCATAAAGTTCACCACGTTGATGTATGCGGCGATCGCAAAGACCCCTAGGGGAACCCAGAAGATGGAGGTCCCCAGCATCAGGGTCATTCCCAGAGTGACGATAGCGCCGATGAGCAGCTGGGCCGCAAAGCGAACCTTGATAGAGACCCCTCGGTAGTCCTCCATCCAGCCCAGAGCACCCGATGCCACCATGCCAAAGAGCACGAAGAGGGCAATAGACCGATCAGTAAAAATCTGTCCGTCGATGAGGGCAACCAGGTAGGCCAGCACCGCTGCAAGTGCGGTTGCTAGCCCCATGCCTCGGAATACCGGGGAGCTGTGGGAAGACCGTGCGGTGGGGATGTCGACCAGGTTCCAGCGGTGCAGGAGCGGACGCACGGCGAAGGGTAAGAGCAGACCAGCGACCAGGCCGACAACGGTGGGCACCAGAAGCAGAGCCAGAAGTTCTGAGGTAGTCATTAGGCCTCCTGCCCCCGGTGCTCGGTGCGGTCGTATCCGCGGTGGCTACGGTAGTTTTCAAGCCAGCGGGCGTAGTCAAGGTCAGCTGGGTCAAGCCTGGGAGCTTGAGCCCTCATGATATTTTCGTTCTCTTCGCTACGCTCGTGTACCTCGTCCTGGCCGAAAAGTACCTCGTCGCGCTTTTCGCCCGCACGCAGGCCAATAACCTCGATAGCCACGTCGAAGCGCTCATAGAGGCTGCGCATATGCTCCGCCACCTTGAGAATCTTAACCGGCTCGCCCATATCGAGTACCATCACCTCGCCGCTGCGTCCGATTGCCCCGGCCAGCATGACCAGCAGGCAGGCGTCTGGAATCAGCATGAAGTAGCGGGTGGCGTTCCGATCGGTCACGGTCAGGGGGCCGCCGTCCAGAATCTGTTTGGTAAAGAGGGGCTTGATAGAACCTCGAGAGCCAAAAACGTTGCCGAAGCGCACCGAGACATAGGTACGCCCGGTCTGCTCGCCATACCAGCTCGTCAGCATTTCCGCGCTGCGCTTGGACTGCCCCAGGGCTGTAGTGGGGTCAGCAGCCTTGTCGGTCGAGATATTGACAAAAACCTGAACATCAACCTGAGCTGAAGCCTTTAGTACGTTAGCGGTACCCAGAGTATTGGTTTTGTAGGCTTCCTTGGGGTAAGCCTCAAGGGCAGAGACGTGCTTAAGAGCGGCAGCGTGAAATACAACCTCAGGCTGACGTTCAGCAAAGACCGCCTCTAATGCCTCAGCATCCCGCACGTCCGCCAGAATCACGCTGGGGTCGTCCAGGCTTGATAGGCCGGTCAGAGAATACCGGGTATCCATGAGTAGGGACTCGTCGCGGTCGAGCATCATAAGCTCCGCCGGCTGGTAGGCACTAATCTGGCGGCAGAGCTCAGAACCAATCGACCCGCCAGCACCGGTCACGAGCACGCGTCGACCCTGCACATAGCTACGAATGAGGTCATGGTCAATCTTGTAGTCAATTGTGCCGCGAATCTTCTCAAGAAGCTCACGCTCATTATTCTCTTCACTGCGTCGGCGACCATGGCCAATATCGGGAACGGCAGAGTTGATGCGTATGGTTTCTACACCCATCTCTTTCATGCTCTGGGCGATGCGGACCAGGCGTCGTTCGGGAATCTCCTCACCAATAGCAATGAGCACCTTCTCGGCCTGGTGATCTTTCACCAGAGTAGCTAAATCAGCGCTGGTTCCCTCTACCTTGACCGAGTGAATTCGGGCGTTCCGCACCGACCGGTCATCGTCAACAATCGCTACCGGCAGGTACTTGGCCTTAGGGTCGGTCATCAAGGTTGACACCAGGTTGCGGCCCAGAAAACCTGCACCGTAAACAATCACCCGCTGCACATCTTTACCGCTGGGGCGGTTGGTCTTTTCCTCATAGATTCGCTTGCTATAGCGGAAGCCCATCATCAGCAAAACAGCGATGGGGAAGGCAATCAGCACCACAGAGCGGGGTACCCCAAAGGCTCGGGACGATACCATCAGCAGTATCTGCATAATGATGGTGTTAGCTAATATCAGGGGGTAGAGCTTGCTGCCCTCTTGCAGGGTGCCGTAGCTGTGGACTCCGCGGTAGAGACCCATCATCAGGCCACCACCGATTTGCAGGGCGACCATCACCAGGGCAACCATGGTGAGCCCGCCTGCATCGATCTGGCTCAGATCCATGCCGTAGCGCAAAACAAAGGCAGCGGGTAGGGCTATCAGCCAGGCTAGGGAGTCTAGCCCCATCTGCACGTACTTCCACCAGGTTTTCCGCACGGTGCTCGAGGTCAGAATGGGGATAGAGGTGGTCTGCGGGGACGGTTCTTTAGACATTGCTGCCCTTCTCTTTCTTCCCCTGCGGGGTTCGGCCGGTCATGGCCCTAAAGGCCCGGGTGCGCAGTTCTTCTGGTGCTAGGCGGTAGACACCGCGTATGGCTAGGTTCTGGGCGAAGCGGACGGGGCTCAGCACTCCCCCGGTATAGAGCCTGCGCTGGACCTGGAGGTCCTTGCGCAGGGCTTCTAGCCCACCGCGTCGGGTATAAGCTGTAGCAACCCGGTAGCTTACCAGGGGCTGGCTCAGGTTGCCCAGGACGAACCCAGCTCGACTCATGCGGGCCCAAAGCCAGTAGTCTTCGGCTCCCGGAACCTCAATGTAACTGCCAACAGCCTCTACAGCGCTCTTGCGGAAGACCACGGTGGGGTGCAGCATGGGATTGCGCTTCGGAAGCATCTCTCGGATAGCTCTCGCCCCGGTCACGGCCTTCCGTTCGGCCTCGGGGCGGGCGGGGTCGTCCGTAAATTCGTACATGGCGCTACCCAGCACGTCGTACTGGCCCGCGGCAAGCAGGGGAACCTGCTGGGCAAAACGGTCAGGAGCAGAAACATCGTCTGAGTCTGCCCGGGCCACAATATCGTAGTCGCAGTAGGTGAGCCCCTCGTGCAGAGCGGCAGCTAGCCCGTGGTTCTCGGCAAGGCGCACCACGGTCACCGGCAGGGAGCTCTGCTCTTCAAAATCAGCAATAACCTGAGAAAGCTCAGCGCTCACGGGGCCATCCTGCACCAGTACCAGCTGGTTGGGGCGCAGGGTTTGGCCCTCGGTATTCGAGGCTAGGGCCAGGCGCAGGTGCTCGGGCTGATCCCCGGCATAAACGCTCATCAAGACAGAGAACTTGGGGTCGCTCCCGTAGTTTGCTTTGATACGCTGGGCCAGCTGGGGGGTTTCAAGCTGGTAGACGCCGTCCAGCACCTCGCTGTTGGAGCGATAGCCGGCGGCGGCGTCCTGAAGCCCCTTGAGGAAGTAGCCGGTGTAGGTCTTCTTCTCATCGGTGCGCAGCAGGGTGCTAACCCACAGGCGAGCTGTTGAGCCGCCGTAGAGCAGCTTTTCCAGCGGGGTTAGGGTGCGACGGGCACAAAAAACCCAGAGCTTATTGCGTACATCGTTGTAGAAGCGGGGGCCGGGTTTGGCGTCTGTGGTGCCAAAGGTCTTGGTGTGGTGGCGGGCTACCGACCGCTCGGTAGCAATACCGTTGCTGTGGTGAATCAGGCGGGTGGTGTATTCGAAGTCGTCGTTCCAGATAAAGAAGTCTGCCAGGGGCAGGTCGGTGGCTCGCATGGCGGCAGCGTCCATCAGGATTGACACAAAGGACGCCGAGCGGATAGGGCGGGCACCCACAGCGGCTGCCCGCGCGGTACGGTCAGGGCCCGCGGCGAACATGGTACGCATGGTGTTCATGGGGTGGTCCTGGCCGTTGGTCCACACCACCTTAGAGGCCACGACGGCCGGGCGCTCTGCCCGCACCGGGGAATAGTCAGCCCAAGCCCGGTAGGCCTCAGAGAGGGTATTTTCGGTAGGTTCCGTGTCGTCATCCATGACCCAGACCAGGTCTGCCGCATGCCGATTCAGGGCCCGGTCAATGCCCACGGTGAAGCCGCCTGCGCCGCCCACGTTCTGCGGCAGGTGCACTATGTCGGTAGCCAGTGAACTCCGATAGCTGCCCAGGTACTCTTCGGTACCGTCGGTAGAAGCATTATTGACGATGATGACCGTATCGGGAGTCAGCTCCCCCGCCTCTATCCCGGCTAGGGTCTGTTCAAGCAGCTCACGGCGGTTATAGGTCACCACTACAGCAACAATGCGCTCCTGGGGGCGCACCTGGGGTGTCGGGGCAGATACCATGGGCAAACAGGTCCTTTCGTGGGGTGAGGCCACCTGCAAAGGCGTGCTTACCCCAATTTCAGGGCACAAAGCACGCAACTCTATCTAAGTTTAGCGAACTCACCTGTGGATTATCCCAGCGCAGGCGGCCAGAAGCCCAAACCTTAGCCCTTTGTGGCCTGCCCTACGTGTTTTTTGCTCCGGCCTATGTCACCCTAGGGGGTAGGGGCACAGACGGCCCACCGGTAACCACCGTACGGACGGAGTAAAGGCATGGCTCAGGCCACATGGAAAGTAATTGGGGCAAGCGGGTTTGTGGGTTCATCGATTGTAGCCCGGCTAGCTGCCGAAGGCGTCCAGGTCGATGCGGTTGAGGCTCCCCGCCTGCTCACGCGCACAGCCGAAGCCAACCAGCTCATTCGCGAAGCCCGGCAGCTAGACGGCATTATTGATACTCTCGCTGAATCTTTTGCCGGGTGCGAGGTTGTCATCAACGCTTCGGGCCTGGCTGCCCCTGACCAGGAAGACCTAGCTCCCCTGCTAGGCGCTAATGCCCTGTTGTCTGCGGTCATTGCAATTGCTGCCCAGCGCACCGGCGTCAGCAGGGTAATCCACCTGAGCTCTGCTGCTGTGCTTGGGCCGGTCCCTGTTCTCAGTGCAGAGGCAGAACCCCAGCCGTTCTCTGCCTACTCTTTCTCGAAGGCCCTGGGCGAAGAGGTGCTTCTGGCCCTGCGGGCTTTTATCGAAGAAACAGCTGCTCAGGGGCAGGCTCCCGGCTCTGAAGCGTCGGAATTCCCGGCGGCTCCTTCTCACTCCCCCGTCGCTGTAGCCGGGGATCACGCGGTTGATATCTGCATTATCCGGGCTACGAGTGTGCAGGGCCGCGGACGCCGAACCACCGAGGCTTTCGCAAAAATTGCGTCCTCCCCGCTGGCGTCCGTCGCAGGGCGCACCCCGCGGCGCACCCCGGTCTCCTCCAACTACGCCCTGGCAGAATTCGTCTACCGGGTAGCCAGTTTCACCGGCCCTCTGCCCGCCATCGTAATGCAGCCCTGGGAAGGGGCAACCACCGAGTCCGTCCTTATTGACGCAGGACGCCGCCGCCCCCTACACCTACCGGCCCCCCTCTGCCGGGCTCTGGTCGCCACCGGCTACAGGGTCTCTGAGCTCCTGGGGGACCGCCTGACCGGGCCCGTCCGCCGGGTTGAGGTGATGTGGTTCGGTCAGGATATTGACGATTCGTGGGCTCAAAAAAATGGCCTGGTGCCCCAAGCACGGGTGAGCGAGGTGCTTCGCACCGCCCACAGCGCACTGGGCACCAGGCAGGACCGCAAGTTTGAAAACTAGACGGTAGGAGTGCCTTCTTTGCCCTCGCCATCCGCTTCGGTCAGCGGTTCGGTGGGGGCTTCTTTCTGGGTGCCGAACACCAGCGAACGGGCATCGGCCACCGAGTAGGGCTTGGTGTTGTCTTGTACCACGCGGGCCTCGGGAGCATGAGCGCTGGCGGTACGGCGCTGGTCAACGGCTGCGGTACCGCTAGCACCGCCTACCAGACCCGCAGCGAGCGAACCAGCTACAGGAGCGGCGGCCTGGCGGGAGGTAGCCTCAACCTCTTCTGTCTCAGGCTCATCCACATGGCGGGGAGAAAACTCGGTATCTTCCATTGCCTCTGAGCTTGCTACCAGAGCTGACTCGGCTTCGCGGCGGGCCTTCTCCTGGGCCTCAAATTCGGCGCGGGTTAGCACACCGGGCACGACCTCGCGCAGGCGCTCTACTGAAATTGCGCCCTCACGCACAACAACCAGACGGTCAGAGGTGCAGTCCACGATGGTGGAGGGCAGGGCATCCTTGGCTTCAAAGCCCTCAGGACGGTTCTCGGGGCGGGGTCCACCGTCAAAGATAACGGCTACGTCATCGCCCAGCTGGGCCATGGCTTCCTGGGCGGTTGTAGCTGCCGGGCGCCCGGTCTTATTGGCTGAAGAAACAGCCAGAGGGCCCAGGTTTTTCAGAAGCTCAATAGCTACAGGGTCGTTAGGCACGCGCAGGGCAACGGTGCCCTGGGTCTCGCCCAGGTCCCAGTTCAGGGAGGGCTGAGAATAGAAAATCAGGGTGAGAGCACCGGGCCAGAACTCGGTAGCCAGGGCGCGGGCGTCCTCGGAAATTTCGTCGGCCAAACCCGGCAGCACAGACTGGTCGTAAATGAGTACCGGCGGGGGCATCTGCCGGGTACGGCCCTTAGCGGCAAGCAGGTTCCCAACGCCCTCAACGGAGAAGGCGTCGGTGGCGATACCGTACACGGTGTCGGTAGGAATCACGATGGTCTTGGCTGCGCCGATTGCTGAGTTGGCGGTCGCGATGGCGTCGCCCAGGGTCTCAGGGTCGGTTGCACTAACAATGGTTGCTTTCACGCTCATTATTCTTTCACATTCTTAGGTGCCTGGTAGCGGTTTATAGCCCGAGGTGTGACGGGGTTTACCCGCGAAATCATCAATAGATTCGATACCTTCAAAGCCGACGGCGGCAAGGGCCTGCCGCATCAGTTCCCGCTGGGTTTCGGCGTGCTCCATAATCAGGTAGCCACCGGGAGCAAGAAGAGCATAGGCTCGGGCTGCGATGGCGGTAGGTAGCTCCATGCCGTCCTCTCCCCCGCCGTAAAGAGCCAGGGCCGGGTCGTGGTCGCGAACCTCTGGATCTTTAGGAATTGCCCCGGCAGGGATATAGGGCGGGTTGGAAGCCACTAGGGTCACGGTTCCCTCGTAGCCGGGTAGGGCCGTGCGGGCGTCGCCCGCTACCAGTTCCACCCCGGCTGGGCCCAGGTTACGCTCGGCCCAGGCGGCAGCGTCGGTTGAGAGTTCAACGGCGAGGACGCGTGGGGTCGGCACCTGCTCATCTGCGGCTAGCTCGGTAGCAAGGGCAGCTGCAATGGCACCTGACCCGGTACACAGGTCAACCACCAGGGGCTGGGCGGGCAGGGCCTCAGCCATGCCCCGGTAGGCGGTGAGGGCGTGCTCCACCAGCAGCTCGGTCTCGGGTCGGGGCACAAAAACCCCCGGCCCTACCGACAGGGTCAGGCCCCGGAAGTGGGCCTGGCCGGTCAGGTGTTGGAGGGGCAGGCGCTCACCGCGCAGGGTCACCAGACGGGCAAAGCCCTCAGGTGCCGGATGTCCCAGCAGGGCCAGGGACTGAACACGGCCCCGCGATACCGGCTCACCGGCGTCCTTCTCCAGTAGATAAGCGGCAAGAAGCTGCGCGTCCACCGCAGCTGAGTCAATACCGGCTGCGCCAAGATAGAGCGCAGCCCGGCGAAGGGCTGAATCAAGCTCTTCGCCGGGCTCCAGGCTAAAATCAGCCACGCTTACTTGTCTTCCTGACCGAGCTTCTCAAGGCGGGCAGCCTCGTCCATCTCAATAGCGGACTGCACAACAGCCTCAAGGTCACCGTTGAGTACGGCATCCAGGTTGTAGGCCTTGTAACCGGTGCGGTGGTCGGCAATACGGTTTTCAGGGAAGTTGTAGGTGCGGATGCGCTCTGAACGGTCCATGGTGCGCACCTGAGAATGGCGCTTCTCGGCGTTCTCGGCGTCAATCTGCTCCTGCTGCCAGGCAAGCAGGCGGGCACGGAGCACGCGCATAGCAGCTTCACGGTTCTGAATCTGTGACTTCTCGTTCTGCATAGCAACCACGATGCCGGTGGGCAGGTGGGTAATACGCACAGCGGAGTCGGTGGTGTTCACCGACTGACCGCCGGGGCCTGATGAACGGTAGACGTCAATCTTCAGGTCGTTCTGGTTAATCTCGATTTCCTCGGGCTCATCGACCTCGGGGAAGACCAGCACACCGGCAGCTGAGGTGTGGATACGGCCCTGGGACTCGGTCGCCGGAACACGCTGCACGCGGTGCACGCCGCCCTCGTACTTGAGGTGGGCCCAGACGCCCTCCGCGGGGTCAGTCGAGGTGCCCTTGATAGCTACCTGGGCGTCCTTGTAGCCGCCCACGTCGGTGGTCTGGGAGGAAATCATTTCGGTCTTCCAGCCCTTGGATTCAGCGTAGCGGGTGTACATACGCAGCAGGTCAGCAGCGAAGAGGGAGGCCTCGTCGCCGCCTTCGCCACCCTTGACTTCGAGAATGACGTTGCGGCCGTCGTCCGGATCACGGGGAATCAGCAGCCGGCGCAGCTTCTCTTCAGCCTCGGGCAGCTGGGATTCAAGCTCCTTGACCTCGTCAGCAAAGTCGGGGTCTTCGGCGGCCATCTCGCGGGCAGCTTCGATGTCGTCGCGCAGGGTGTTGACGCGGTTGTAGGCTTCAACGATGCCGTTGAGCTCTGAGTAGCGGCGGCCCAGCTTACGGGCCTTGCCCTGGTCAGCGTGGACGGCGGGGTCAGCCAGCTGCTTCTGGAGGTCTGCGTGCTCGTCGAGCAGACCCTGGATAGATTCAATCACGGTGATGTCCTTTCCTTATTCGCCGTGGCCCAGGCCGCTCTTAGCAACGGTGAGCAGGAATTCGACGTTGGACTGGGTCTCGCGCAGCTTGGAGAGCAGAACAGACAGGGACTGTTCCTGGTCCATGCCGGCCAGCACGCGGCGCAGGCGCCACATGATCTTGACCTCGTCGGGTGAGAGCAGGGCCTCTTCGCGGCGGGTTGAGGACGCGTTGAGGTCGATGGCGGGGAAGATACGCTTGTCTGCCAGCTGGCGGGAAAGGCGCAGTTCCATGTTGCCGGTACCCTTGAATTCTTCGAAGATGACCTCGTCCATCTTGGAGCCGGTCTCGACCAGGGCGGTCGCCAGAATGGTCAGTGAGCCGCCTTCTTCGATGTTGCGGGCAGCACCGAAGAACTTCTTGGGCGGGTAGAGGGCAGCTGCATCTACACCACCGGAGAGGATGCGGCCTGAGGCGGGCGCTGCCAGGTTGTAGGCACGGCCCAGGCGGGTCATGGAGTCCAGCAGGACGACGACGTCGCGGCCCTGCTCCACCAGACGCTTGGCACGCTCGATGGCGAGCTCGGCAACGGTGGTGTGGTCATCTGCCGGGCGGTCAAAGGTGGAGGCGATAACCTCACCGTTGACGGTGCGCTGCATGTCGGTGACTTCTTCGGGGCGTTCGTCCACCAGAACCATCATGAGGTGAACCTCGGGGTTGTTGGTGGTAATCGCGTTGGCGATGGACTGTAGCATCAGGGTCTTACCGGCCTTGGGAGGTGCCACAATCAGGCCGCGCTGGCCCTTGCCAATGGGGGCAATCAGGTCGATGACGCGGGTACCGAGCTTCTTGGGATCGGTCTCCAGACGCAGGCGCTCCTTGGGGTAGAGCGGGGTGAGCTTGTTGAACTCGCGGCGGCCCTTGGACTCTTCGGGGGTCAGGCCGTTGATGGAGGTCAGCTGTACCAGGGCGTTGAACTTCTGGCGGTTGTTGTTATCGCCTTCGCGGGGGGCACGGATGGTACCGACCACAGCGTCGCCCTTGCGCAGGCCGTAACGCTTGACCTGGGCCAGGGAAACGTAAACGTCGTTGGTGCCGGGCAGGTAGCCGGAGGTACGCACGAAAGCGTAGTTATCGAGGACGTCGAGCACACCGGCGACGGGAATCAGCACGTCGTCTTCGCTAATCTCGGGCTCGTAGTCGTCGCGGCGGTTGTTACGGCGTTCGCGGCGCTCTGCCTGACGGTCGCGGCGGTTCTTGCGGTTGTTACGGCGGTCTTCGTCGGGGCCGTTGTTGTTCTGGCGGTCGTTCTTGCCGCCGCGGTCGCGGTTCTCGCGATCCTGCTTATCGCCGCGGTCCTGACGGTTATCGCGGTCGTTGCGGTCACGACGGTTCTTGCGCTCAAAACGCTCGTTCTTCTCGCCGTTCTCAGCGGTAGTGTCGTTCTGCTCGGCAGAATCGACGTTCTCGCCCTCGTTCTTGCGACGATGGTCGGTACGGGTGCGGGTACGGGTGCGCTTGGCACCCTCTTCGCCCTCGTTCTGCTCATTGCGGGCAGCCTTCTGAGACTCCAGACCGTCAAGGGCAGCTTCAACCGCCTCAAGGGCAGAGGTATCGGGCTTGGTTTCCTTCTGGGATTCAGCAGCTACGGTTGAGCTGGTGGCGCGGCGGTTACCGCGACGCTTAGTAGCGGGCTTCTCAGAAGTAGCTTCAGCAGGTGCGTCAGCGGCTTCGGCGGCGTCCTGCCCCTTGGGCTGCTCTGCTTCGGCAGCCTTTTCAGCTGCGGTCTTGCGGGTGCGGGTGCGCTTGGGCTTCTCTGCCTCAGGCTGAGCCTCGGCGGGAGCTTCTGCTTCGGCAGCCTTCTCGGCTGCGGTCTTGCGGGTACGGGTGCGCTTAGGCTTCTCTGCCTGATCTGCGGTTTCAGCAGGACGGTCGGCTACAGCTGAGCCACGCTGGTGGGCTGAAATAGCCTCAACCAGGTCTGATTTACGCATGCGGCGGGCGCCGGTAATACCTAGCTGGGAAGCCAGGGACTGGAGCTGAGCGAGTTTGAGGGTGCTCAGACTGGGGGACTTCTGCTCAGCCGCTGCTGCGGCCTCCGTACCTGCGGTCAGGTCGGTGTTTTCTGCCACGAAGATTCCTTCTCTCGAAATGTCGTTGATTTCGCGGGTTGTTCTGGCGCAACAGATGCGCCATGCCCAGAGCGGGCGAGTGATAGTTTCAGGGGTCAGGTGACGCTGTCGCTGGGAAAGCGAGAGTATCAGGTGACCCGGGTTCGGGCGCCCGGCTGCACCAAACGGTAGCTGACGGGATACCGGCAAGGGAACGCCCCCACTAGTTCAGTGAAAGACGTAAATGAACGGTTGAACCTGCTGAGGCTTCTACAGACCTGCCAAACCGTGGGATGAGGCCAACACAGGCGAGCCCGGGCACAAATAGTGCTGGAGCGCGCTAGGCGGTTTCCTCATAAGTAAGCATAACACCTTTAGTGTCGATATCGATATCGAGCACCCGCCAGCTTACAGCCCGACTCTCGTGCTGATTAGGCTCGCTTTCGGTGGCGAAGGCCTCAATGGCTTCGCGAACTCGGGCGCGTTCGTCCGCCCCGTTGGCCAGGGCCATGACGGTGGGGCCTGCCCCCGAGATCACCGCGGCAAAACCCTTGCCGCGCAGGTACTTGACCAAGGCTGCCGAGGGCTTCATGGCAACGGCGCGGTAGGACTGGTGCAGCAGGTCGCTGGTTGCGGGCAGCAGGTAGTCGGGGTAGGACGCCAGTGCCTGGGTCAGCAGGGCCGCACGACCGGAGTTGGCGGCGGCTTCCCGGTGGGGAACGGTCTCGGGGATGAGGCCGCGGGCTACCTTGGTCGGCACCTCGTAGTCAGGAATTGCGATGACCGGCAGTACGTTCTCGTGGGCCGGTACGGGCAGGGAGTGCCAGCCCGAGTCGTCCCCGTAGGAGATCACAACGTGGCCATAGAGGGAGGGGGCCACGTTATCGGGGTGGCCTTCCATGCCCGAACAAATCTGTAGTACGGCCTCGTCATCAAGCTGGAGCTCGGCGGGGAGCAGGCCGTTCGCTGCGGTCACGCCGGCCACGATGGCTGAAGCGGATGACCCCATACCGCGAGAATGCGGGATGCGGTTATGGGCCTGAACGTGCAGGGAGGGTAGCTCAAAAAGCCCCACCGCCTTCCAGGCAGTCACCATGGCCTTGATAACCAGGTGGCTGGCGTCCTGCGGAACCTCGCTCGCCCCCTCACCGGTGAGATCGAAGGTCAACTCCCCCACCCCGGGCACGCGGGTGACCGTCAGGTCATCATAGTGGGCCAGGGCCAGACCGAGAGAGTCATAGCCGGGGCCGAGATTGGCTGAAGAGGCCGGGACCTTGACGGTCACGCGCGCGCCAACGGGGATTACATCGGGCTGGACGAAGGGCTCGTCTGAGCCGTCGATCATGGGAAGTGACATAAGAATCGGTATTTAGCCTTCTACACGGATAACGGAGGTGATGTCGCGGACGGTATCGAGGGCGTCCACCACGGCCATGGTCTTGCGCAGGTTAGCGTCGGTGGCGCGGTGGGTGACGATACGGATGGAGGCGCTGGTGCCGTCGCCGGTGCCCTTAGCCTGGCGCATGGTCTCGATAGAGACTCCGTGCTCGGCAAAGATACGGGCGATGTTGGCCAGAACACCCAGCTTGTCTTCCACAACGATACCCACAGAGTAGCGGGAGACAACGTCGTTCATGGGGGTTGCCACCAGGTTAGCGTGGGAGGACTCGGGGATGCCGGGGCCACCGAGCACCAGGCGGCGAGAGAGGGAAACGAAGTCACCCAGTACCGCGGAGGCAGTGGGAGCGCCACCTGCGCCGGGGCCGTAGAACATAAGCTCACCGGCGTTTTCAGCCTGCACGAAGACAGCGTTGAAAGCACCGTGGACGGACGCCAGCGGGTGGGTGCGGGGCACCAGGGTGGGGTTCACGCGGATGTTGACGCCCTCGCCGTCCTTTTCGCAGACCGCCAGGAGCTTGATGACGTAGCCGTCGGCAGCGGCTGCCGCCACGTCGTCGGCGGTGATGGAGGTAATGCCCTCGCAGTGAACGTCGTCGATGGTGAAGTCAGAGTGGAAGGCCAGGGAGGCAACGATTGCGGCCTTCGAGGCGGCGTCGTGACCCTCGATATCGGCAGTGGGGTCAGCTTCGGCGTAGCCCAGGCGCTGGGCCTCGGCCAGGGCGTCGGTGAACTGGGCGCCGGTGGTGTCCATCTGGTCCAGGATGTAGTTGGTGGTGCCGTTCATGATACCCAGCACGCGGGTGATCTGGTCACCGGCCAGAGAGTCGCGCAGGGGGCGCAGGATGGGGATAGCACCGGCAACCGCAGCCTCGTAGGAGAGCTGGGCCCCGCTCTTAGCTGCGGCAGCAGCCAGTTCTACACCGTGCTTAGCCAGCAGGGCCTTGTTACCCGATACCACCGACTTGCCGGCGGTCAGGGCGCGCAGGATGCGGGTTCGGGCAGGCTCGATACCGCCGGTCAGTTCAATCACCACATCGGCGGCGTCAATCAGTGCCTCAGCATCGGTGGTGTAGAGCTCGGGTGCAGCCTCATAGTGGCGCTTGGCTGAGGTATCGCGCACGGCAATACCAATCAGCTCAACCGGTGCACCAATGCGGTCTTGCAATGACTCAGCGTCTTCGGTCAGCATGCGGGCTACCTGTGAGCCGACGTTACCGGCGCCCAGTAGCGCTACTTTGATGGTGGTGTTGCCCAAGAGCGTCTCCTGACGTAGATGGGAAATGTAGGTTCAGGGGTACGCTCACCATGCTAGCGGTTGAGAGAGCACAACTCAGACTATGAACCTACATTTCTCACGGAGTGGTTTATGACAGGACGCCACCGCCCCACTCCCCTGCCCTTTAACAGCCAAGGTGCGGGGCGGCGTCCTGATGACAAAGCCTAGACCAGGCCCAGGTCCCGGGCTAGCATGTCTTCTTCGGTTTCGCGGCGGATGATGGCGCGGGGTTCCTTATCTGCTGCCGTTGCGATCACCGGCGGGCGGGTCAGGTAGTTGTAGTTGGAAGCCATGACGTGGTTGTAGGCGCCGGTGGCCGGAACAGCCAGGATATCGCCCGCTGCCAGGTCAGCTGGCAGGTAGCAGTAACGAATCACGATATCGCCAGATTCGCAGTGCTTACCCACCACACGAGACAGAATCTGTTCCCCTTCCGGGGCCCGGTTGGCCAAGGTCACGGCGTAATCGGACTCGTAGAGTACCGGGCGGGGATTATCGCTCATGCCGCCATCGACCGAGACGTAGCGGCGCACGCGGGTGTCCCCGTTCTCGTCCTCAATCGCCACGTCCTTGATGGTACCGACCGTGTAGAGGGTAATACCCGAAGGGCCCGAGATGGAACGCCCCGGCTCAAAGGAGAGGTGAGGTATAGCCATACCCACGTTGGAGCAGGTCTTAGAGACCATGTCAGCCAGCTCGGTAGCAATATCGGCAGAACCGCGCGGGGTGTCCTGCTCGGTGTAGCCGATACCGTAGCCGCCACCCAGGTCAATCTCGGGCAGCACCACGCCAAAGCGCTCGTTGAGTTGCTGCATGTAGGTCAGCACCTTCTCAGCGGCCTTACCGAAGCCCTCGGCCTCAAAAATCTGGGAGCCGATATGGCAGTGCAAACCGCGCAGGTCAATGTGCTCGCTGGCCAGGGCCAGAGCGGTAGCCACGGTAGCGTAGGCATCATCTGCGGTAATTCCCAGCTCGGCCAGCTCTTCAAGCGACAGACCTGCCAGCGGCGCGGTACCGGCTGCCAGAGACTGACCAAACTTCTGATCCTCGTGGGCGGTAGCAATGTAGTCGTGGGTCGAGGCGTGGACGCCGGGGGTCACGCGGAGCATGACCGGGGCGGTGACGCCCAACTCGGCTGCTACCTTCGCAATCAGCTGCACCTCGGGCACCGAGTCGGCCACCAGGCGTCCTACCCCGTAGCGCAGTGCGCGGGCAATCTCGCCCGCCGACTTGTTGTTACCGTGCAGGGCGATTTTCGCACCGGGTACCCCGGCCCGCATGGCAATCGCCAGCTCACCGCCACTCGCGGTATCAAGGCACAGGCCCTCTTCCTCAGCCCACTTGGCCACGGCAGTCGCCAGGAAGGACTTCCCGGCGTAGTAGACCGAGACCTCAGCCCCGTGCTTCTCAAAAGCCGTCTCAAAGGCGGAACGGAACTCAGCGGCGCGGGCGCGGAAGGTGGTCTCAGAAAAAACGTACTCGGGGGTGCCGAAGTCGGCTACCAGGCGGCTGACGGGGGTGCCGTCCACCTCAAGCTCGCCACTCTCGGAGCGGGTGAAGGAGGGCATCCAAATCACCGGGTCGAGGTCGGCCGGGGCGGACGGGTAGGTCAGCCAGCCGGGCTTGAACAGTGCGGCTTCTAAGCCCATTTACATCTTCTCCGGTGCGCTCACACCCAGCAGGCCCAGGCCGTTGGCCAATACCTGGCGGGTAGCGTTGTTCAGCAGCAGGCGGGTGCGGTGCAGGTCGGTGACCTCTTCATCGCCCTTGGGGGCAACGTGGGAGACACCGTACCAGCGGTGGTAGGCACCGGCCAGGGTTTCCAGGTAGCGGGCCACGCGGTGGGGCTCACGGAAGTCAGCGGCTTCTTTGACGGCACCGGCGAACTGGCCCAGGGCAGCCAGCAGGGCTGAATCTGCCTCTGAGTTCAGCAGGGAGGTATCGACGGAGTCAGTGGTGACGCCGGCTGCCTCAGCATTGCGGGCAATAGCGCAGGTGCGGGCGTGGGCGTACTGCACGTAGAAGACCGGGTTCTCGTTGGACTGTTTGGTCAGCAGATCCAGGTCGATATCGATGTTGGAGTCAACCGAGTAGCGGGTCAGGGAGTAACGGGCTGCATCCACACCCACGATTTCAACCAGGTCTTCCAGGGTCACGACGGTACCGGCACGCTTAGACATACGCACGGGCGTACCGTCCTTGACCAGGTTAACCATCTGGCCGATCATGACCTCAACCATGTTGGGGTCATCGCCCAGGGCAGCGGCAGCGGCCTTGAGGCGGGCTACATAGCCGTGGTGGTCAGCACCCAGCATGTAGATCGCCAAGTCAGCGGGGTTCTCTTCGCGCTTGGTCTTGTCCTGGAAGTAGGCGATGTCACCGGCGATGTAGGCGGCATTGCCGTCAGACTTGATAACCACGCGGTCCTTGTCGTCGCCGAAGTCGGTGGACTTGAGCCACCAGGCGCCGTCCTTGAAGTAGAGGTTCTCGGACTCCTTGAGCTTCTCAAGCAGCTCGTCTACCTTGCCATTTTCAAAGAGGGAATTCTCGTGGAAGTAGACATCAAAATCGACGTGGAAGTCGTGCAGGGACGCCTTGATGTCCTCAAACATGAATTCAACACCGGTAGCGCGGAAAACTTCCTGGGGGTCTTCGGCCTCAAGGGCGTCGGGGCGAACCTCAAGCACCCGGTTGGCGATATCGGTGATGTACTCGCCACCGTAGCCGTCCTCGGGAGCCTCCTCACCCTTGGCACGGGCCAGCAGGGAGCGAGCAAAGCGGTCAATCTGGTTGCCGTGGTCGTTGAAGTAGTACTCACGCACGACCTTGGCGCCCTGGGAGATGAAGATACGGGCCAGGGAGTCACCCACAGCGGCCCAACGGGTACCGCCCAGGTGGATGGGGCCGGTGGGGTTAGCGGAAACGAACTCCAGGTTGATGGTCTGGCCGGCCAGGGTGTCGTTGGTGCCAAAGGCTGAGCCCTGCTCGACGATAGTCTTGGCCAGCTCACCCGCCGCAGCGGCGTCCAGGGTGATGTTGAGGAAGCCGGGGCCAGCGATATCGACGCTTGCCACACCGGCAATCTCGGTGATTCGGGCAGCCAGGATCTGGGCTACCTCGCGGGGGTTCTTCCCCACCTTTTTAGAAATCTGCAGGGCGATGTTGGTGGCCCAGTCGCCGTGGTCGCGGTTCTTGGGGCGCTCTACGCGCACAGAGGGGGCGGTTTCGCCGTCGGTCAGGGTCAGTTCGCCGGCTTCGAACGCTGCGGTCAGCGCGCCGTCAATTGCACTTGAGAGTTCTTCGGGAGTCATAGGGTCAAGTCTACAGGGTGAGCTGTTCACCTACCCAGCGAATGATATGTTCCCAGGTGCTCTCACTGGCGTAGATGGCCGGGTCGGAGTGCTCTGCTCCCCCGATGAGGGTGAGTTCGGTGGCGATTCCGGCGGCTGAGAGGGCACGGTGGGCCTCGACGGACTGATTGGGCGGTACGCAGGTGTCTGCGGTGCCGTGGATGTAGTAGACCGGGGCGTGGGTTCGGTCGCCGGTTCTCTGGGCTTCTTGTACGTAGTCGATGGGGTGGGCTTTGGCCCAGTTGATCTCTGCTGGGGTGCCTGTCGGGGCGGGGTAGGTGGAGCCGAGTAGCCGCCATTCGGCGCCGTCGTCCTCGGGGTGGTCGTAGGGGAAGCCCCAGGCCACGCGGTCATCGAAGATGGTGCGCAGGTCGCTGACCCCGTAGATTGAGACGGCACAGCGGACGGACGAATCCGACTCACCTGCGATGGTGCGGGCAGCGAGCGCACTGGCTGAGAGGCCTTCGAGGTAGGGCTCGTTCAGGTGGCCGGTGGCGGCGGCTAGCTGGACCAGGTGCCCGCCCGCTGACCCACCTGCGAGGACGATACGGTTGGGGTCGATTCCGAAGTCTTCGGCCCTGGTTTTGAAGTAGCGGATGGCTGTTTTGAGGTCGTTGATTTGGGCGGGGAAGAGGGCCTCGTGGCTGAGCCGGTAGTTGATGGAGGCTGTGGCGTAGCCCGCGTGGGCGAAGCGTTCGCGGACGCGGTGTAGACCGTTATCAGCTAGCAGGAAGGAGGATTTATCGCCGAATCGCCAGGCTCCGCCGTGGACGTAGATGAGTAGGGGCACGGGGTGGTGTTCACCGGTGGGTGCACTGGGCGGGTAGAAGTCAAAGGTCTGGGATGGGTGGCTTGTTCCCGCGTAGTTGCCGGTGAATGTGGTCATTGATTCAGCCCTTCGGTGCGCTGGTCTTTGTTCCTACTGTAATCGGTTTGTGTTGTGGGGCGGGGTTTCTGATAGAGTAATCAGGTCTGAGTTTCACTATCTATTGTGAAGGTTCAGTGTTGCCCTCGTAGCTCAGTGGATAGAGCACCAGTTTCCGGAGCTGGGTGTCGAAGGTTCGAATCCTTTCGAGGGCACAAAAAGAGAAGGTATGCCAGAATGCGCGAAGCGCTGGCATACCTTCTCTTTTTGTGCCCGGCGTGAAGAAAGGCCCCAGTGGGGCCTTTTAGCCGGCTAAAACAAGCGGAGCCAGAATGCGCGAAGCGCTGGCAGGTCTTTTCTATTTGTGCCCGGCGTCCGCCTTCTTCCCCGCATTTATTCTGTTTTACCCGCAACTAGTTGCGGGGTTTTCAGACTAAGTGCGGGTTAGTTTGGGGCGACGAGTTCCACTTCAAACCCCTGCTTGTTTTCAAGGTAGAGGGCGTAGTGGTCGGGGCCGCCTGCATGCGGGTATCGGTCTGCGAAGAGTTCACTCCAGCCGTGGCTGGTAGCCTCACTACGGAGCTTATCGAGCAAGGCCGTGGACGGCACTGTGAAGGCCAGGTGGTTGAGACCGGCGTGGGTGCGGTTATGGGGGCCGGTGGTATCGGGTGATTCTTCGAGGACGAGGTAAGAGCCGTCGGGAGCCTGCCAGGAGATTCCACTGGACCACTCCTGGTAGGGCGTCCACCCTAGTTGCTGGGTGAGCCAGGCCCAGGAGGGCAGGGTTGTTTCCAAAGATTCGGTCCAGAGTTCTACATGGTGGAAGCCGGGGCGGCAATTGCCCTGGTGACCGCGCAGACTGGCCGGGGCGTGTCCGTCCTTACGAAGCCTAGCGGCGAGAACCGCGTCGTAGGTCTGCCCGGCGTAGAGGAATTTTTCTCGCTCGATTCCTTCAATCTGGAAGCCCGCCGCAGCGGCAACGGCTCCGCTGGCGGGGTTGTTGGCGCGGTAGCCCAGCTCTAGGCGGCGGAGACGCGGTGAAGGCAAGGACGCCAGCAGACCGGTATCGAGGGCAGGCGAGGTAGGTGCCGGGCTGGTTTCATCTAAGGCCCAGTTGCAGACGGCGGTAAGGGCAGCTTTGGTGTAGCCCTGCCCGCGGTAGGGGTCGGATATCCAGTAGTAGACCCAGGCCCTGTCCCAGGCTCCGGTATCGCTGCGGGTCGTGAAGTTCAGCCCGATGAGCCCTGCGGGCAGCCCCTCGTCGCTGAGGCAGAATATAGCCCGGTTTTCAGCCGGTAGGTAGCTGGTTTCGATGAGGTTGCGGGCGTCCTCTTCGCTGATGAGGGCTGGCATCTGCCGTTCGAGGCCTGATGATGTGCGGTGAATCGAGTAAAGGTCAGGGGCGTCGGTGAGCGCCCAGTAGCGTAGCTCCATGTGCCTAGTTTAGATCAGGAGCAGGCCGACGGAAGGCAACCCAGACTGCTGCTATTGCGCCCATGGCCAGGGCGAACCAGAGGGAGAAGATAGCATCGAAGATAAAGTCCTGCGGGTCGATGCGGGGCAGACCAATCCCTAGCCCGAACACCGCGCCCAGCAGGAAGGCCCCGGAGGGGTGAGCCGTAAACTGTCGACGATAAATCAGGTGAAGATTGGGGCCAGGGAAGCGCAGGGCAGCTAGGCTGATGAAAGTCAGGGCGACTGCCCCAATCGTCATACCAATGAGATAGGGCGTCATTTCTTGCTCTGGGAGCACGAAGGCCCGCAACAGGCCGATGACGCCGCTGATTGAGGCACCAAAAGCCGCGACCAGGGTGAGATAGAGTGCTTTCGTCATTGACTACTCCTTTCAGCGCTCCCTCCCAGCCTACCAAACTACTAAGTAGGGTTGCTTATATTAAGCCGGGTAGACTAGGGGCGAAAACCCCACCCTTTCGCACCAGAAAAGAGAGTGACATGGCAGAAGCCGTCAACACCCCGCACATTGCCCCGAACGGCGCTGAAATTGCCGAAACTATCCTGCTCCCCGGCGACCCGCTGCGCGCCAAGTTCATTGCCGATACCTACCTTGAGAACGTCGTACAGTTCAACACCGTGCGCAACATGTTCGGCTTCACCGGCGATTACAAGGGCCAGCGTATTTCGGTCATGGGTACCGGCATGGGCATCCCTTCGGCCAGCCTCTACGCCCACGAGCTGATTCACACCTTTGGCGTGAAGAACCTGATCCGTATCGGCACCTGCGGCGGCATGGCTGAGGGTCTTGACCTTTTCGACCTGGTCGTGGCCTCAGCAGCTTCGACCGATTCCAACTTCATGCACCACTACAAGCTCCCCGGCACCTTTGCCCCCACCGCGTCCTGGCCCCTGCTATCTGCTGTGGCCAAGGAGGCCGAGGCCCAGGGCAAGACCCTCAACGTAGGTAATGTGCTGTCTTCCGATGTCTTCTACCGCTCTGACTTCTCCGACGCCTCTAAATGGGCCGAGATGGGTGTGCTGGCCGTTGAGATGGAAACCGCCGGCATTTACGCTGTTGCGACTGCCGCCGGCGTGCAGGCTCTGTCGGTCTTCACCGTCTCTGACCACCTTTTCAAGGGGGTTGAGACCACCGCCGAGCAACGCCAGACCGCTTTCACCGACATGATGGAACTCGTCCTCCCCGTCGCTGCCAGCCTCTAAATTTTCTGTCAGGACGCCTGCGCCCCGCTCCCCTGCCCCAGGGCAGGAGGGCGGGGCGTCCTTATACAGAAATAGCTTCCAGAAGTTTATCGACTATAGTCGATAAACTTCTCTTTTTCGATATTTTTGTCGACTATAGTCGATAGGCTTCACGCGCCCAGTGAAACCTGACCGTTCGTGCCGGCTCTGCCCTAAAATAGAGGGCAGTATGTCTAGTTCAGATTCTTCCCGCACTCCCGCCCAGCCCCTTTCCGCTATCGCCGCTGCTATGCACGGCGCGGGCGTCCGCGCATCCGAGCCCACCGAACCCCAGGCCGCCGGAAAGCGCGGTGGTAGGGGCAAGCAGGCGTCCGGCCCTCGTGAGGGGGCGGACGCACCCGCCCGCTCCCAGCGTCGCGTCCGCAGCTCAGCACCCCGGGGCAAGCAGGGCGGGAAGAAACCGAACCAGCGCCGCCCCTACACCCCACTGATACCCGAAAAAATCACCTACCCAGAAGCCCTGCCCGTCTCAGCCCGCAGGGACGACATCATGGCAGCGATCCGCGATAACCAGGTCACCATCGTCGCAGGTGAAACCGGCTCCGGTAAGACCACCCAGCTGCCTAAGATGCTCCTGGAACTGGGTCTGGCGGAGAAGGGCATGATTGGCCATACCCAGCCCCGCCGTCTGGCCGCCCGATCGGTAGCTGAACGCATCGCCGAAGAACTGGGGCAGACAATCGGCGAAACGGTGGGCTACCAGGTGCGCTTCACCTCAGAGGTGGGCGAAGACTCCGCTATCAAGCTCATGACTGACGGTATTCTGCTGGCCGAAATTCAAAACGACCGGCTGCTGCGCCAGTACTCGGCCATCATCATTGATGAGGCCCACGAGCGTTCCCTCAACATTGACTTCATTCTGGGCTATCTCAAGCGCATTATGCCGCAGCGCCCCGACCTGAAAATCGTCATTACCTCAGCCACCATTGACCCCGAGCGTTTCGCCCGCCACTTCTCCCCCAGCTTTGTACCCGGTGTCGGCATCGTCGACGAGACCCTCAGCCCCGAGGAAAAAGAAATCGCCGAGGCAACCCTACCCGATGATGCCCCGCCCATCATTGAGGTCTCCGGCCGCACCTACCCGGTCGAGATCCGCTACCGCCCGCTGAGCGAGCCGCGCACCGGCGACGGCGGGGAGGACGAGGCGGACGCCGGTGACGGCCTCGAGGACGACGACCGCGACCCGATTGAGGGCGTGCTTGACGCCATCCGGGAGCTTTCTGAAGAAGCCCCCGGCGACATTCTGATTTTCTTCTCGGGCGAGCGCGAAATCCGCGACGCGGCCGACGCTATCGAGGATATGGTGCGATCCACCCGCCGCCTGGCCGACTACGAGGTGCTGCCCCTCTACGCCCGCCTGTCGATGGCTGAGCAGCACAGGGTTTTCAAACCCGGTGGCCGGCCCCGCATCGTGCTGGCAACCAACGTGGCGGAAACCTCCCTGACCGTGCCCGGCATCAAGTACGTGATCGACACCGGCACCGCCCGTATCTCGCGCTACTCCGCGCGGACCAAGGTGCAGCGCCTACCCATCGAGCGCATTTCGCAGGCCTCCGCCAATCAGCGTTCGGGCCGTTGTGGCCGTGTCTCTGACGGTATCGCTATCCGCCTCTACTCCGAAGAGGACTTCCAGGCCCGGGCCGAGTTCACCGACCCCGAGATTCTGCGCACCAACCTGGCCGCGGTCATTCTGCAGATGACCGCGATCGGCGTGGTCAAGTCCCCCGCCGATATTGAGAAGTTCCCCTTCGTTCAGCCGCCCGAAACCCGCGCTATCAACGACGGCGTTAACCTGCTACGCGAGCTAGGAGCTCTTGCTACCCCCGGCCGTGATGGGGCGGACGCCCTCCCCCGCGATACGCGCGGGGCACGCGGTAGAGGGGGGCGGCGTCCGTCCTCACCGCTCACTGCCGCCGGGCGCGCCATGGCGGCCCTTCCCGTTGACCCCCGCCTAGCCCGCATGATTGTGGAGGGTTCCAAGCGAGGTGTTGCCAAGGAAATCATGGTGCTGGCTGCTGCCCTGACCATCCAGGACCCCCGCGAACGCCCGGCCGAGCACCGGGGTGAGGCAGACTCCCTGCACGCCCGCTACAAGGATGAGAAGTCAGATTTCACCTCCTACCTGCTGCTGTGGCAGTACATCAATGAGAAGCAGGCAGAGCTGTCGTCGAGCCAGTTCCGCAAGATGTGCCACCGGGAGTACCTGAACTTCCTGCGAATCCGAGAGTGGCAGGATCTCTTTGCCCAGCTGCGGGAGATTGGCCGGTCGGCCGGTATTACGGTTGAGGGCGGGCGCGATATTGACCCGGCTGCCAGTGAGACCGAGGTGCACAAGTCACTGCTCTCAGGTCTGCTGTCCCATATCGGCATGCAGGATGAGCAGAACCGCCACGAGTATCGGGGGGCGCGCGGTACCCGCTTCGCGATTTTCCCGGGCTCTGCCCTCTTTAAGAAAAACCCGGTCTGGCTGGTATCTGCTGAGCTGGTAGAGACATCCCGCCTGTGGGCGCGCGTGAACGCGCAGATTGAGCCCGAGTGGGTGGAAGAGTTGGCTGGGCCCCTGCTCAAGCACTCTTATTCTGACCCTCACTGGTCTGCCCGTCAGGGGTCGGTGCTGGCCCATGAGAAGGTCACTCTCTTTGGGCTGCCCATCATTGCCGACCGGCGTATCCAGTACTGGCGGGTTGACCCGGTAGCTGCCCGCGAGATTTTCATTCAGTCTGCCCTGGTAGAGGGCGATTGGCAGACCCGCCACCGCTTCTTTGCCCGTAACCAGAAGGCTCTGGCTGAGGTTGAGGAGCTTGAGGCTCGTCTGCGCCGCCGTGACCTGCGGGTCGATGACGCTGTCCTCTTCGACTTCTATAACGCCCGCATACCCGAGCACGTTGTCTCTGAGCGCCATTTTGACCGCTGGTGGAAGGAGGAACGCCGGGTCAATGAGCACCTGCTGGATTTCACCCCCGAAAACCTGATTGACGAAGAGGCCGCCGATTATGATGAGTCCCTCTTCCCCCGCACCTGGACTGCCCGCACTTCCGGAGGGGAGCTGGCCCTTGATCTGCGCTACGAGTACGCCCCCAGCGTGCAGATTGGTGGGGTGCGCTCCTCCCAGACACAGACGGACGGCATCGCGGTGCAGGTTCCGGTACTCTTCTTAGGGCAGCTTGAACCGGCTCCTTTTGAGTGGCTGATTCCGGGTCTGCGGGAGGAGCTGGTGACGGCCCTGATTAAGTCCCTGCCCAAGCAGATTCGCAAGAATTTTGTTCCTGCACCGGACGTTGCCCGCCAGGCCGTTGAGAAACTCAACGCCGACTACTCCCCCGCTACTGACTCTCTCACTGAGGCCCTGGCTCTGGTGCTGCGCCGCCTGCGCGGGCACGTGGTCGACCCGGCCGAGTTCAACTGGGATGCGGTACCCGAGCACCTGCGCTTCACCTTCCAGGTGCGCAACCACCAGAATAAGATTCTGGGCGAGGGCAAGGATTTAGTGGAACTCCAGGGTCTTTTGCACGCCGAGATTCGCTCTGCCCTGGCAGCTTCTCTGGGCGCAAGCCCCGAGACCATGGGGAAGATGGCGGCCATGGCCGCTGGTGGTAAGAAGGGTCAGGACGCCCGCGGCGGCTCTGCACCCTCTGCAGCTGCCAGCGCGGCTGGGAGCCGGGGTGCAGGTGCCAAGGGGGTACAGGCGTCCGCCCCGGAACAGGCGCCGGGCAGTAAAGCCGTGCGGGAGGTCTCGGGTCTAACCGACTGGCCGGAGCAGGATCTACCCCGGAAGGTCGAGCGCGTCATTGCTACCCAGACGGTGGCAGGCTACCCGGCCCTGGTGGATGAGGGGGCGTCCGTTGCTGTGCGGATCTTCCCCACCGAGGCTGAAGCTACCCGAGCCCAGCGCGGGGGCGTGATTCGCCTACTCAAGCTCAATACTCCATCGCCCGAGCGCTACGTCTCGGAGCACCTGAACAACCGTGAAAAGCTGGTCTTTACGCAGAACCCCCACGGGTCAATTGACGCGCTCATTAGTGACTGCACGGTAGCCGCTATTGACCAGCTGGTACCCGCTACCCCGCCTTTTACCAGGGCGGAGTACACTGCCCTGTTCAATAGCGTTCGGGCTGAGCTCATTGACACGGTCTTCGTGATGACCAAGCTGGTTGCCGATATTCTGTCGGAAACAGCTAAGGTGCAGAAGCTCATTAAGAAGTCCACCTCGCTTGCGGTCATTCATGCCATGAGCGACATGAAGAGCCAGCTGGAGAACCTGGTCTACCCGGGGTTTGTGACCGAGACCGGTGCGGTTCAGCTGCACCATCTGCCCCGCTACCTCAAGGCGATCTCCAAGCGTATTGAGAAGCTGGGGCCCAACGTCAACCGGGATAACCAGCTCATGCTGATCGTGCAGGAACTTGAGGATGCCTACGATAAGGCCGTGCAGTCCCTGCCAGGGGGTACGGTGCCGACTCCCGAGCTGGAGCAGGTCGGCTGGATGATTGAGGAACTGCGCGTGAGCTTCTTCGCCCAGGAACTCGGCACCGCCTACACCGTCAGCGAGAAGCGGGTGGCTAAGGCCCTGCGTGAGGCTATGGAGGCCATCAAGAACGCCTAGGCCCGCCCGTCCTTGCCCTAGGTACCATCTAAATCAGAAAAACCCACCTAGTTGGTGGGTTTTTCCGATTTTCCTGGTCATTTCTCTCTTCTAGTTGTTCTCGGGAGCATCGGGGAAGAAAATATCCTCGATCCGGCAACCGAAAACTTCAGCAAGCTGGAAGGCCAGGGGCAGGGACGGGTCAAAACGTCCTTTCTCAATTGAGATGACGGTCTGGCGTGACACTCCGAGCACGTCGGCGAGCTGCTGCTGAGAGTAGCCCCGCTCAGCACGTAGTTCTTTGAGCTGGTTCTGCACAGGCTATGCATCCTTACGCTTGTAGACCTGGTAGCTCACAAGGAAGACCAGCATGGCAAGTACGGTGACGGAGGTCAGCAGAAGGGCCGGCGATACCTGCCAGTCGAAGATAGCGAAGGCCCCGGCACCCAGCCCCATCGCTGCAATCATGAGGTGAAAGGTAGTTTCCGCTGCCTTCCCGTACCAGTGGTTTTCGATGCTGGATTCTGGGTTGCGGGTGGCTCCTTTAATGGTGTTTCGGTCGACCAAAACTACCCAAAAGGTGGCGGCTAACACCGGAATAAAAGCTAACGAGGCAACCGGCACCCACCACCAGGTGACTTGCTCAGGCTGAAGGGCGATAATACCCCAGGCCAGCAGCTGGGCCAGTGCAGTTGCACCCAGAATACTGACAAGTATCAGGGTTGCTTGGCTACCACCGAAGCGAGAACGGCCCCAGGTGCTTTGGGTCTTATCGATGCTCATGCCATCTCCTTATGTAAAGGTTGCTTTACAGTTGATGTGAAATAAACTTTACATACAGGTACGAGGCTATGTCAAACACACTTTACTTATTTTTAGGCCGTCGGCCCCTACGCCCCAGACACTCAGCCACTACACCAGAAAAGACCATCTAAATCAGAAAAACCCACCTAGTTGGTGGGTTTTTCTGATGTAGATGGTACCTACCTGGCGGAGGGCTAGGAAGCTACCGAGTCGCCGTAGCCCAGCTCGGTCAGGGCTGCCCGCAGCTTTTCAGCAGCCTCGTCCATGGCAGCTGCATCGGGGTTACGGTTAGCCTGCTCGAAAGTGAACTCGCTCTGGTCAACAGCGGGCCACACATGAATATGGGTATGGGGCACATCAAAACCGGCAATAATCATGCCCACACGGGTGGGCTCAAAAGCCTTCATCAGGCCCTTCGATACCTTCTGAGCCACGTCAAAGAGATGGGCAGAGAGCTCCTCGGGCAGGTCAACCCAGTGGTCAATCTCAGCCTTGGGAACCACCAGAGTATGGCCATACTGGAAGGGCTCAATAGTCAAGAAGGCAACTACCTGCTCGTCCTCCCAGATAAAACGGCCGGGCAGCTCGCGGTTAATAATCTTGGTAAAAACAGTGCTCATGGGGCTTACTCCTAAATCTCTACAGACTGGCCGGGGGCCAGGTACTCAAAGGTGGTGCCGTACTTCTGACCAAAGTTGGTTGCATGGCCAACAATCATGTTTCGACCGTTTTCAGCAAGCAGTGAATCATGAATCTGGAAGGCCCGCGGGGCACGCACGGCGATAATGAAGTCAATGACCTCCTGGATCTTGTTCCAGGGAGCATGAATCGGCACCAGCAGAGTGCCCACCTCAATGCCGTGGGGCACCACAAAAGAATCCCCGGGGTGGAAGAGGTTATCGTCAATCAGGTAGCCCACGTTATCGATGACCGGCAGCAGGGGGTGGATGACAGCGTGGTTGCCACCGAAGGTTTTGATAGAGAAGGACGAGAGAGTCAGCTCCCCATCAGCTTCCACTGACTTTGCAAGAGCCTCGGGCAGGGCCGCCAACACAGCATCGACCACTGCGGCGGGAGCGTGAATGGTGACCTGCGGGTTCTCTCGCAGAAAAGCGACCACCTTGCCCTCATCGAAGTGATCGGGGTGCACGTGGGTGACCAGAATATGGTGGGCCCCGTCCAGTGCCTGCTCGACCTCGGAGAAGTTTCCGGGGTCGAGCACCAGCACGGCGCCGTCCTTTTCGAGCCTGACGCAGGAGTGGGTGTATTTCGTAAGTTTCATACCTACCACCCTAGTAGCTCCCACCACAGTCAGACTAGTTGGAGCTGACGGTTTCTTTCTGCTGAACACATACGCTGTTACCTGAAAACGTTGTTTTTCGCCCCGCGCGAGGGCCGTTTCTGCCCCGAGAAACCTGGTGTACAGTAGGCACAGAAAGAGACCGATTTTAGACGAGGGAATGACCCGTGAACACCAACTCAGCGTCGTCAGCCAGCAAGCCCACCGAAATCCGCAACACTAAACAGCGCCGGGCAGTCACCGCAACCCTCGAAACCCTCGAAGACTTTATTTCTGCTCAAGACCTGCACCAGCTCATGCTCTCGCGCGGCGATAAGGTGTCGCTGGCAACCACCTACCGTCTCTTGCAGTCCATGGTGGGCACCGGTGAGGTAGAGGCCCTCAAGACCGAGGACGGCGAAGCTATCTACCGCCGCTGCGACTCAGAGCACCACCACCATCACCTGCTCTGCCGTATCTGTGGGGCTGCCCGGGAATTTGAGATTCCTGAGCTTGAAGAGCTAGCCCTGGCGATTGCGGCAAAGAACGGCTACACCGAGGTCAAGCACGTCATTGAGATTACCGGGGTCTGCGCTAACTGCTCTGCCCACCAGCGGGGCTAGGCGCTGCTGCGGCTTCAGATGAGCGGACGCGCCCCGAGGCTGAGTAGCGCTGGCGGACGGATCGCACCAGGCGGCAGACCACGAAGATGAGGAAGGACAGGGTGGTCACGTAGGGGCTGATCGGCAGGGAGCCTGCCAGGGCCAGAAGAATACCGCCCACCATGGCTGTTTCTGCAAAGAGCACTGAAAGAATCAGGGCGCGCAGGGGTGAGGCTGTGATTTGCAGGGCTGCCGCTGCCGGGGTAATCAGCAGGGCAAGAACCAGCAGGGAGCCCACCACCTGCACCGACAGGGCGGTGGCAATACCCAGCACAATCATGAAAGCAATGGAAAGAGCCTTCAGCGGCACCCCCTTGGCTGAGGCAACCACCGGGTCAAGCGAGGCGAACATGAGCGGTCGCCACATGATGGCCAGAGCCGCAATGATGACCACCCCGCCGATGATCATAGAGGTCAGTTGGGCAGAGTCAACTGAAACGATTTGGCCGGTCAGCAGCGAGAATTTGTTAGCTGCTCTGCCCGAGTAGAGGGAGAGAAAGAGGATTCCCAGCCCCAGCCCAAAGGGCATCAGTGCACCGATAATAGAATCGTTTTCGTGGGCCCGGGCGCCCATCAGGGCAATCAAGAGGGCAGAGATAATGGAGCCCACCAGGGAACCGGTGACCACGTTATAGCCCAGGAGTAGGAAGAGGGCAGCTCCGGCAAAAGACATCTCGGCGATGGCGTGCACCGCAAAAGCGTGACGGCGGAGCATCACAAAGAGGCCTACAAAGCCACCGATCACACCCAAGATAGCCCCGGCGATAATGGACTGGCTCAGCAGGGCCACCAGCTCACCGTAGCGGTCAAAGACAAAGACCTTGCCCATAAAGTCCGCAAAAGTCATCGGTTATCTACCCCTTTCGCGGGTGCAAGTAGCTGGGGGTGGTCGGTTTCTAGGGCGCAGTGGTGCTCCCCGTGCTCGCCGCCCACCACCACGTAGCGGCCGTTGGTCTGTATCACCGATACCGGAGTCTGGTAGAGGTCGGTGAGCACCTCGCTCCGCATAACCTGCTCCACCGACCCCACGGTGAAGCGTCCTCCCGCGAGGTAGAGCAGGCGGTCTACATGGTCGATGATGGGGTTGATTTCGTGGGTCACGAAAACGACCGTAGCTCCGTGATCCCGGTTGTAGCGGTGAATCAGGTCTGAGACAGCGTACTGGTGGTTGAGGTCCAAAGAAAGCAGGGCCTCATCTGCCAGGATAATCTTGGGGTCATTGGCAAGGGCCTGGGCGATACGCAGGCGCTGCTGCTCGCCGCCCGATAGAAGCCCCACCGGCACATTGGCGTAGTCGCTGGCACCAACCGCATCGAGCAGGGAGTCAACCTTCTCCCGGTAGGCCCGGTTCTTCACGCGGAAGCCCCAGCGGTGGCCGTCCACTCCCAGCCCCACAAAATCGCGGGCCCGCAGGGGCATCTCGGTACCAATTGCCTTCTGCTGGGGAATGTAGCCGACGCCGGGGTTCCCCAGGCGGGCAGGGGCACCCAGAACCGAAATTTTGCCGGCGCTCAGCTGGGTCAGACCCAAAATGACCTTGATAAAGGTCGATTTGCCCGAGCCATTGGGCCCCAGGACGGCAAAATATTCGCCCTGTTCGACGGTGAGGTTGAGATCCTGCCACAGGGTACGGTGGCCAAAGGAAAGCCCGCCCCCGGTCACCGTAAGGGCGGGGGCGAGCTGGGTAGAAGAGTGAGCCATAGGCTTTATGCTACTGCCTTTTCTAGGTTGTCGATGTTCTGGGTCATCCAGTCCATGTAGCCGATGTTCTCGGGCAGGGTCTCGGTGAAGGAGACGCTGGCAACTCCGGCTTCCTGGGCGAAGGTATAGATTTCGGTGGTCTGGGCGGTCTGGGTTTGCTCGTTGAAGGCCAGCAGGTCGATGCTACCGCCGGTGAGGGCGTCCTTGGCTTCCTGCAGGGTCAGGGGGGCGATGTCACTTTCGCTATCGACCGCTGCGGTCAAATCTGCCGGGGTGGAGTCGGTGAAACCGGCGTCCTCCAGCATGTAGCCCGAGACCGGCTCGGTTGCCAGGTAGGTACGTTCTTCGGTGTCGATAGCCTTGAGACGGTCAAGGAGCTGGTCAGCGTCGGTAGAGAAGGTTGCAGCTGCACTGGTGTAGGCGTCCGCGTTGGCGGGGTCGAGCTCAGCCAGGTCGGCTGCTACCTGATCAGCTACCTTCTTCATGGTGTCCAGGTCGTACCAGACGTGCTCGTTGTAGGAGTGCACGTGGTCAGAGTGGTCTTCACCGGTGGTGCTGTGCTCTTCTGCCATGTGGGCCAGGTCGTCGGCGCTAAAGAGGCCCGAGAGTTCTACCGCGTTCACCACAATCTGGTCGGGGTTATCGGTGCCGGCCATTTCGGTGAGGAAGGTGTCGTAGCCGCCGCCGTTGACGACAACCAGGTCAGCGTCTTTTACGGTCAGGCGGTCCTGGCTGGTGGCTTCGTAGGAGTGGGGGTCCACAGCGGTTGAGGCGATGAGCGGGGTGACCTCCACCTTATCGCCGCCGACTGCTACCACCACATCGGCATAGACGTCGGTGGTGGTGACGACCTGCAGGGTTCCGTCGTTTGAGGACGAGGACGCGCTCGTCCCGCTTGACCCGCAGGCAGAGAGGGTCAGCGCCGATACGGCAAGCAATGAGACGGTGGGGAAAATCTTTCGCATGGCGCTGTCCTTTGGTACGGAGTAAGGGATAGGGCTTCTGCCAGCCTACTCCTTTCTGCGAACGGTTCGCAAATAAAAAGTGCGTACACCGCATCACACCCGCGCCCCGCTAGGAATATAAGGACGCCCACCCCTCCTCCCTGCCACGGGGCAGGAAAGGCGAGGCGGGCGTCCGCGCACCGGCAGAAACCGGTAGCTAGCTAGAGGAAACTAGTCGGCGCTGTGCTTTGAAGCGGCCTCTTCGCGGCGGCGCACATGCTCCTGGGTAGTGTCCTTAATTTCCCCCACCAGCTCTTCGAGGATGTCTTCCAAGAAGAGCACGCCAACGCTCTGCCCCTGGGCGTCGACCACGTGGGAGAGGTGGGCCCGGTTTCGCTGCATGGTGGCAAGAGCCTCATCGATTTCGGTTTCGGGCTTGACGATCGACATCTGACGTAGCTTAGACCAGGCAATAGGCTGGTCCATACGGTCAGCTTCGTAGACCAGGGCGTCCTTGATGTGCAGGTAACCCATGTAGGTGCCGTCTCGCTCGTCCTTCATCACGAAGCGGGAGTAGCCGGTGTGGGCAACAGCCTTTTCCAGCTCAGCGGGCGTACAGGGGAAGTTCATGGTAACCAGCTGGTCACCGGGCACCATAATCTCAGCAACGGTCTTCGAGCTGAATTCCAGGGCGCCAGACAGCACGCCGGAGCCGTCGTCCACGGTTCCCTCTGCGGTTGATTGAGCCACAATGCTTTGAAGCTCATCAAGGGTGAAGGTTGAGGCAACCTCGGCCTTAGGTTCCACCTTCATCAGGCGCAGGGTGTGGTCAGCAATCCAGTTGAGGAAGCCCACCAGGGGCTTGAGCACCCGCGAGACCGTGACCAGGGGCGGGGCAATCCACAGGGCAACGCCCTGGGCAGCCAGCGATACCGCCATATTCTTGGGCACCATCTCGCCGAAGATAACGTGCAGGTAGGTCACCAGAATCAGCGCGAAGGCAAAGCCTACAGCGCTAGCCACCTCGTAAGGAATGCCCCAGCTTTCCAGGGGTGCAGACACCAGGTGGTGCAGGGCCGGCTCTGAAACATTCAAAATCAGCAGGGAGCAGACGGTAATACCCAGCTGGCAGGTAGCCAGCATGAGCGAGACGTTCTCCAACGCATAAAGTACGGTGACCGCGCGCTTATTACCGGTCTCAGCCAGCGGCTCAATCTGGGAGCGGCGGGTCGACATAATGGCGAACTCACCGGCCACGAAAAAGGCGTTACCGGCAAGGAGCACAAAGAGCAGGGCGATAGCTACCCAGTCGTTCATCGGGCCCCCTCCTTTCGAGCGGCGAGGTCATCTGTGGTGAGGGCTTCGGGAATAAAGCGGATGCGGTCAACCCGGCGCTGTTCCATCTTTTCTACGCGCAGGCGTCCGCCCTCAACGGGCACCACGTCGCCGGTTTCGGGAACTCGGCCCAGGTGGTCCATCATGAAGCCGCCCATGGTTTCGTAGGCGGGGTCATCATCCACGTCGAGGGTTCCGATGTAGTCCTTGACCTCGTCGGGGCGGAGCAGGCCCGAGAAAATGTAGTCGCCATTGCCCACGCGCAGGGGGCGTTCGTCGAAGGAGTTGGTGTCGTGTTCGTCGGAGACTTCACCGACGATTTCTTCAACCAGGTCTTCAAGGGTGGTGATGCCGGCGGTGCCACCGTATTCGTCGAGCACTACGGCAAGCTGTAGGGCGCCCTCTCGTAGCTGCATGAGCAGGGAGTCCAGGTGCACGGTTTCGGGCACCTGCAGCACGTCCTCCATGAGCGTTCCGGCTTCCAGCGTGTCGCGCTTATCGAGGGGAAGGCCCACAGCTTTCTTCACGTGCACGACGCCCACGATGTTGTCCTGGTCTTCCCGGTAGAGGGGGAAGCGGGAGTGGCCGGTGGTACGGGCCAGCTCGATGACATCGCTAACAGGAGCGGTATCTTCGAGCATGATGACCTTGCGGCGCGGGGTCATAACGTCTGCTGCAGTAAGCTCGGCGAAGGAAAGGGTCTTATCGACGAAGCGGGCAGTGTCGGAGTCCAAGGTGCCCAGGTCAGCTGAGCGGCGCACCATTGAAGAAAGCTCTTCGGGTGAACGGGCTGCCGAGAGTTCTTCCTTAGCTTCCATGCCGAAGCGGTGGAGTACCCAGTTTGCTGACCCGTTAGCGGTGCGGACGATGGGGCCCATCACCTTAGTGAAAAGCAGCTGGGCCGGGGCCAGGGTTCGGGCCACGCGGTAGGGCTCGGCAATCGCCAGGTTCTTGGGCACCAGCTCGCCGATAATCATGGAGAGCAAGGTGGCGATACCCATAGAGAAAATCAGGGTGAGCGCCGAGGCCACAGAGGGGGCCAACCCCCAGGACGCGATGGTGTCGCCGGCTAGGGCGTTGATACCGCTGTCGAGTGTGTAACCGGTAAGCAGGGTGGTGATGGTGATACCCAGCTGGCAGCTTGATAGCTGGGTTGAGAGGGATTTGAGGCAGGCGAGCACTCGTTCACCTGCGGCGTCTCCCCTATCAATTTCTTGCTGGACCTTGGACTGATCAAGGGCTACCAGCGAAAATTCTACGGCCACGAAGAAGCCGGTACCCAGAATCAGGGCAAAGCCCATGAGAAGTAGGAGCCATTCCATGGTTTAGGCTCTCACCGCCTGCTGGGCGGGGTGCTGGCCGCAGCAGGTGCGGACGCCCGTGGTCGGGTTAAAGGATGATGCGCACCAAAGCGCTCGTGAGGGCTGCGAAGGTGCGCAGTAACTAGAAGGGTCTTCCATAGTGGTCAATTCTAGCGAATAACTTTTGCTTTACTCAGTGGGCTCCCTTTCACCCCCTGCGAAATGCCAGCCTATTTCTGCCAGACAGTCTCACAGTGAGATGTCATAGAAAGTAGTGCGTTGGACGAACCCCCAAAACACTTCTAAACTAGACAAAGATATGCGGTACATCACGCGCCCAACGTAGTGTGCGATGCCCGCCCACCTCGTGCCAAAAGCGGTTTTGGCACTCAGCAATCACAAGAGATGGAAGAGGCGTAAGAGAAGTGCCAAACCAGCCAGAACATACGGTTCCCGAAGAGTTCGCGGGTAACGAGTGGCTCGTCGAAGAGCTCTTTGAGAAATACGAGCAAGACCGCAACTCAGTCGACGAAACGTGGTGGCCCCTGTTTGATCAGTGGGCAGGCACAACCGGCAGCGCACCCAGCTCGCAGCAGGCACCGGCGCCCGCTGCTGCGTCCGCACCGGCCAAGGAAGAGCCCGCCAAGGCCCCCGCTCCCTCCACTCCCAAGACCCCTGCCCCTGAGGCTGACCCCAAGTCAGCCCCACAGGCAGCCCCCAAGGCAAGCAACCCCTCAGCGACCAAGCCCGCCACCCCGAAGGAAGAACCCGTGAGCGACGCTCCCCAAGAAGACCAGATCGTTACCCTGCGCGGCCCCGCCAAGGCGGTAGCCGCCAACATGGACGAGTCACTGAGCGTACCCACCGCAACCACCGTCCGCGCTATCCCCGCCAAGCTGCTGATCGATAACCGCACCGAAATCAACAGCTACCTGGCCCGCACCCGCGGCGGTAAGGTTTCCTTCACCCATATCATCGGCTACGCCATCATCCGCGCTCTCGCAGCTTTCCCCTCCATGAACGTCAGCTACGGTGAGGACGCCAAGGGCAAGCCCGCCGCTATCCAGCACGCCCACGTTAACTTCGGCCTGGCCATCGACCTACCCCGCCCCGACGGCTCCCGCAACCTGGTTGTACCCAACATCAAGGGTGCAGAGAAGCTCTCCTTCTCAGAGTTCTGGGAAGCCTACAACGACATCGTCAAGCGCGGCCGTGAAGGCAAGCTCGGCGTTGAGGACTTCGCAGGCACTACCGTCTCACTGACCAACCCCGGCGGTATCGGCACCGTCCACTCCGTGCCCCGCCTCTCTAAGGGCCAGGCAGCCATCATCGGTGCAGGTGCCCTCGACTACCCCGCCGAGTACCGCGGTACCTCAGAAAAGGTCATCGCCCGCAACGGCGTCTCCAAGATTCTGACTCTCACCTCCACCTACGACCACCGTGTCATCCAGGGTGCTGGGTCTGGCGAGTTCCTCAAGATTGTGGAGCACTACCTGCTCGGTGGCGACGGCTTCTACGACCAGATTTTTGAGGATCTGCGCATCCCCTTCGAGCCCGTCCGTTGGGCTCGCGACAACCAGGTCAACCCCGAAGCAGAAGTCTCTAAGGTTGCCCGCATCCAGCAGCTCATTCACGCCTTCCGCGTACGCGGCCACCTGATTGCCCAGACCAACCCCATCGGCTACCAGATGCTCTCCCACCCCGACCTGCGTCTGGAGAACTACGGCCTGACCCTCTGGGATCTTGACCGCTACTGGCCCACCGGTGGCTTCGGCGAAAAGGAATCCCTGCCCCTGCGCACCATTCTTGAGCTGCTGCGCGAAGCCTACACCCGCACCCTGGGTGTGGAATACATGCACATCGAGAACCCCGAAGAGCGCCAGTGGTTCCAGGACCGCCTAGAGCACGGCTACACCAAGCCCTCGCGCGACGAGCAGTTCCGCGTGTTGGGCACCCTGAACGCTGCCGAGGCCTTCGAGACCTTCCTGCAGACCAAGTACCTGGGCCAGAAGCGCTTCTCCCTGGAAGGCGGCGAATCCCTGATTCCGCTGCTGGACTCCGTCATCTCTGAGGCAGCGGACGCCGGCCTCTCGGGCGTCGGCATCGGCATGGCCCACCGCGGCCGCCTCAACGTACTGACCAACATTGCGGGTAAGTCCTACGCCCAGATTTTCCGCGAGTTTGAGGGCCAGATGGACCCCCGCCTGACCGGCGGCTCCGGTGACGTCAAGTACCACTTGGGCACCGAGGGTATCTTCACCTCCCACAACGGCAACCAGACCCAGGTCTACCTGGCCGCTAACCCCTCCCACCTTGAAGCCGTCAACACCGTGCTCGAAGGTATCGTCCGCGCTAAGCAGGACACCCTGGCAGAACAGGGCATCGGCAACTACCCCGTACTGCCGATCCTGGTTCACGGTGACGCAGCCTTCGCTGGCCAGGGTATCGTGCTAGAAACCCTGCAGATGTCCAAGCTTGAGGGCTACACCACCGGCGGTACCGTACACATCGTGGTCAACAACCAGGTGGGCTTCACCACCACCCCGCGCGATGGTCGCACCGCAACCTACTCCACCGACATCGCCCGCATGATTCAGGCCCCCGTGCTGCATGTGAATGCCGATGACCCCGAGGCCGTCGTCCGCGCAGGCTCCATCGCCTTCGCCTACCGCCAGGCCTTCAACAAGGACGTCGTCATCGACCTGGTCTGCTACCGCCGCCGCGGTCACAACGAGGCAGACGATCCCTCGATGACCCAGCCTAAGATGTACCAGCAGATTGAGGAGCTGCCCTCAACCCGCAAGATTTACACTGAGTCCCTAGTTGGTCGCGGTGACATCTCCCAGGACGAGGCCGAGCGCGCTCTCAAGGACTACCAGTCCCGCCTGGAGCAGATCTTCACTGAGACCCACGAAGCCCAGTCATCGTCCGCTCCCCTGGTCACCGCAGACGCCGCCGCTGTTTCTAACATCGAGCGCCCTGCTGCCCAGCAGAACGAGGACTCTGTGCAGGTTGCCGGCGAAACCGCAATTTCAGCTGAGACGCTGGCGCAGATTGGTCAGGCCTTTGGCAAGATTCCCGAGGGCTTTACCGTGCACAAGAAGCTCAAGAAGCTGCTTGAACAGCGCGTCAAGATGTCGACCGAGGGCGACATCAACTGGGGCTTCGGCGAGCTTGCTGCCTTCGCCTCCCTGCTGCTGGAAGGCCGCGATGTGCGCCTGACCGGTCAGGACGTCCAGCGCGGCACCTTCGTCCAGCGCCACTCCGTGCTCCACGACTCTCTGACCGACGAAGAGTGGAACCCCCTGGCCAACCTCTCAGAAACCCAGGGCAAGTACTCCATCTACAACTCCCTGCTCTCCGAGTACGGCGTCATGGGCTTCGAGTACGGCTACTCCGTAGAACGCCCGGACTCCCTGGTGCTCTGGGAGGCCCAGTTCGGTGACTTCGCCAACGGCGCCCAGACCATCGTTGATGAGTTCATCTCGTCAGCAGAGCAGAAGTGGGCCCAGCGTTCCTCACTGGTTCTGCTGCTCCCCCACGGTTTTGAGGGCCAGGGCCCTGACCACTCATCGGCCCGTATGGAGCGCTACCTGCAGCTGTGCGCCGAGAACAACATGACCGTTGCTGTTCCCTCGACCCCGGCAAACCACTTCCACCTGCTGCGCCGTCAGGCCCACTCCCGTCCGCACAAGCCGCTGATTGTTATCACCCCCAAGCAGCTGCTGCGCCTCAAGGCTGCTGCCTCGTCGGTTGAAGACTTCACCAGCTGTAGCTTCAAGCCCGTCATCGAGGACCAGGGTAACCTGAACCCCGCTGATGTAACCCGCCTGGTCTTCGTCTCGGGCCGTCTCTACTACGATCTGGAAGCAGAGCGCGCTAAGCGCGGCGATAAGAGCACCGCAATTGTGCGAGTCGAGCAGCTCTACCCCCTGCCGTCCGCAGAGATCAAGGAGCAGATTGCTACCTACCCCAATGCGGAACTGGTCTGGGCTCAGGATGAACCTGCCAACCAGGGCCAGTGGCCCTTCATGGCTGTCAACCTGCTCCCCCAGATTGACTACCGTATGAAGCTGATTTCCCGCCCTGCCGCTGCTTCCCCCGCAGCCGGTACCGGTAAGCGTCACCAGCGCGAGCTCGATAACCTCATCTCCGAGGTATTCGACCGATAAAGCAGGGCGCTCGCTCAGCTCCCAGTGCCCGAATCTTGCCCGTCAGGATTCGGGCACTGCCTGTTTGCGGTGCGCCCACCGTGCGCTGGCAGGCTCCAGGGTTTAGACTGGTACAGAACGAACGAGACCAACGTTGCGGGGCGACCTAGCCCTCAACCTTGTAGAAAGAAACACGTGGATCAGCGAAAAATTCGACTTGTAGCCGTTGGCGATGATCTGCTCGCAGGCGTCGGGGACCCCCGCACCCTCGGGTGGTTCGGGCGCGTTATGGCACGTACCCCTCAGACCTCTGCCTCTATCTCTGCCTATAATCTGGCAGCTCCCGGTGAGGGCAGTGAACAGCTCAACGCTCGCTGGTTTGAAGAAGCCAGCCGTCGCTTTGCCCAGGGCCACGAAAATCGCCTGGTCATTGCCCCCTCGACCTTCGACATCGACCTGGGCCTCACCAGTGCCCGCTCCCGCCTGAACCTGGCGAACATGGTCGATATGGCCTCCCAGAACAATGTGAAGGTTCTAGTTGTTGGTCCCCCGCCCACTCTCGATGCTGAGCGCAACCGCAAGATTGCCGACCTGTCGGCAGCCTACGCCGATGTGGTGACCCGCCGTAACCACGTCTACGTTGATACCTTCAACCCCCTGCTGCACCATGAGCAGTGGCGCAATGACCTGGCAGCAAATGACGGCCGCCCCGGCCAGTCCGGCTACGGCCTGATCGCCTGGCTGGTTCTGCACCGCGGCTGGTACAACTGGCTTCAGATTTCAGAGCCCGTTTAAGGAAGCCCCTGGCTTGTGCCTGCCCCTGTGACCAACCCGGGGTGTGCAAAGCTAGCCAAGGTATGCGAAAATAGTGAGAAGTGCCTGTTCCAAGGTGCTATCGACCATTTGTGTTCCGTTATCCTGACGGGCACTCCACCTTGATCAAGGAGGCTCTCATGAGCAAGCGCGGTCGCAAGCGTAAGGATCGCCGTAAGGGTGGCGCTAACCACGGTAAGCGCCCCAACTCATAAGGCAATCAACAAGGGCCCCTACTCGCAGAAGCGAGTAGGGGCCCTTTGTTATTGGCTAGTTAGCTGCCGGGTGCCCTCCGGTATGGATGTCGTCGATGCAGGCGCGGATACGGCTTTTGAGGTCGACGGGGGCGGTTTCCTTGCAGGTGCGGCGCACTGCTTGGCGGATGATGCACTCTAGGTCGTATTCCTTGGCGCAGGTTTCACATTCGGCCAGGTGGGCTTGGAGTTCTTCGAGGTCCTGGCAGCTGAGTGGGTCGTCAATGTAGGTGTAGATTTTGGCCAGGCGCTCTTCGCAGGGGGTAGAGGGGCTCGGGTTGTGTACGGTGGTCATTGGTGGCTCCTTTCTTAGGCCCTAGCGGTTTGGCGGGTGCCGACCTTGCCGGTGGTCGTGGTTTTGATGCCGCGTTCGGCGGCGTAGTCGGTGAGTTTGTCTCTGAGCAGTTTGCGGCCGCGGTGCAGTCGGGACATGACGGTGCCGATGGGGGTGTCCATGATCTCGGAGATTTCCTTGTAGGAGAACCCTTCAACATCGGAGTAGTAGACGGCCATGCGGAAGTCTTCAGGGATGGACTGCAGGGCCTCTTTGATATCACTGTCGGGCAGGTGCGCGAGGGCTTCGTTCTCCGCCGAAGGTAGGCCCTTGGAGTCGTGGGCTCCTGCCTGGGCTAGCTGCCAGTCTTCGACGGTGTCGGTGTTGGCCTGGTAGGGCTCGCGTTGGCGTTTGCGGTAGACGTTGATGTAGGTATTGGTGAGGATCCGGTAGAGCCAGGCTTTGAGGTTGGTTCCGGGCTTGTACTGGTGGAAGGCGGAGAAGGCTTTCATGTAGGCCTCTTGGACGAGGTCTTCGGCGTCCTGCGGGTTGCGAGCCATGCGCAGGGCGGCGGCGTAGAGCTGGTCTACGTATAGCAGGGCTTCTCGTTCGAAACGGGCTTTACGCTCGGCGTTGGTTTCGCGGGAGCGCACATCGGGTTCGTTGCCTTCGGGGGCGAGGACGTCGGTGGTCGGTGCAGGTTCAGTGCTGGGGGCCGGGGGCGTGGCTGTCATTTCCCTCCAGGTGTGCTGTGGTCTTTTGTCTTACTGTACCTGCCAATGGGCGCAGCTACGCGCCGAGTACAACGAAGCCTGTACTGGTTGAACAGGCTCACAGCGAAGCTGTTGGCTCGGGGCTGGCGTGAATCGCTTGTGAGCGCTAGCGAACCAGCGAGAGGGTCGACAGCGAGTGTGAGCCTGAGAAACCTTGAACAAATCTCGTCATGTGTAACGACAGAGAGGCGAGTTTATTCCCCAGCATCAAAGTAATTTTGCGCTAGTGGTGCTGTAAAGTGGCTGAACCCGCCGGTCTATATGTATGCTTAGTAGTGTTAGGTATCTGTGATACACCGCAAAGGGGCCTCGCACCCCGTGAAGGAGGAACTCATGTCATTGGTTCGCCGTTTTGCTCGCCCTCTGCTGGCTTCAAGCTTTATTATCTCGGGTGTTGACCGTCTGCGTGACCCCGAATCGTCTAAGCACCTGGCTAAGGTGGTTAATCTGGCTGCGACTTCTGCCCCTCAGCTTTCTGTGCTGCGTGGCCAGGAGAAGCTGGTGGGCCAGGCTTTGGCTGGCTCTCAGGTAGCTGCCGGTGCCCTCTTTGCCCTGGGTAAGCTGCCCCGTCTTTCTGCGAGCGTCCTGCTGGCTACCGGTGCTATTAACTCTTACGTTGAGTATCGCGCTACCGAGGCAAAGACTAAGGAAGAGAAGACTGCCCGCCGCAATGCTGCTGTGCTCAATGGCTCCCTGCTGGGCGCTATTGCTATCTCAGCTGTTGATACCGACGGTAACCCCTCACTGGCCTGGCGCGCTTCCAAGCTGGGTGATCAGGTAGCTAAGAAGTCCCATCAGCTGGCATCCGATGTTCAGGACGCTGCTTCTGACGCCCAGAAAAAGGTTGAGGACCTCTTCGCCTAAGCTGGCCCCTACCGGGTGTAAGCTCCCGCGAACTTTCGATAAACCCCGCACCAAACCGGTGCGGGGTTTTCTTGTTTGCCGCCCCGCCCACCTAAAATAGGGAGGGAGTACGCCGTAATAACTGATTCCGAAGTAGGTTTTATTTGTGGTTGATGCGACCAAGCAGCCCCTAGTTGCCGTTGGAGACTGGCTAGCGCCCACCGTTACGGTGCCCGGCGGTGCCCATGCCCGGGTGGAGATTCCCGGGTCTAAGTCGCTCACCAATCGCTACCTGCTGCTGGCGGCTTTAGCCGATAGCCCCTCGGTGATTCATGCTCCCCTGCATTCGCGCGATTCGCAGCTCATGGTAGCCGCGCTGACTGCTCTGGGTGCCCGTTTTGAAGAGATTGAAACCGGTAGTGCCTTTGGCCCTGATCTGCGGGTGACTCCCCTAGATTTTTCTGCGACCGATGCCCGTGAGGCCTCCATTGATGTGGGGTTGGCGGGTACTGTGATGCGTTTTGTGCCCCCGGTAGCTGCTCTGCTGCCCGGTACTTTCCATTTCGATGGCGATGAGCATGCGCGGGTGCGCCCCATACTGCCGGTGATTGAGGCCCTGCGGGGCCTGGGGGTTGAGGTTGAGGACGCCGGTCGCGGCTCCCTGCCCTTCACCGTCGTTTCTGCCGGTTCGGTGCAGGTGCCCGAACTGACCATTGATGCTTCGGGTTCTTCCCAGTTTGTCTCTGCCCTGCTGCTGGCTGCCTGCCGTTTTGAACGGGGTCTGGTGCTGCGGCACGAGGGTGGCCCGGTGCCCTCGATGCCCCACATTGAGATGACCGTTGAGACCATGCGTGAGCTCGGTATTAGCGTTGACTTCAACGGCACCGATACCTGGACGGTTGCCCCCGGTGGCTTCCCCGGCTTTGAGGTTACCGTTGAGCCCGATCTTTCTAACGCTGGGCCCTTCCTGGTTGCTGCAGTAGCCACCGGGGCCTCGGTGACGGTTCCGCGCTGGCCCGAGTCCACTACCCAGGGTGGGGACCATTGGCGGAAGATTCTGCCCCTCTTTGGGGCCCGGGTAGAGCTGGCCGACGGGAACCTGACCGTCACCGGCCCTGCCGGCGGCGCGGCGTCCGGACTGCCCGGTGTTGAACTCGACCTGGCCGAGGCCGGTGAGCTAGCCCCCACCGTCGCTGCCCTCATCGCTCTCTCGCCGGCAACCAGCGTCCTTTCCGGCATTGCCCACCTGCGCGGCCATGAAACCGACCGGCTTGCCGCCCTGACCGCCGAGATTAACCGCCTGGGCGGTTCAGCCGAAGAAACTGCGGACGGTATCTGCGTCACCGCCCCCGTAGCTCACGGGGCCCTCATGCGCACCTACGCTGACCACCGCATGGCAACCGCTGCTGCCGTGATGGGTCTGGTGGTACCGGGCATCGTGGTTGAGAACGTCGAGACCACCTCCAAGACCCTGCCCAACTTCACCGGGCTGTGGCAGAACATGCTGGATCAGTGGCAGGCAGGTGCCGCCTAATGCGCCGCTCCTGGGATGAAAGCGATGTGCGCGTCCGCCCCAACAAAAAGGGCTCCCGCCCCCGCACCAAGGACCGCCCGGCCCACAAGGACGCCGAAATCGGCCGTATCATCACCGTAGACCGGGGCCGCTACACCGCCATCCTCGATGAGGGCAAGAGCAGCGAACGGGTCGTCACCGCCGTACGCGCCCGCGAGCTGCGCCGCTCCCCCATCGTGGTGGGCGACAAGGTTGCCCTCGTGGGAGATACCAGCGGCAAGCCCGATACTCTAGCCCGCCTCGTCCGGATCGAAGAGCGCACCAACCTGCTACGCCGCAGCGCCGACGATACCGACCCCGTCGAGCGCGTCGTCGTTGCCAACGCTGACAACCTGGTTATCGTGGTCGCCGCAGAAAACCCCGAGCCCCGCACCGGCTTTATCGACCGGTCCCTAGCAGCCGCCTTCGATGCCGGGCTCACCCCCATTCTCTGCATCACCAAGACCGACCTCAAACACCCTACATGGCTGCTGGACTACTACCGGGACGTCGAGCTCACCATCTTGCTGTCTAAGTCCAAGGACGGCCGCGCCCCCAGCGAGGAAGGCTCCGAGGGGCTCGACACCACCCTAGTTGAGCAGCTCTCTGAGTATCTCGACGGCTCGGTCTCTGTGCTTCTGGGCCACTCCGGTGTGGGCAAATCAACCCTGGTCAACGCCCTGACCGGGGCAGAACGCGCCACCGGCCACGTGAATGCCGTGACCGGGCGCGGCCGCCACACCTCGTCCTCAGCCCTGGCCCTCCAGCCCCAGAAGCCAGCCCCCGGCACCTGGATTATCGATACCCCCGGTATCCGTTCCTTCGGCCTAGCCCACGTCGAACCCGACACCCTGGTCGCCTCCTTCACCGACCTTGCCCCGGGCTCAGCCAACTGCCCCAAGGGCTGTACCCACTCGGCGTCCGCCCCCGACTGCGGCCTGACCGCCTACGTTGAAGCGGGCCAGGCCGGCCCCGCAGGCCCAGAGCGCCTCGACTCCCTGCGCAAACTCCTGCGCGTCGACGAAGAAACCGGCGACACCGAGAAAGAACTCGGCGTCGTAGACCTCTAAACACACCAAGGCACACGAGACCATGACTAACTACACCGACGACCTGCGCCTGGCCCACATCATGGCTGATGCGGTAGACCGCCTCACCCTGGCCAAGTTCACCTCCCACGATTTCGCCGTCGACACCAAACCCGACCTCACCCCCGTCACCGACGCCGACCGCGAAGCCGAACAGCTCATCCGTTCCCAGCTGTCCCGTGTCCGCACCCGTGACTCGGTGCTGGGTGAAGAATTCGGGGAAACCGGGTCTTCCCCCCGCCAGTGGGTCATCGACCCCATCGACGGCACCAAGAACTTCGTGCGCGGCGTGCCCGTCTGGGCTACCCTCATCGCCCTGCTCGACCACGGCAAGCCCGTCGTCGGAGTCGTCTCCGCACCGGCCATCCAGCGCCGCTGGTGGGCAGCCGAAGGCACCGGCGCCTACACCGGTCGCTCCCTGGCAAAGGCTACCCGTATCTCGGTCTCCTCTGTCGCCCAGCTCGAGGACGCGTCCCTCTCCTACTCCTCCCTCACCGGCTGGCGCGATTTGGGCCTGCGCGATAACTTCATCGACCTGACCGACACCGTCTGGCGCACCCGAGCCTACGGCGATTTCTGGTCCTACATGATGGTGGCAGAGGGCGTCGTCGACGCCGCTGCCGAGCCCGAACTCGGCCTTTACGATATGGCCGCTCTGGTCCCCATCGTGACCGAAGCAGGCGGACGCTTCACCTCCCTGGCAGGGGCGGACGGCCCCCACGGCGGCAACGCCCTAGCCACCAACGGCCACCTGCACGAGGCCGTCCTTTCTTACCTAGGTACAGACAAGACCCTCTAAAGCCGGGTTCTCACGATACCGGGCTAAACGCTTCAACTCAGACCAAAGGCCCCGAATCCTACATCAAGGATTCGGGGCCTTTAGTCTGTGCGATTTCTTATGCTGAACTACTTCTTGCGCTGGTTCAGAATCGAAATCTGCTCATTGCTGCGGTCGTTCACTGCCTCGGTATGCACCTCGGTCTTACCGGACTCAGAGGGAGCTGAGTACTGCAGGAACTTGGGCTGGGCAGGAATCTTCAGCTGAATCTTCGACTGCTGGGTGCGCTGCTTCGACAGGTCCACGCTGTAGAGCATCGACACGGTCTCCTCACGAATACCGCCCATCATGCTCTGGTAGAGGGCATACCCCTCACGCTGGTACTCCACCAGGGGGTCACGCTGGGCCATGGCGCGCAGGCCAATGCCTTCCTTAAGGTAGTCCATCTCGTAGAGGTGCTCAGGCCAGCGCTTCCCGATGGCCGAGAGCACCACGCGGCGCTCAATCTCGCGCATGGCGTCCTCACCCACGGACTCTTCGCGCTCGGTGTACTGCATCTCAGCGTCAGCCAGCACTTCCTTGACGATCTGGTCGCGGGTGACCTTGGTCTTGTCGCCCGCTTCTTCAGCCAGGTCTTCGGGGGTAATGGTAACCGGGAAGATGGTGCGCAGGTTCTCCCAGAGCTTCTCAAAGTCCCAGTCTTCGGCGTGGCCCTCGCCCACCTGGGCATCGATAGCGGACGTAATAACCTCGGTGCGGAACTTCTCAATCTGTTCCTTGAGATCATCGCCTGCCAGAATCTGAGCGCGGTCCTTGTACATGGCCTCGCGCTGGCGGTTGAGCACATCGTCATACTTGAGCACGTTTTTGCGCTGCTCAGCGTTGCGGGCCTCAACCTGGCCCTGGGCGTTGGCGATGACGCGGGAAACAATCTTAGCTTCCAGAGCGGTATCATCGGGGGCACCTGCCATCAGACGGGCAGCAGCCTGGCCATTGAAGAGACGCATCAGGTCATCAGACAGGGACAGATAGAAACGGGACTCGCCGGGATCACCCTGACGGCCGGAACGTCCGCGCAGCTGGTTATCGATGCGGCGGGACTCGTGGCGCTCGGTACCCAGGACGTAGAGACCGCCGAGTTCTTTGACCTCTTCGTGTTCGGCAGCAGAAGCCTTCTCGGCTGCCTCCAGCACCTCGGGCCACTTTGCCTCGTACTCTTCGGGCTTCTCGTTGGGGTCAAGACCCAGGGTCTTCATGGTCTCGACGGCCTCGAACTCGGGGTTACCACCGAGCATAATGTCGGTACCGCGGCCTGCCATATTGGTTGCTACGGTGACGGCACCCTTGCGGCCAGCCTGGGCGACGATGGCAGCTTCACGGGCGTTATTCTTAGCGTTCAGAACTTCGTGGCGGACGCCCGCCTTCGATAGGAGCTTAGAGAGGTACTCAGACTTCTCAACGCTGGTGGTACCGACCAGCACGGGCTGGCCGGTAGCGTGGCGCTCTTCGATATCTTTGACCACCGCGTTGAACTTGGCAATCTCGTTCTTGTAGACCTTATCGGGCTGGTCGATGCGCTGCTTTTCCTTGTTGGTCGGAATCGGCACGACACCCAGCTCGTAGGTGTTCATGAACTCAGCGGCCTCGGTCTCAGCGGTACCGGTCATGCCCGAGAGCTTGTCGTACATGCGGAAGTAGTTCTGCAGGGTCACGGTCGCCATGGTCTGGTTTTCAGGCTTGACCTCGACCTCTTCCTTGGCCTCAATAGCCTGGTGGATGCCGTCATTGTAGCGGCGACCCGCCAGAATACGGCCGGTGTGCTCATCGACAATCATGACTTCGCCGTTCATTACGACGTAGTCCTTGTTGCCCTTGAAGAGTTCCTTGGCCTTAATAGCGTTGTTGAGGAAGCCGATCAGGGGGGTGTTCTGTGACTCGTAGAGGTTGTCGATGCCCAGGTGGTCTTCGACCTTATCGATACCCGATTCGAGCACGCCCACGGTGCGCTTCTTTTCATCGACTTCGTAGTCTTCACCGGCTACCAGGGTGCGGGCGATACGGGCAAATTCGCCGTACCAGCGGTTGGCTTCGCCCATGGCGGGGCCAGAAATAATCAGCGGGGTACGGGCCTCGTCAATCAGAATAGAGTCAACCTCATCGACGATGGCAAAGTTGTGCCCGCGCTGTACCTGTTCCTCTTTGGTCCAGGCCATGTTGTCACGCAGGTAGTCGAAACCGAACTCATTGTTGGTACCGTAGGTGATGTCGGCTTCGTACTGTTTACGGCGCACATCGGGGGTCTGGTTAGCCAGGATAACGCCCGACTCCATGCCCAGGAAACGGAAGACTCGGCCCATCAGGTTAGCCTGGTACTCAGCCAGGTAGTCATTGACGGTGACCACGTGCACGCCCTTACCGGAGAGGGCGTTGAGGTAGGCAGGGGCGGTGGCGACCAGGGTCTTACCCTCACCGGTTTTCATTTCGGCGATATTGCCCAGGTGCAGGGCGGCGCCGCCCATGAGCTGCACATCGTAGTGGCGCTTGCCCAGGGTTCGTTTTGAGGCTTCGCGGACCACAGCAAAAGCTTCGGGGAGCAGAAGGTCCAGTGACTCGCCGTCCTCAACGCGCTTGCGGAAGGCGTCGGTCTCAGCGCGTAGCTCGGCGTCGCTCATAGCGACAAAGCTGTCTTCGAGTGAGTTCACTGCTTCGGTGTAAGCACGCAGCTGCTTGAGGACTTTTTGGTCTCCGCTGCGGAGTAGCTTTTCCAAGAGAGATGCCACTGAAGTTTGCTCCTTGATTGGTTTGATAGGGGGCGGGCAGGGTGAGCCCACCGTGCTCACTCTATTCTAGTTTAGTCCCCCGGTGCGCTGGGAACGTTCACCTCTGGGCTTGAAACTGCAGAGCGTTTGGTGGAAAAACTCAATAGAGGACGCTCCCCACCACCGGGTGAGCACAAAGAAGACCCCCAGTTCTTCTCCACCGAATGCCGGTAGAAAGAGCAGGGGGTCTAATAGTTTGCGGTTATTTTATGAGGCGGATTCCTCACCCAGGGTAATCACACCGTAGGACCAGCCCTTGCGGCGGTAGACCGCTGCGGGGGATCCGGTTGCCTTATCGACGTAGAGGAAGAAGTCGTGGCCAACCAGCTCCATACGGTCAACTGCCTCTTCAGGGGTCAGGTAATCAGCGGGGAATGTCTTCTGGCGGATTTCGATGGGTGAATCTGCCTCTTCGTGCAGGTCGTATTCTCCAGCGAAAGCCGCCTCTTCAACGGGCAAGTCTTCGGTCTGAATTTCGGTGAGGGAGACCTGGTCGCTGATAACGGGCAGTGAGCCGGTTGCTTCTGAGACCGAAACGGGGTGCTTGCCCCCTGCACGACGGGTCTTGCGGCGGTCACGAGCGCGACGGAGGCGTTCTAGGAGCTTGCCATAGGTTTCGTCGAAAACTGCGAACTTATCTTGACCGGTTGCTTCTGCTCGGAGCACAGGGCCACGGCCGATAACGGTGATTTCCACTCGGATAGCCGCGGGGCCGTTTTGGCCTTCCTTGGTGAACTTGACTTCGATGTCAGTTACGTTGTCACCTAGAGCTTCGAACTTGGTGATCTTACTTTCAACGTATTCCTGCAGACGTTCACTTACTTTGACGTTGCGGCCGGTGATGTTGAGTTCCACAATTCCCTCCATTCTCAGGGGGTGAATACCCGACCCTGTGACTGCCGGGTATTGGGGAATCTGTCTTGTGGATTCCTTAACGCAACTCTACGCCGTTTTGTGGCCTAAGTCATTTTTTTAAGGCTTTTACGGTTCATTTCGCAGGAAAGAGTAAGATTTTTGGTGCGCCACCTCACTCTGTGTTATACCGCTGCCGCTTGGGAACATAGGCAATCGTTGCCCCGCCTAGCACTCTGGCTCCCCGGTGTGACAGCACTCGATACCCCTCGCGCAGAGAAGCCCCCGTGGTGAAGACATCATCAACCAGCAGGCAGGTAGCGTCTTCTAGGCTGTAGTAGCGTCCCAGCTGATGCAGGGCTGGTTTGCCAACCCTCAGCTTCCCCTGCATCTGCCGGTAGCGTTCTTCGATGCCCAGGGTTTTTTGGGCTTTGCTTCTGTGCTGCCCCGGCGATGCTCTCGCCCAGGCAGGAACCTGGGCGAGCACGTCCGCCACCTTGACCGACACCGGGGAGCACAGTAAGGGCAGCACTGCACGGGCCAGGAGTGGCGCGGGGGCGTAGCCTCTCCGTCGGACAGAAGCTCTGCTCGATGGCAGGGGAACCAGATAGATGGGTTCCGCGGGTTCCAGCTCACCCTCGCTCAGCTCTAACAGGCAGGTGAGGGCCCGGGCCAGAGCCGAAGCGAGGTAGGGGCTCAGGTCGGTGCGGCCGGCGTCCTTATAGGCAAGGACGCAGCGCCCCAGCTCGTGCTCGTAGCGGCCGGCAGACACCACCGGTAGCCGGGTACCCGGCAGGGTTGTGGTCTGCAGGTTAAGGGTAGCCAGACGCACCAGCTGATCGCAGAGAGGGCAGAGGGCGCCAGCGCCCAGCATGCTGGGCCCGAAGGTCTGACAGCTGGCACAGACCCTGGGAAAGATGAGCTCGGTGGTCTGTTTCCAGCTGGTGAGAATATCGGGTAGTGATACTCGGTTCGGGTGGGTAGACGTCATCACCCCAGCATGGCCCTCTCATCGGTGGGGCCTCTACCTATAGGGATAACTTATCCGGACCAATCTTCTAACCAGAGTAGTTGATCTGGCTGAGACTACTTTCAATACGGGTCCAGCTCAGGCCCGCAACGATATAGAGCCCACCGTCGCGGGTCATAGCTACTGCCTGGTCGATACCGTTACCCGTAACAATGCGGGTAATGCCCTGCTGGGAATCGTACTGGGCATTTTCACCGGTCAACGAAACTAGCTCGGTCTGGGTGGTATCGCTATTCCAGAGAAAGACCTCAACGTCGCTGACCCATTCTGCACCCCGCGGGCTCATGTCTGTCCCCAGTCGTACGGGGTCAAGGAGCTCAGTGGGGGTGCCGTCTGCCGATCTGCGGATAGCAGATACCCAGGCCCCGTAGTTACTTCCGTCAACAGATGACGTCACCAGCACAGCTCGGCTGCCGTCACGGGCGATAGAAATACTGTGCAGGAGTTCCCCGTCCGTCCAGCTGGTGACGCCCTGGGCGCTACTATCTTCCTGGCCTGCAGCGATAACCCGCACGGAGCCGTCCTGCTCCCCCACCCACAACCAGTTCTGGTGGTCAAAACAGGGGGCCAACACGTGGGTGCCCCGATAGACCGAGCGAGCGCCGTTGGAATTAGCCAGCCACACCTCGTTCTGCCCCGTATTGGTGTAGGCGTAGTAGTTACGGGTGTAGTTCATAGCGGGCAGGGTAATGAGAGCCTGGGCAGAGGTCTCAACGATGGTCTGCTGGCTGGCTGTATCATCAAGGGCTGCCCGTGCGATGAGGCGGTTATCTTCAATACCCACGATGTTGCTGGCAACCTCAGGGTTGACTGCGGGTTCCCGGTAGTTTTCGAGGGTGGGGGCTGCCACGATCTGATCGTTGATGGTGAGCTGAACCGTGGTAACCGAGGCAAGAGTAGTGAGGGTTTGGGTGAGCTGGGTGCGCAGGCGCTCAGTTTCCAGGGCGCTAGCTGCGGTGAGGGCGGATCCCCCGGAGAGCTGGATATCAGCCACCCCGTTATCGATGGGTACGGAGTTCCGGGTCAGGCTGGTATCGGCAGGTACTGCGGTGGCAACGGCTCCGGTGAGGTAGGGGGCAGGCCCCTCAAGGAGTACCCTCACCAGGGAGGTAGCTACCGTGGTGCGTTCGGCGAACCAGCGCACATCGGGCACCGCGTAGGTGTAGGTGGGGTCGTAGAAGTAGAGGGTGAAGGGGTTGAATACGTCCGCGAATTCGGCCCTGCTGAGCACCGTTCCGTCGGGTACGGACGAGATGCGCCACTCCCCGTCGACCTGGCGCAGGGTGAATTCCACTTCGGTATCAACCACCGTGGTGTACGAGGTAGCCAGTCCCCGGTTGTCGACCAGAGTGCTAGCTGGCACGGTCACACGGTAGGTTGAGTCGCTGACGGACGCCGTGGTGAAGGATGAATCGTACACCAGGGTGCGTCCGTCCGGCTTCCATGACTGGGCGAGGTCTTCAGTCAGGTACAGTCTGGCTACGCTGTAGTCGTCGGTTACTCCAGCTCCCGCGTGTAAGAAGCCCTCGATGATGTCGGTAGGGCGGGCTCCGGGGGCGGGTCCTTCCGGTGTGCTGCCGGTGGTAGAGGTGTTCCCCGTAGCTTGTGGGTCGGCGTAGTGGTTGACTTCGCCGTCGGTGGGAATGGCGGCGCAGGCGGTGAGGGTCGCAAGAGAGCTGAGGGCGAGGCCGAGAGCTGACCGGCGGGAAAGGTTAGGGTTCAACGGTGGGCTCCGAGGGGGTTGAGGCGTCGGGGTTCACGGTCGGGGTGGCACCGGTATCCGGAGCGGACGGCGGGGGTAGGGGTTCGCCGCTCAGCAAGACCGGGGAGGGGCCCATGGGCACGTCCTGGTCGATGGGGATGGTCATGCGGAAGCTGGCTCCCTGCCCCTTGATTCCCCAGGCTTCGAGGGTGCCCTGGTGCAGGCGGACGTCCTCGGCAGCGATGGAGAGCCCCAGGCCGGTGCCGCCCAGGGTGCGTTTGCGGGAGGTGTCGGCCCGCCAGAAGCGGTTGAAGACCTGCTCGGTTTCTTCGGGGCTCAGGCCAATGCCGTGGTCGCGTACTGCCACGCCCAGGGTGGTTTCGGTAGCGTCAACGTACACGTCGATCGGTTGCCCCTCGGAGTGCTCTACGGCGTTGAACAGCAGGTTGCGCAGCACCCGCTCAATGCGGCGGTGGTCCATATCGACCATAATCTCGGTGTAGTCGGTGTGCACGGTCAAACTGGTGTTGGTGCGCATCAGGTGGGGTTCTACAGCCTTGAGCACCTCATCGAGCACAGCCATAAAATCAACCGACACCGTATCGAGGGTCTGGGAGCCGGCATCGAAGCGGGATATTTCGAGCAGGTCGGCTAGTAGGGAGTCGAAGCGGTCCACCTGGTTATAGAGCAGCTCGGTGGAGCGTTTGTAGAGGGGCTCCATATTATCGCGGTTATCGTGCAGCATATCGGCTGCCATGCGCACCGTTGTGAGCGGGGTGCGCAGCTCGTGCGACACGTCAGAGACAAAGCGCTGCTGCATGGTTGACAGCTTCTCAAGGCGAGAAATCTGGTCTTGCAGGGAGTCAGCCATACGGTTAAAAGACATACCCAGGCGCGCCGTCTCGTTCTGGCCGCGTACCAGCACACGCTGATCCAGGTCACCGGCTGCCAGTTTCTCAGCGGTGATAGCGGTAGAACTGATCGGACGGATCACAAAACGGGCAATCATCCACACGATAGTTAGCACCACGACCAGAAGCACGCCGAAGCCCACCCAGACCACCAGGTTGATGTACTGCACGGTCGCCTGCGAGGTCGACAGGTCATAAATCAGGTAGAGGGAGTAGTCGGGGTTCTGGGGTATCGAGATACTGGTGCCGACCACCAGAACCGGGGTGCGGCGTCCGTCTGCTGAGGTAATACTCGAAGACTGCCAGTAAATCCCCGTGCCCTCACTCACGCTCTGGGCGAGCGCCTGGGGCACGTCGCTGACCGTGACCTCGCTACTCTGGGCCTGCTCCACGATAAAGCCATCGGTGGTGGCGTTCGCGTCCTTGAGAAGCACCCAGTTGCGGTTGCTATCGGCGCTACTGCTCTCGAGTACGGTCAAGAAACGCGAGACATCGCGCTGGATCTCGGTGCGGCCGGTGGTATCAGAGCCGTTGATCAGGGTCTGCACATTACTAAAACCGGCCGACGACTCTTCGAGGGCCTGCTCTAAGTTGCCCCGGAAGAGGGAGTTAGCAATCTGGTGGGAGATAAAAGACCCCACAAAGATGAAGGCCACCAGCAGAAGGCCGGCCGCGGCCACCACAGCGCGAAACTGGAGGGACTGCTGCCAGATCCTGCGGGCGCTGGCCAGCGGCCCGTAGGCCCGGGAGGGGCCAGCGGGAGCAGTAGTCCGAGCGGACGCGCGAGGTGAAGTACCAGCCACTGTTTAGCGCTGACCTGCCGCGGCCTTGTAGCCCACACCGCGCACGGTCAGCACGATTTCGGGGTTTTCGGGGTCACGTTCGATTTTGGCGCGCAGACGCTGAATATGCACGTTGACCAGGCGGGAATCTACGGTCTTTTCGTAGCCCCACACATTGCCTAGCAGGGCCTCGCGGGTCATGACCTGGCCCGGCTGGCGGGCCAGGTTCGCCAAAAGTTCAAACTCAAGAGGGGTGAGCTGGATGTTCTCACCCTCGCGGCTGACCGTGTGCCCCGCCAGGTCAATGGTGAGGTTACCGATGCGCAAAGGTTCGTTATGGCGGTCTTCACGCGGGCGCAGGCGGGCGCGGACGCGGGCCAGCAGCTCAGCGGGCTTGAAGGGCTTGGTCATGTAGTCATCAGCACCTGCCTCTAGCCCCTTGACCACGTCCTCTGTATCGCCCTTGGCGGTCAACATGATGATAGGCACGTCAGATTCCCTGCGGATCTGGGTGCAGACCTCAATGCCGTCCATACCCGGCAGCATGAAGTCCAGCAGAATCAGGTCGGGGTGGTGGGTGGCAAAAGCCTCAAAGGCACGGTCACCGGCGTCGCAGAAGACCGTCTCGTAGCCCTCTTGCGCCAGCACGATACCCACCATCTCTGACAGGGCATCGTCGTCATCAACTACAAGAATGGTTTCTTTCACGGTGGGTCTCCTGGTGAGGTTCACAATGGGCCTTCCCCTAGTGTACCGGGGTTAGGTGGCAAGCCGGTTTAGGCATCTTGCGCGATTTCAGACAGGGCACGGGCTATCTCAGTCAGGTGCCCCAGCACCGTGGTAGCCCGCTGCGGATCAGTGTCGGCCAGGCTACCGGTTTCGGTCAGCACCAGCTGGTTGAGAAGCTTCTTCCCCAACCCAAGGTCCGACCAGGTGCGCCACAGCCCCCGAGCCAGATCGCCAGCAGGCACCCGGACCAACGGATCAACAACCTCTAGGTAAAGCCCCTTCTCAGCTTCTAGATGGGGTGCCAGTGCCTCCCACGCTGAGGTGGGCTGGCCCGCCATCGACAGCAGGGGGCTAGCAAGCGTAGCCCTCACCTCGGGGTGTAACTTCACATAATCAGTACGGGTGACTACCTGAGCGCCCAAACCCTCTAGTTCCTCGTGTAGGGCCCCCAACAGGGCCACTAGCTCATGCCGGGGCACAGCCCGCAGGGTACGGTAGCCACTAGAGGTCGGCAGCTGGCCTGCCGCCACCTCAACCAGCAGGGGCTCTTCTACCTGCACCAGCACCTGCGCGCCGGGCACAGCCTGCCGCAGCAGCTTCACCACACCGTGAAAACCAGCCCGCTGAGCCTCGGCAACATCACGCCGAGCACCATAATCTGAGAGGACGCGCTCGCCACTGCTCAAGTAGGTACTGGCAGCTAGGCTCAACGGCCCCAGCAGACGCAGCTTGATGGTTCCGGGGGCAGCCCCGCTTTCCTTCCCCACGACATCCGCCAGGATATTGATATCAGACTCCAAGAGCGACCTGGCAGCCTCCCCCTCAGCAGCGTAGCCGCCCGTGAGCCGCCAACCTGCGGCGGTGCCGTCCGCGCTCAACCCATCAAGGGCCGCAATCGACCGTGCCAGCAGGGTTGCCCGGTAGCCCCGGTCAGCCAGCTCCGGCAGGTAACTAATATGGGGCTCCCCCAGCTCACCGCGGACACGGGTCACCGCATCGAACACATCATCCCCTGCCCAGGCGCCCAGGCCGGTAGCCCGAACCGTCAGGTGCTCATCAAAGGTCAGCGGGCTCTCTAGGTCCTTACGAGCAGCCAGCATTTCGGCATCGGTCGGCAAATACAGGGCAGGGCGAGCAGGCCTCGATACAGGCATAGGGAACTCTTTCTACCACCTACCGGTGGCCGTAGGTTGCGGGCTGAAAATTGAGCGGCTAGGACTTCTGTTCGGCCTCAGCCGCAATTTTCTCGTGATGCCTTATGACCTCAGAAATAATGAAGTTCAGGAATTTCTCGGCAAACTCCGGGTCAAGATGGGCAGCTTCAGCCAGCGAGCGCAGGCGCTTAATCTGGGCTTCTTCCCGCCCCGGGTCCCCCGCCGGCAGAGAATGCTCAGCCTTGAGGTGGCCGACGCGCTGGGTCGCGCGGAAACGCTCAGCAAGAATATGCACCAGGGCTGCATCCATGTTGTCGATGGTCTGACGCATAGTGAAAAGTTCTTCCAGGACGGCCGGGTCGACCCCAGCCATCGAAGTGGCACGGGTATCGAAGTCAGCGTGGGCCTGCACGTCGTGGGCCTTCGGAGTTGTGTTCATGTGTTTAGTCTAAAAACCTCAGGTGCTGTTTGCAGGGGCAAGCCCACAGATTTCACCCTGTGGACTTGTCCGGGTGTAGAAGCTTCAAAAGGTTCAGCAGCGAGCGCGAGCCTGCACAACCTTACCTAGTTAGCGGTGATGTCAGCTCGGTCGAGGCTGTAGGCGCGGGCGATGGTGGACTGGCCCAGCACGCGGGTGCCCTGGTAAATCACCATGGTCTGGCCAGGAGCCACACCGCGCAGTTTCTCGTGCAGGCGCACCACGGTTTCCAGGCGCAGGGCACCGGGCTCAGCGGCTTCATCGTCAATTACCCATTCCAGGTGGGCGGTCGAGGGAACGGGGTCTGCGTGGGCTCGTACCTGGGCGGTGACGTCAAAGGACGCCGAACGGGCACCTTCTACAGGCTCTTCGGCCAGGAAGGCTGCGGCTTCTTCTACGGGTAGACCGGCCCAGGTTTCGCGGATACCGCGAATCTCGTCAATTTCGAGCAGGTCCTTACCGCCCACGATGACCTCGTTGGTCTTGGGGCGGATTTCTAGCACGAAACGAGGCTTACCGTCAGGGGCAGGGTGCCCAATGGCCAGCCCCTTGCGCTGGCCCACAGTAAAGGCCTGGGAGCCGCGGTGCTTGCCGAGCACGCGTCCGTCCGTGTCCTTGATATCGCCCTCAGTCATGTCGATGTGCTCTTCGAGCCACTCGCGGGTATCGCCCTCAGGAATGAAGCAGATGTCGTAAGAGTCGGGCTTCTTCGCCACCGAGAAGCCGCGTTCGGCGGCCTCGGCGCGCACCTCGTCCTTGGAGGGGGTATCGGCCAGGGGGAACCAGGCATGTTTGAGCTGCTCGTGGGTCAATACACCCAGAACATAGGACTGGTCCTTGGCCCAGGTCGCTGCGCGGTGCAGCTCTCGATTGCCGTTTTCGTCCGTGATGACCTTGGCGTAGTGGCCGGTGACCACCGCGTCAAAGCCCAGGGCAACGGCCTTCTCTAGTAGGGCGGCGAACTTGATTTTCTCGTTGCAGCGCATGCAGGGGTTGGGGGTGCGGCCGTGTTCGTACTCGGAGATGAAGTCATCAACCACGTCCTCCTTGAACCGCTCGGAGAAGTCCCAGACGTAGAAGGGGATCCCCAGCTGGTCGCAGACCCGGCGGGCGTCCATGGAGTCCTCGATGGTGCAGCAGCCGCGGGAGCCGGTGCGCAGGGTGCCGGGCATGCGAGAGAGCGCCAGGTGCACGCCGACCACCTCGTGGCCGGCCTCAACGGCGCGGGCGGCGGCAACGGCCGAGTCCACGCCACCGCTCATAGCAGCAAGAATTTTCATTAGTCTGTCCTCAATATCAATAAAAGTTTTGGTTGTGGGCTCGGCAGGACGCGGCCCCGACCGCGACCCTCTCACTCCTCGCCCTGGGGGCTCGTCGCGATTCACGCCAGCCCCGAGCCAGCGGTCGGTCAGCCGCATCCTGCCCCTCGCCCAGCCGGATTTAGTTCCAGCGGGTCGCGGCCAGGTGCCTGCCCGGCCCACCGTCCTACCCGATATTCCCAGGGGTCGGTCAGCCGCGTCCTGCCCTCGCCCAGCCGGGTTTAGTTCCAGCGAGCGGCGTCCGGGGCGTGGCCCGCCATGCCCGCCTTTTTAGCCTGGGCCCAGGCGCCGGGGAGGGCGGTGAGGAGGGCGGTGACGTCATCCTCGGTGCTGGTGTGCCCCAGGGTGAAGCGCTGGGCGCCGCGGGCCTCGTCCTCGCTCAGACCCATAGCCAGCAGGACGTGAGAGGGGCGGGGCACCCCGGCGTTGCAGGCTGAGCCGGTGGACGACTCCACCCCGGCCATATCAAGTAGGAAGAGCAGGGAGTCCCCCTCACAGCCGGGGAAGGTGAAATGAGCGTTGCCGGGCAGGCGGTTGAAGGTGCCAGTTGCTCGGTCCTGGGCGCTTTCGGGGAGCGCCCCCCGTAGCTGTGCTTCGGGAACAGCTGCTAGGACGCCCTCGATGAGGCGGTCCCGCAGCTCGGCTTGGCGGCTTGCTTCGCTCAAAAGGTTTTGCCCTGCTTCAGCAGCTGCTGCCCCAAAGCCCGCGATGGAGGCAGCGTCAATGGTTCCTGAACGTACGGAGCGCTCCTGCCCACCGCCGTGGAGTACGGGCATGAGCTGGGCGCTGCGGGTGGCGATGAGGGCGCCGATTCCCATGGGCCCGCCAATTTTGTGGGCTGAGATAGCCATGGTGGTGGCGCCGGATTCCTTGAAGTTCACCGGTAGGGTGCCAAAGGCCTGCACAGCATCGGTGTGGAAGGGAATGCCGAGTTCAGCAGCTACCGCAGCGATTTCTGCGACGGGCTGCACGGTGCCCACCTCGTTGTTGGCCCACATGACAGTTATCAGGGCGACCGTCTCTGGGCTCTCGCCCACAGCCTGCCGGACTGCTTCTGCGCTCACCCGACCGCTGGCGTCCGGAGCTACCCAGCTCACCTCGGCCCCCTCGTGGGCCTGCAACCACTCCACGGCATCGCCCACGGCATGATGCTCGATGCCCGAGACAACAATGCGGGTCGCAGCAGGGTTGGCTTCACGACGTTTCCAGTAGAGCCCCTTGATGGCCAGGTTATCCGCCTCGGTACCACCGGAGGTAAAGATAATCTCGGCGGCATCGCAGCCGGCCACCCGGGCAATGCGCTCGCGGGCGTACTCAACGGTAGCGCGGGCAGAACGGCCCGCTGAATGCAGGGACGAGGGGTTGCCGCCCACTTTCATCTGCTCCACCACGGCATTAATAGCCTGAGGGAGCATGGGGGTGGTGGCGGCGTGGTCCAGGTAGACCCGGGGCATGGGCGCTGGCCTTTCCGTGGCGGGCGGTCAAAACAATTCAGCCTTCCATCATACTCCCCCGCTCTTAGGGCAGGCTATGGACTGCTTCACCCTCTCAACAGCTCACAGCGCGCTTTTATTTCGTGCAGCCCGCGTAAACTGGTGGGGTGTTCAAGATTCTTTTTTATACCCCTGAAATTCCCGGCAACACGGGTAATGCAATTCGCCTGGCCGCGATTACCGGTGCCGAGCTGCACCTGGTCAAGCCCCTGGGCTTTAACTTTGAGGACGCCAACCTGCGCCGGGCAGGCCTGGACTACCATGACCTGGCGGTCATGACCGTCCATGAAACCCTGGAGGACGCCTGGGCAGCTCTAGCTCCGGCCCGCGTCTTTGCCTTCACCACAACCGCCAGCACTAACTTTGCCGATATTGAGTATCAAGAGGGCGATGTGCTCATGTTTGGCCCCGAATCGGTCGGGCTGCCTGAGCACGTACAGAATGACCCGCACGTTACCCAGCGGGTGAAGATTCCCATGGTTTCGGGGCGTCGTTCCCTCAACTTGGCTAACAGCGCCTCAATTGCGGTGTTTGAAGCCTGGCGCCAGCACGGCTTTGCAGGTGGAGCAATTTAGTCACAAAAGTAGGCTCTGCAGGTTCACAGCGAAGCTGTTGGCCCGGGGCTGGCGTGAATTGCCTCGTGAGCGAAGCGAACCAGGCAAGAGGGTCGACAGCGAGCGTGAGCCTGCAGAGCCTTTTATGAAAGAGATGTATCGCTAGCTGTTAGCGGCGTCCCCCAGGGTCACGGTGACCTGCTGGGTTGAGCCGTTGCGCTCAACGGTAAGGGTAACGGTGTCACCTGCTGCTGCCTGGCGGACGGCGGCGGTCAGCTCGGTTGCTTCGCTGATGCTGCGCCCGTCAACGGCGGTAATAACATCGCCTGACTTCAGGCCGGCTGCTTGGGCTGCACCGCCGCTGGTAACCTCCTGAATCAGGGCGCCGTCGCCGAAGGCTTCGGAAGCGTCGTTATTAGCAGGTGAGGTGGAGACTGTGGCGCCGAGCATGCCGTGGGTAGCTGAACCGTTAGCAATGATTTCTTCGGCCACTCGCTTGGCATAGTTGATGGGGATAGCGAAGCCAACGCCAATGTTGCCGCTGGTGGAGGTGCTCGATGAGTCGGTAGAGGCAATCGCCACGTTAATGCCGATTACCTCGCCATTCGAGTTGATGAGGGCGCCGCCGGAGTTACCGGGATTCACTGCGGCATCAGTCTGAATCACGTTGATGGCAATAGTTGAGCTTGATGTGGCGCTTTGACTCTGTTGGCCAGGAATCTCAAACTGAAAGGGAGAGCTGCCGAAGGGGTCAGTGGTGCCGCTACCGGAGTCGGTGGTAGATTCATCGGCTGCCGATGAGGCTACCTCGATGGTTCGTACTAGGTTCGAGACGATACCGGTGGTTACGGTGTTAGACAGCCCCAGGGGTGCACCGATGGCTACGGTGGTGTCGCCGACGTTGAGAGCTGCAGAATCTCCCAGAGTGGCAGGGGTAAGGCTCAGGCCGCTGGTATCATCCAGCTTGATGACGGCCAGGTCGCTGGTGGGGTCGGTGCCGACCACGGTGGCGGTGCGGACGCTACCATCGGCCAGCTGCACCTCGATAGAAGCGCTGACGGTTGCCCCATCGAGGGTCACCACGTGGGTGTTGGTGAGGATATGCCCCTCGGCATCGAGAATAACACCGGAACCCGAGCCGGATGCACTTGAGGAGGTTGCTGCAATCGTCACGGTGGAGGGAGTTGCCTTGGCAGCAGCAGCGGTAACAGCGTTGACGGAGTCGGTGTTGTTGACGATGGTGGTGCCCGAGCTGGTGGTTGTGATGCTTGAGGCTGCACCGGTTGAGGTTGCGGCTACTACCCCGCCGCCGATACCGCCACCGACCAGGGCGGCGATAGCAGCTGCTGCTAGGACGGTGCGGGTTGCGTGCTTGCCCTTGTTCTGTTCGGGCTGGCCGGTAGGAACAGCGTAGTCACCGGTGTAGGCAGCACCGGCGGCAGCGCCTGCGTAGGCGTAGGCCCCGGCGGCAGGAGCCTGCTGGGCAGCAAAAGCGGTGGTGGGGTCGTCCTGGCTGGAGGCGCCCGCGGCAGAAGCCGCTACCTGCTGCTGATTCATAGGAACGGTGCGATCAGCGGACGACGAATCGGGAGTGGGTTCCCATGAGTTCTGTGACATCTCAAGCAGCTTTCTTTATAAGGTCTGAGGGTATGCACCGGATTCAGGTGCATACAGTGTTTTCTTAGCTCCCACTATGCGCTAACGGTCTGTGTTGAAGATGAACCGTCCCTGTGTGTTTGCTGTGGGCGCAGAAAGTAGCAGTCTCACCGTGAGCTGAGGGTGAACGTCATCACCGGAGCTGACTTGAACAAGGGTGAGCGGGGCTACAATAGAGCTCAAATACAGCTGACCGCTAGAAGAGAGACCCCATGTCACGCAAACCTGTTGCTTCTACCCTTCTTGCCGCTGCTCTGGCACTCGGGGTTGCACCCGCCGCTCTTGCGGCAGCCCCTTATGATTTGGACGCCGGGGTCCGGGTGAGCGATACAACCTCGGCCCTGGGGAATACAAGCTCGCTAGAAGACGCCATCAGCCAGCTTGCCAGTGACAAACAGGTCAACCTCTTTGTTGTAACTATTGATCAGTTTGAAAGCCCGAGCTCCTCTTCAGAGTGGACCAGTGACTTTGCCACGCTCAACAACATGGGCACCAACGACGTGGTGCTGGTCATTGCCACTGAAGCCCGCCAGGCCTACTTTATGGCCGGTTCTACCTCGGTGCTTTCTAACAGCCAGCAGGAAAAGATTTATCAGAATTACATCTATCCTGAGCTAGCGAACTCCGATTATGCGGCAGCCGCTCGGGCAGCTGCCACCGGCATTGAGTCTGAGCTGGGATCGGGCTCTGTCGTCTCTGGTGCCTCCGGCGCCCTGGCTGGCGGCGCTACTCTTCTGGGCGTAGCCGCTCTGGCAGGCGGTGGAGCCTGGGCTTTGAGCCGCTCACGAGCGTCCGCCCGCAAGAGCACCGGCGGTAGCCGCTCCGGGCATCCCTCCCCCTCCCAGCCCTTGCCCTCTATCGAAGAGCTACGTAACCGGGCAGGTGCCCAGCTGGTCGCCACCGATGACGCCATCGCCCACTCCCAGCAGGAAGTTGAGTTCGCCCGGTTGCAGTACGGTGATGACGAGGTCAAACCCTTCCTGGCGGCCATCGATGCGGCCAAGAACCACATGCAGCGCTCCTTCCAGCTGCAAAAACAGCTGGACGATGAAATCCCCGATACCGAAGCTGACCAGCGGGCCTGGTTGAACGAAATTCTTGCCCGTACCGAAGACGCCCAGAAAGCTCTCAACGAGCAGGTTGTCAACTTCACCAACCTGCGCAAGCTCGAAGAAACCGCGCCCCAGGCTCTCGCCACCCTCAACCAGGGCATAGCCTCAGCATCCCCGCTCTTTCCTGCCGCCCAGGCGTCCCTCGATCGCCTCGGTACCCTCTACTCCCCCAGCGCCTTCGGGGCGGTGGCAGACAACATCAGCGAAGCCCAGGCCCGCCTCGACTTTGCCCGCCAAGAAGCTACTGAGGCCGAAGAGTTACTGACCAGCCAGCGAAGCCAGGCCATTCTCGCCCTACGCGCCGGTGAAGAAGCCCTGGGCCAGGCCAAGGGCCTCCTGGAATCGATTCACCACGCCGAAACCGACCTGGGCAGGATGGCAGCCTCACTCGATAACGCCTTGATTTTGGCTGACCGCGACGTTGCCCAGGCCCAGGAGCTAGCCCGCACAGGGGCAGGCAGTAGCAGCCAGCTTTCAGGCGCAGCCGCCGGTGTTCAGGCGGTACTTGGCCAGATCCGCGCCGAGCGTGCTGCGGGCCTGATTGACCCCTACCTGCTCAATCAGCGCCTCCATGAGGTGCGCTCAGACCTAGATACCGCCCTCGACGCCGTGTGCCAGACCCACGAACAAGAACGTAGCGCCCGCGAAGCCCTGGGGCACACCCTGGTGTCCGCCCAGGCCCAGGTATCGTCGGCCAGCGAATACGTCTGGGCACGACGGGGCGGCGTCAAGGCCGAAGCCCGCACCCGCCTCCGCGAGGCAGAACGCCACCTCGGTGAGGCCCAGCAGCTCCAGCACAGCGACCCCATCGCAGCCCTGTCCCACGCCAATGACGCTATCCGCCTCGCAGGGGAAGCCCAGCGCATCGCCCGCTCCGACGTGGACCGCTTCAACCACCGCAACGGCTACTCCGGCGGCGGTAACTACAACTCAGCCATGCTGGGCGGCATCCTGCTCGGTACCCTACTCGGGGGCAGCAACCACAGCTCCGGCGGCGGCTTCGGGTCAGGTGGATTTGGCTCAGGCGGCTTTGGCGGCGGTATGGGCGGTGGCACCTTTGGCGGAGGCTTCGGTGGAGGTGGAAGCTGGGGCGACGGCGGAGGTGCCGGGGGCAACTTCTAGCCCACCGGCGTCCGTCCATCTCCCCCTCTTGTTCACACACGGCCCCGTGCCTGTGCACAGGCTTAGTTTTCGCTGACAACGTAGTAACCACAAGGTGTGGCAGACCACCATCTGCCCCCAAGTCTTGACAGAATAAAAGAAGGCACAGCAAGCCCGCTCATGCTTTCCCCACCCACCGAAAGGTACCCTCATGGCTAAGCAGACCATTTTCAGCCGCATCGCCCAGCTCACCAAGGCCAACATCAACGCCCTGATTGACGCCGCTGAAGACCCCCAGAAGATGCTCGATCAGATGGTGCGCGACTACACCAACAACATCGCCGAAGCAGAACAGGCTGTCGCCCAGACCATCGGCAACCTGCGCATGCTCGAAGAAGACCACGCCGAAGACCTGCGCGAAGCAGGCGAATGGGGTGCTAAGGCCCTGGCAGCCTCCAACAAGGCCGACGAGTTCCGCGCCGCCGGCGACACCGCTAACGCCGACAAGTTCGATAACCTGGCCAAAATCGCCCTGGGCCGCCAGATGCAGGCAGAGAACGAAGCCTCCGCCATCAAGCCCCAGATTGAGTCTCAGACCGCTGTCGTTGAACAGCTCAAGACCGGCCTGACCCAGATGAAGGAGAAGCTGAACGAAATCAAGCGCAAGCGCGATGAACTCGTTGCCCGCCAGAAGTCAGCTGCTGCCCAGTCCCAGGTCAACGACGCTCTCAAGGCCTTTGACGTCATGGACCCAACCAGCGAAATCTCCCGCTTCGAAGACAAGGTACGCCGCGAAGAAGCCCGCGTACGCGGCCAGCAGGAACTCGCCGCCTCCTCCCTTGATGCCCAGTTCAACGACCTTGAAGAACTTGGCCGCCAGTCAGAACTCGAGGCCCGCCTCGCAGCCCTCAAGGCCGGCAAACAGTAAAAGGATACTGTGGCGCTGGTGCGACAGAGCCCTATACAGAAATAAGGGGCCCACTTCTTTGGAAGTGGGCCCCTTATGTACGGCAGGTAGGCGAATAAATGTAGTACAGGCAAGGAAGCTATCTGATAGCAACGACTACCTGTAGCGGCAGCTAGGGCTGGTTCGCCTGAGTGCCAATCTGGCCGGTAATACGGTGGAACAGCATATCGAGAGCAACCACGTTGACCCCCTCGGGGATAATCATGTCGACGTGGCGCTTTGAGGGCTCCACATGTAACTCATGCATGGGCTTGACGGTGGTGAGGTACTGAGCCTCAACAGACTCAATAGTACGACCCCGTTCGATGACATCGCGTCGCAGACGGCGCAGGATGCGCACGTCAGCATCTGTATCAACGAAGAGTTTGATGTCGCACAGGTCGCGGATTTCTGGCTCAGCAAAAATTAGGATGCCCTCAAGAATGATGATGGGCTGAGGTTCAACAATGAGAGTCTCATCCGACCGGTTGTGATCCGCGAAATCGTAGACAGGGGTCTCGATAGTCTGCCCCTCGATGAGAGCCTTGAGGTGGGTCACCAAGAGATCGTTATCGAAGGCTTCAGGCGCATCGTAATTCAGCAGACACCGCTGCTCGTAGGTGAGATGGTCGTTGCGCTTGTAATAGTTATCGTGATAAATCACGCCCACCTGACCGTCAAACTTTTCAAGCAGGGAGTTAGTCAGGGTAGTTTTGCCTGAGCCGGTTCCACCGGCGATACCGATAATGAGGGGTTTCATGTGCGTATAGCCCTTGAGATCGAAGTAGTACTGCTATCTATTGTGGCATGCCCCCTTGGGGACAGAACCCGCAGGGACTTGTCCCCCAAAAAACCTGGCATAAGCTCTCCCTCTAGCTAGTACAATGTTTCACGGGTAAATTTTTATTAAACACTATTCCCCAGCATTTTCCCAGAAAAAGGCCTCACTAGCCCAAACAGGGGTGATTTAAGGTGATTCAAGAAATAGGGGACAAATTTTTTTCGTACCACTGCCCTTTGGGGGACAAATATGTGTATAGTTGGGTACAGTTCACAAACGATCCACCAGTCACTAAAGGAAGGGCACCATGATTTTTGCAAACTGGGCCACTGATACCTACACCAGTGCCTCACTGAGCTCTGCGGTCAAGCGGCACTCTTCCCACGGTGGGCTCAAGAAGTTTCACAAGGCTCTCCATATGGCTGATTCCATGGTGCGCGGCGAGACAGTTGTCGATGTAGCGACCGGTAAGCTCGGCAGCTTTGGTGACTCCCTTCTGGTTATCACCAACGAGCGAGTTCTGATTCTCAAGAACTCCTTCCAGGCCGGAAACAGCCTTTCGCTTGACTTGCAATCACTTGAGCAGGCCAAGCTGACAAACCTTCCTTTCCTGGGTAACACCCTGATCATCGACGGCTATCGCTTCAGCCGAATCCCCACCGACTACACCAATACCTTGCGCACTCTTCTAGCAGCAGATCTTGCAGGCCACTGGGCTCACGCAGCCTAAGCTCCCCTAGTCTTCACACACAAAGGCTGGCCGCACCACCAGGTGCGGCCAGCCTTTTTGCTTTCCGCCACCTCGAGATGGAAACACAGGCGTCCTTTCATAGAGGCAAGTACAAAGTTAGCTAGATATCAAAAATAATTTTTTAGCCCAAAATTTCTAGACAAAAAAGGTATGACTAGGCTTTTTCTGCGTAGCGCCAGAAAAGCTTTTTTCAGCATTCGAACACGGACGTGTCAAATAAACGATTTGGTGATACGGTTGTTTCAACAGCTGTTACAGAATCATCCCTAACCTTGCACCAACACTAGAGGAAAACTACCGTAACTACACCTCAGATCCAGCGTCGCACCCTGGCACGCGGAGCAGCCTGGGCAACCCCCGTCATTCTTGCCAGCACATCTGTACCTGCTTTTGCGGCGTCCGCCCCCGTAGTTGAAGATGACTGCACCTACGGAAAAATTGTTTCTGCCCCCCTGGTCCAATGTCTGGCCTTCTCAGGGCAACTTCACCGGTTCTGCAGCTAAAGAACTTGAGTGGGCCGTCTACCCCACCAGTAACTGCGCTACCGGGCTGCAAGCATTTACTTTCGACAATTCATTACCCAGAGCTCAGGCAGGCAACCCCCTCGCTAACTCAAGCGCAACCGCCAACACCTGGCCTCCGACCTACCCGGCAGGCGGTAAGCCTGATGCTGACATCAACTCAGTGAACGGCATCGATGGTGTAGGCCAGGGAACCATCATTTCTGTAACTATCGAAAACGTTGCAGGTGATGTGGTCTATCGCCCCACCCCTACCGGTAGCGACCGCTTTATTTTTACAAACGGCGGTGCAAGTTATGGCTCCAACGGTACCCGCGGAGTTGGTGCAAACGTCCCCATGATTCGCCTCAACGACGACTTCAAGGGTGCAGACACCACCTATGCAAAGCTCTACAACTACCTGCGTTTTGCAGATGCTCCTATGGTCACGAAGAACACCATGCACACCTGGGGCTACGGCAACCACTACACCACCACAGACGGCCGCGACGGCTGGAGCTGGGATATTGAGGTCATGAGCAACATTGCCAACGGTCAGGCCGGTGCCAGCGTGGTGTCTTTCATGACCCGCATGCCGGCAGCTACTTTCGGCGATACCGCCACCACCAGCGGAGCAGTCATTAAGACTCAGTATCGAGTTACCGTAACCTCCCCCTGGGGCGTCGTCAGCTATCTGTCAGCAGGTATCTAATTCTTTTCCATCTCATCTAGTCAACACAGAGTAAGGAGCAGCCTATACCGTGAGTCAGCCTCTCAGTTGTGAGAGAGGCACCTGAAAAAGACGTGCAATAGGCCCGAGCAGGAGTAGTGCCCTGCCCGGGCCTATTGTTATATGCACGTTTTATAAAAAGCTAGAACTGCCAGCAGGAGTTGATGCTGGAGAGCCCCTTGAACTGACGATCCAGGAAAATCAGACCGCGGGGGATGCCTTCAAAAATACCGGCAACGTGGGTGACACCTGCCAGGGTATAGAAGGTGACCCGAGAACCCTGCTGGCAGTAGTTGGCAGCCAGCTGACGGTTGGTCTGGTAGGGGATCACGTCATCGCCCCAGGAGGATGCGATAAGGATCGGCACGTCGGGGTGCCGCCCCTGCTGGCCCAGGTTATTCTGCGCCATGATCTGGGAGACCTGGGGGTCGGTGGTCATTTCGCGGGCCAGGGTCTGGCCGCTGGCAGTGAGGGTGCGGGTGTTCTTGAAACCAAAGGTTCCGACGGCGTCTAGGGTGCATTGGTCACGCACTGTCTCAAGGGCAGCCTGCCCTTCGGCTGAGAGTTTGTGGCTCAGGTCGATGCCATAGCTATCGGCCAGACCAACAACACCCATCAGGGAGAAGCCTGTGTAAAGACCGCCGTCAATGAAGCTGGTGACAGCCTGCAGGTTAGCCGGGACGGCACCCGCATAGATGCCCTTGAGATTGAGTTCGGGAGCGTAGCTTGCTTGGAGTTCACCGGCAGATGCCACCGCACCACCGCCCTGGGAGTAGCCCCAGAGACCGATGGGTGAGGTTGCGCTGCCCAGGCCAAGCTCGGCGGCGGTAGCTGCGCGGGCGGCGTCCAGAACTGCGTTGCCCTGGTCTACGCGGTTGAGATAGCTGTGGGTTCCAGCGGTGCCCAGGCCGATGTAGTCGGTAATCACGACGTTGTAGCCAGCGTTCAGCAGGGAGGTGATAACAAGGCTTTCGTACTCACTACCAGCTGCGAACTGGTTGGAAGGTGCGCAGGAGTCCCCGATCCCCTGGGTTCCGGGGGCCATGGCGATGATAGGACGCTCGCCGGGGCCAGCCCACCGTTTAGTGGTAGTGAGTGCGGTACCGGTGACAGCCACAGGGTTGCCCCGGTGGTCGGTGGACTTATACATAATCCGCTGGGCCTGGGCTACGGGGTGGGCAATGACGTTGTTGGCGTCGACCTTGAAGGTAAAGTTTTCCTTCTTGATGAGGGCGCCGTTAGCGGCGGGTAGCTGGGCCGGAGCGTCGTAGAAGTTTACGCTAGTGAGCGCTTCGGGAGCATCGTTGTAGATGGCTGCGGGGCTGCTACCCTCACTGGTGAGTGCCTCTTGAGTGAGTGCTTCTGCTTCTTGTACTGCCTGGCTGTTTTCAGTCAGGGGCGCGGTGTCAGTTGCGTTGGCCGGGGCCATGCTCAGGGCTAGCAGAGCGGTGAGTGAAAGAGCCGTTGCCCGGCGTTTGCCAGTATTTTTGGGCGCGGCGTGGCGCGGTATGTATTTAGACATGAGTTTCCCTAGAGGTAAAATGCGAATGAGGGTGCCAAGAAGAATTCAGCACCCTCACAGTGTACAGCTAGATAGCTAGGAGCTGAAGACTTAGATGAATGATACACCTCGCGATAAAAAGCCTCTATGGAAACACCTTGCTCCTTTGAATCTCTTAGGACTAGCGCTGGGGCTTTTCATCTACTTCCTGCGACTCCAGTTCAACATAAATCTCTTAGTCAGAAATAGCACTGAAGACATAACTTTCTCCTGGACCGGTCTCTTGCTCTATGTAATACCCTGCGTACTAGCGCTCAATTTTTTGGGCTGGTTCGGCTACCTACAGGAAAATATTAGCGACGATAAAAACTAGCCCAACCCCCTTCCGCAAAACCCACTCCCCTATATCAACTACTAACTGAGTCTCAGCGAGTGTCGATAATTGGATAAACAAAAAGACCCAGTTCTAATGAACTGGGTCTTTGTCTTGGTTGCGGGGGCAGGATTTGAACCTGCGGCCTCCGGATTACAAGACCCAATCTACAGCCAAGTCTTGAAAACAACCTTTCTTCTCAAAAAATTGTACGCCATCGGTGCCCTCAAAGTCGAGGATCAATAAGGCTCATCAGCTGCCTACGTTCGAATCATTCAAAAGGACATAATCGATGGTCACTATCTACGGTTTCTCAAAAACCACCAAAATCCCAATCATCACCCTACAATCCTCCAACAAACAGCAGGAAATCAACGACAAAATTGAGCATCTTGAAATTTACTACCC